>JBHIBA010000025.1:0-28109 GCA_046758845.1 Nitrospinota bacterium
CGTCCACGGCCGCCTGGAGCGCGGCTTTGCCCGCGTAAAGATACCCCAGGTCCACAGCCACGCCAGCCATCGCGAGGAGGCCAACCAGAAACACGCCGTAGAGAACGAGGACCTGACCTTTTTCCCTACGCAATTTGTTCCTTTCCTATAACCCACGCCCAAAGCTCGCGCCTGCCGCCAACGGCATCGGGTCATCCGCCTCGGTCGGTTTCACGATTTCCGGGGTGATGAGGACCAGAAGCTCCGTCTCCTGCCGGTTGAACCGCTTGCTGGTGAACAGCTTGCCCAGGATGGGGATGTCCGCGATCCAGGGAACCTTGCTCAGGTCCTGGACGAGCCGATTTTGGATGAGGCCGGCCACCGCAAAGGTCTGGCCGTTTCTGAGTTCCACCACCGTCTCAGCCCGGCGCTTCGTCAAGGAGGGGACGCTGACTCCGCCTACGGAGACCGAATTGGCGAAATCCAGTTCACTGACCTCGGGGGCCAGCTTGAGCTCGATCCGGTCCTTCGCCACGACCTTGGGGGTGAAGTCGAGCCGAACCCCGAAAGGCTTGAATTCGATGGTCACAGAGGCCCCCGCGCCGGCTTGCGGGATCGGCACGGGAAACTCGCCCCCCGCCAGAAAGCTCGCCTTCTGGCCGTTCAGGGTGACCAGGCGCGGTTCGGCGAGGGTCCTGAGGTCTCCCCGCGATTCCAGGGCCCGCAAAAACAGTCCCAGGTTCCTCGTGCTGTCCGCGATGAAGAAGTTGACCAGGTTGCCGAAGGACAGATCGGGTCCGCTGCCGTCGGCGAAGTCCCCAGAGGGCGTGAAGAAGGAGTCTCCGGGGAAGAGCGAGAACGCCCCGGGCTCCGACCCCAGCCGGCCTCGCGCCAGGAAGCCCAAGCCGAGCTCACGGATGGCAGACCGGCCCACCTCGGCGATCCGCACCTTGAGGGAGATCTGAATCGGGAGGTCCCCGATCCGAACCACGTTGATCACCTTCTTGGGGGCGAAGGATTCGGCCATCTTGCCCACGACCTTTTTGACCTCGTCCCGAGACGTCACTCCGGAAAGGACGAGGGTGTCCTTGACGGCGCGCACCGTCACGGATTCCCCCGGGTAGACCTCTTCAATCCCCTGCGCCAGGGCCTTGGCGTCGGCCTGCACCAGGAGGTCGAAGACGAATTTTCGGCCGCCATCGTCCCAAATGATGAGGTTCGTCGTCCCCGGGACCTTGGCGCTGACGAGAAATTCGTTCGGGGAGATCGTCGCCACGTCCGCCAGGTCCGGATCGCCTACGGAGATCCGCCGAATGGTATAGGGGACGGTCATGACCAGGGATTTCTTCGCCGTCACCTGAAGGGCAGTGGCCCCATTGGACAATCGGTACGAAGGGGGCTGAGCGGTGGGTCGCTCTTCAGCCGCCGGGGCGGAGCCCTCCCCGAGGACTCCCCCAACCAACAGAGCCACCAAAAGCCCTCCTCCAATTCCTGTTGCGAGTCGTCTTTGCCGCTTCATCCTCGGCATGTGTTCTCCTCTCCCCATCATTCCGTCACTGGTTCAATGGATCGCTTTACCCCGCGGTAGATCTCGATGTCACGCTTCGGCGGAGTCCGTCTGCGTGCCGGGGCCGGTCTCGCCACTCGGGGTCGCCGGCGTCTGCGGGCCGCTGCGGATGGGCCGACGCGGGGAGATCCGAACATCAGCAGGCGGGGCGTGACCCCCGTGGTGGTGGGGGCGCCTTCGTCCGGGCCGCTCCGAAGGGCCAGGTGGATGAGCCCTTTTGTGGAGGCCAGGGTCAGGCGTTCGGCCTGGGACGGTGTCACGAGGAGGGTGACCAGAAAACCCTCTTTGCCCTTTTCCTTCGAGGGCTCCCTGCGCGGGCCGATGGCGATAACCATGACCCTCTGCAAGATGACTCTTGTCACCGTCCTGGCCGGTTTCTTCAGCTCCATGGTCGTTAGGACATCGACTCGGGTCCCGAGGACCAGAAAGCCCGCCACGCCGATGACATCGTTCACCCGGATCGTGACGGCCCGCATCCCGGTCGAAATGGTGTCGGCCAATTCCGGGGCCGTAATGAGATTGACCACCTTTTTCTGGGCAAAGATTTCAGCTATCCGGCCCACGCCGTCTCGGACGTCCGTCCCGGCGGTCATGCCGGAGATGACGATGGCGTCCTTCACGGCCCGCACCGTCAGGGACTCCTGGGGATAGAGTTTGTTGATCCCTTCCTCCAGGGCTTCTGCGTCCACCTGCACCAGCAGGTTAAAGATGAACGTCCGGTCGCTCTTGTCCCAGACGATGACGTTCGTCACCCCGGGATTCTTGCCGCTCACAAGGAATTGGCTGGGGGAAATGGTGATGACGTCCGCCACTTTGGGCTCCGCCACCGAGATTCGCTGAACAGAGTAGGGAACGGAGACCATGACAGATTTTCCCGCAGTCAGCCGGAGGGAGGTCCCGTCACGCCTCACCTGGTAGGGAGAGGTCGGCGGCCTCTCCAGCCGCGCCTTGCCCTCCTGGGCCGGCGCCCCTCTGACAGCCCCCGCCACGAATGCGACCACGAACAGCCCCGCCCAAGCCCCCCTGGCAAACCGCCTCCATCGCCTCACTTATCATCCTCCCCATCAAACGTTTCGTGGCTCCTCTTCCCTCCACGGATGACCTCGACGCTTGGCTTTTCCGGCTCGGGAGGCTTGGGAGCCTTCTGGATCTTCTTCTGTCCATTGGGTTTCGGGGCTTGGGCCACCGCCCCGAAGATCAGCTCGGGGGGTGAGACCCCGGGTGTGTCTATCGATTCTCTGTCGGCGGTGTTGCGCAGGGCCAGCAGGATTTTTCCCCGCGTAGAGGCCAGCGTCAGGCGCTCCGACTGGAAGGGGGTGACCAGGAGCGTGACGACTGTGATCTTCTCGCGCAGCATCCCTTTTTCCGGTTTGGAAGCGACTTCCTTCATTTTCTGGCCGACGGCCAGGACATTGATGTCCTGGAGGACGACTCGGGTTATGGTGTCCTGCTTGCCTTTGCGGGCGCGCACGTCCATCGTGGTCAGCACATCGACCCGGCTTCCGGGGAGAAGAAACCCCGCCACTCCGATGACGTCGTCCACCCGGACCGTGACCGCCCGCATCCCCGGCGCGATGATGCCGCCCAGCCCCGGCGGCGATCCCGGTGGCGCCAGCTTGGCTTCAAGGATCGGCTCCCCCTTGAGCAGGTCCACAAAGGTGACCCGGTTCTCCACATGCTCAATCTTTCGGAGCGTGGAGGGCGGAACCAACTCAGCCGGCCAGGAGACAACGGCCAGGTGCTGCCTTCGTAAGGTCTCCCCCTTTTCCACATCGGTACTGGCGATGACAACGGACTCGACCTTCACGGGTGCGACCTCTGGCCCACGTCCCCCCGCCTTGGTCAGGTACCGCGATGCGCCTATTGTCGCGGCAAGACCCGAAATCACTCCCAACAGCAAAATAAGGAGAGCGCGCTTTCGGTTCATCGTCTTTCCTTTCCCAAACCCCTACGCGACTTGACCCTGTCACTCATGACGCATAACGGTCGTCTGACTCAGTGTAATCATCCCGCTCCAACCCGGGATGAAGGACCCGGAAAGGGACTGAAAGGGGTAGGACACCGCGACGGTGGTCAGGTCTCCCGCTGAGGCTCCATCCACGCCTGTGACGGTGATGGTAGGGGTTGCCGTCAGCCCCCCTGAGCTTAAACGGTTTTGCACGGCGTTGTTCACATCCGTACCGCTCTTGCCCGTGATGATCCCGATTCTGGCTCCCTCGCGGGTTGCGTTGGTGATCAGATGGTACGTGAAATAGGCCCGGGCGAACTCCACGACGCCGAGCAGGAGAAGGAGGAGAAGCGGAAGGGTGAGAGCAAACTCTACGAGAGCTTGTCCTCGCGTCGCCCTTGCGGCATGTCCATTTCTTGCGCGCGAAAGTGGACGATGCCGTCTCCACCGCAAAAGCCGGCCCAAACAGGATGGTTCCGCCATCACGACCTCTTCCTGCCGGACGGGGCTCTCCCCCCCTGCGAGCCTCTGCTTCGCACGAACCCCGATCCGTGACTTGTATGCTTTTCTTTCACTTTACCCTTCACAGGGAACCAGTCTCCACATACCCCGGACCGCCGCCGCTCTTCGCAATTGCCTCCGGCGGCCCGGAAATCCGCTCATCGCCTGGGTCACCCTGAATCCGCCCCCGGATGTCTGCTCGCAAAAAAAGGAATGAGAAAGAGCGGGGATGCCAAGGTGACTTCGCCCCCCGGGTGAAGAGAATCCCTCCGCCCCGGGTGACATACCAGACCGGCCCTCCGAGCGTTCCGGACAGCGTCCGCCAGTTCTGGATAACCCCCCCAGCGGAGGTCGGTTCCCCCGGCGACCGGCGCCCACGCGAGGGCTGGAATCCACTCTTTCACCATCCCTCAACAAGCTCCTCGCTCCAGCCACCACGGACTGGACTGTCATGCGGCCAGGACAGGAAGCTAGAAGGAGGTAACGACGTTGTTCAAAAGGTTCTGGACTTCCCCTCCGAACAGAGTCAAGGCTGACATAACAGCGATGGCGACCAGAAGGATGATCAGCATGTATTCGATCAAACCCTGACCGCCATCCTTCCGCCAGAGGCGGCGAAGGTTTTTCAACGTCCCATGCTCATCCATCCGCTCCGGCTCTCCGGGGCGCCCCTCTTTTGGCTGATCGGGAACTCAGGCGTGAGGCAGCCCGGCCTACAGTGAGGCGATGATGTTGTTGAACGTGTTCTGGATGTTGCCACCCAGCGCAGTCAAGGCCAGAACGACAGCAATGGCGACCAGCGCGATGATCAGGGAATATTCCACCAATCCCTGACCTTCCTCGTTCCGCCACAGCCTACGAAGCCTATCCCACATATCCACATCCTCCATTGAGACCTCCCGCGAAGGGTGGGAGGCCAACCCTTGAGACTGGACGCCCGACAATCTAAGAAGCGCCCACAACCTTAATTCATATTGTTTAGACTCGGATGGAGCCAAATTCTTGCACCCGAGCCCGATTTTATTCGTTCGCGCTCTGGTGGCCTTTCTTGAATCCGGTCTATCAGACCACCCGTCCGAATCGTCATTTCCGTTCAATCTGTTCTTTCAGAAGTTTATACCTCTTGTAGTCACGGATAATGTGAAGGATCAACCCCACCGTTAACGCCATCAGCCAGTAGATTGCAGGGGCAAGCGTCATGTTCCGGACCTCCTTGAAGTTAGGTTCTCCGCTTCGCGGGAAGAAATTCCGCCCATCCGCGCCACATCGCCCTCAACCCCCGAGGAACCACCCACTTGCCGTTCTCTTCCCCTTCTCCTCGCCACTGTAAACAAAGCCGACAGGGGCGAATTCTCTTTCCAAGCTATGTCGTGACCTCCGGTCTACAGGCTCAGGATTTTCAGCCACACAACACAACCATTATATGAGCTTTAACACATTTTACGTAAGATTGTCAAGGTAATTTCGCCGTTGTTTCGGTGAAATCGCCCAGATGTTAAGGAAAGATTACACATGCGTGTCCGGAATGGATACACAAAAGTCGTGCTCCCCGAGTCTCTCCGGACCGCAACTGAGGCCCGTCCAGGTTGTCTACAATCCTGACAGCTCTTCAAACATGTCCCCATCGGGGTTCTCCAGGCGAATTTGAAGGCCCTCAGGGCTTGAGCTGGGGGCATCGTTCGAAGAGGGGCGCTGTCCGCCACCCGCAAGGGGGCGCCTTCGGGCTGGAATTGCTCCGTCCCCCGGAAACCTGAAAGTTGGCTCAAGCGGGCGCAACACGAGTCGCCCCCGCCGGGCTTTGTCGACAATCTCAGGGTATCGGCTCGTGCGGACAAAAATGACCGCAGACTCAGGCTGTGGACTGTCGTAAACCCGCTCGAAATCGGTCCTCGCTGCCATCTGCTCGAGCATCGGCCAATCCTTCGCCATCAGCACGACGTCGGTGGGATAGTTGTCCAAGAGGGCACCCCAGGGCACCTTCTCAGATTCCGGGAGGAATACCTTTCCGTAGTGAAACGCCATATAGGCTTCTTCGGCCCCCACCGGATAGACGTTTCGGAAACGGCCGTCATAGGCGAGGAGGTTGTGGGCGGTTTTGCCGTTGGCGGGGCGCGGGCCCAGGTGCCACAGGGCGAACTGAGCCCAATTGAACCAGACCACCAAGTTTCCGCGGATTCCATTGTCGCGGAGGAAGTGAATGGCTCGCATCGGGAAGTCGGCCGTCTTCATCGGGATTCCCCAAGGGGTAAAGACCCTGGAGAAAAAACCCGCCACGGTTATGCTGACGACAAGGGCCGCCACCAATCCCCCCTTGATGACCCGCTGGGCGTGGAGACTAGGGGTCCCGGTGGAGATGTCCCTCAGCCAACGGCCACGAATCGCGCTTTCCAGATGCTTGGGGATGAACATTGCCGCCGCCACGCAGAAAAATATCGTATGCCGGACCTGCATCAGCCCGCCGAAGGCCAGACCCCCGAGAAGCAGGACCTCGAACAGGTTCCGCTGCCGACGCGTGAAGATCAGCGACAGGACCGAAACCACAAGGAGGATCTTGAAGAGGGGGAATTGCTTGTCCAAATAGGGGAACTGGCTCGTGAAAAACTGGACCTTTCGCCACTCGACCATGACGATGGCGCGGGGGGTGGTCTGGTCAAACCAGAGCCAACGGTAAAGCTCCCACCCGTACGGGTTCACAAGGGTGACGAGGAGGCTGCCGAAGAAACCGGCGACCGACCATGCGAACAAGCGCCTTATCTGTCGGGTATCCTCGCCTCCGCCTCTCGTGGTGATGACCCACACGAACGTGACTCCCACAATCAGTCCCATCACAACGAGTCCCGCGAGGAATCCACCGTGGGTGTTCGCCCACAGGAGCATGAGGGGGATCCAGGCGAGAGTCCACGGGGGGGCCAGGTTCCTGGCCAGGTGGGTTCGATAGATCAGGAAGAGGAGGATGGTAAAGAGGGCGAACGTAAATAGTTGCGGACGAAAAGCCATTCCCGGGGCAATCCCGCCCCACGCCAGGGTGTACACGAACACGACTTCCAGCAGGTTGCGCGTCGTGGCCCGAGCCGCCAGGAGGATGGTTCCCAGCAGGCCCCCCACCAGCACCAACCGGAATAGCCAGGGTCCCAAGGCTCCCAAATACTTCCAGCCGACAGCGATGATGATCTGGCTGAGCCAGGCATGACGAACCCACGGGAAGCTTGGGTTGACCGGCTCGTGAAACGGCAGGGTGTAGGCGTAAGGGTCCTCCCACTTCAGATTGCCGCGCTCCAGCATCTCTTGGCCGTAGCGGATGTGGCCCCAAAGGTCGGGGTCGGGCCCGCCGACTTGCATGGCCAGGGCGAGGATTCCCCCCACCAAAACTGAGACCAAGCAGAAGGTGTTGAGATCGAAGCGATCCAGCCAGGATTTGGCCTTGGCAACGCCGGGGAAGGATTGGAGCGCAGGGAAGGAAGGTCCTTCTCGATGAAGCCTGTGAGTGGTCCTCATAGGAAAAGACAATGGCAAAGCCTGTGTACCGAGCCTTGGGGTAGTTCCCAAGGGAGAGGACGCTGCCGCCCAATCCCCTCGGGAGAGGCGCCCGAGGCCAGAACACTCCTATTTGCGCCCAATGGGGACCCGCCCGATCTCCCTTGGGACTTCAGGTCTGATGGAAGAAGGGAAGAAAATGGTGCATGCGTCGCTGTGGATGGAGGCAAGCCCCTGCTCTCTCTTTATTTCGTGCCGTTGCGTCATCCTGCCCAAGCCCCTGGGGTCGAAATCCGGGCTTCTTTCCTTCGAAGGTCTCCTACAGAGCCCCCTGGATTCTTCCTTTCCACATGAACCGAGGCAGATAAGCGGCCAGGGCGAGCACCCCTATGCCTGCGGCGATCGTCGCCACCGCGAGCCACGGCAGGCCTGCGGCCAACAGAATGAGTGCAAGGCTCGTTTTCGGCGTTAGGGGAATATCGACCATGGTGATCAGCCAGAGGGCGCAGAGGAAGCTGTCCACGAGCCACCAGCCCCACCATCCCCACCGCCGACACGCCGAAATTCCCTTTTCCGATGCCTTCAGGCCCGCCTCCCGCGCCAACCGGCGAAACCTCACCCGGTCGCTCATCCCATTGCTCGCCCCCGCCAGACGGTCATCGAGTTCTCTGAAATATTCTGTGATTCGTCGGGCGAAGGCCGCAGGGGAATATTCGCTTTGGGGACGAGGAGGAGCCCACTGCAACTGGAACGTGTGGTTGCCGATGGGCCGGAAAGCGGAGACGACCTCTCGGGACAGCCTCTTTGCTCGGGTGGGAAGAGCTGCCCGGACGACTCCCCGAAGACGCGCTTCTAGCACGGGGTTGACTGCCACAGGGTCGGCCATGGCGTGGAGAAGGTCCCGAAGCTCCACCATGGAATTCAAGCACGAGAGACATCCATCGAGATGGCCCTCCACCCGTGCGTGTTCTTCTGGGGTCAGACGGTCGGATACGTATGCCTCTAGTCGCGCTGTGGGGAGGCAATCGGGACCGTGGGAGGCCCCCCGGTCCTCAAGATGCTCGAAAAGCGTCTGGCTCAACCGATCAAGATGATCCACCTCATTGGTCTCCTCCATTGTTTTTCTCTCACATAGACTCGGCTCCAGCTAAATTCTTGCATTTAAATTTCAATCTAAACATCCGCGCTCTCGCAGACGCTTTTGGATCTGGTCGATCAGGCGGCTGATCCGGGATGCGATGGTCCCGGGCGGGGACCCTGTCTGCTCTGCGATCTCTCGCTCTTTCAGGCCCCGCATCTTCATCAGATAGAGTTCCTTATCGCGACGAGGCAACTCCGCGATGATCTCCTCCAGAATCCGTCGGGTCTCCTCTTCCACCAATCTGCCCGGGACATCGGACAACGCATCTTCCGAGGGGTTCGTGGTGCCGACCTTTTCGTCGACCACCTCCCGGGACCGGCGCTGCACGTAAGTGAGGGCCTCATTGCGGACCACCCGTTTGAGATAGACGGCCAGCTCTCCCATGGACGTGCCGTGGAACCGCCGCAATCCCGCTTCGTACAGGCTGAGCAAGGACCGGGATAAGATCTCCTCTTGATCGGCTTCTGAGAGTCGGAAGGTGCGCAGGGTCCGGCGACCTATCTCCCCAAAGGCTGGAAGGAACTCCTCCCAAGCGCCTGTCTCACCCCTGCTGCACCTATGAACAACCGCCAAGAGATCCATCTCTTTTGCCAATATTGAGTAAAGAGACCCCGGCGTCAACCGCGTCGCTTTGAATCGGCCGCGCTACGGGGTGAGGGCAAGCGGGCCAGGGGGGCGCCTTTTCGGGTTGGAAAACGGGCCTGCGCCCCTGCGCCCCAGGTCTCCAGGGCCGGGGCCGCCGATGAAGAGGACCGGCATCCGGACCGCCCACCATCCCTCGGATTATCGAGTGGAGGGCCCGCGACGATGAGCGGGGCCCGGTTTGCCAGCGGATCTACGGCGAAAGTGAATAGGAGAGAGGGGGGCCTGGGACATCTTTTTGAAACCGCTCGCTAGGGTCCGGCCACCTGCTGGACGAGCCGGGCGAGACTGCGACACAAGGCGAAGGAGGCGCTGCCGGCGTCTTTTGGCAAAAGGCCCAAACCACAGGTGGCCGTTATGAAGGAGCGACTGGCGACTTCCCGGGCTTCGCCAAGTTTCGCTGCGTTTTGCAGCCACCGGCCGAACAGTTCCTCCGCTCTGAGATCGTCCAGACGGGACCGCGTGGGAACCAGGCCGAAGGCCACGCATCCTGCTTCCTCGAAAAAGGCTTTCGCGCCAGGATCTGCGCAAAAATTTTCCAGACCCTGGTACGCGTCAAAGGAGAAAATGTCGGGTTTCGTTCGGCGCAGCAGGGTGCAGGAGAAGGATGCGCAGCAGTGAACCCCAGCCATAGCTCCGGCGTTGCGGATGGCCTCGAGGACGTCTGTCAGGGCCTTGACGAGGTGCGGGCCGGTCCCGCTGAGTGTCCCCCGGTTGAGAAGACCGAGCCGGGGCTCGTCCACGAAGAGGATCACTGGCCGGCCGAATCTCCGCAGTCGAGCAACCTGCCATTGGGCCAGCCTGCAGACGTATGAGGCCACGGCGTCCATCAATAGGCGGTCTTGGGCGAAAGGGCGGTCGCGGTCAAAGAGATTTGAGGCGAGCGTAATGGGTCCCCCGATCTGGCCTTTCAGGGCGGCCGCATCCGGGAAGGCCCCGCGCGCCAGGGCCTTTTCGAAGGCAAAAAAGCCGGACGCTCCGCTCGCGTGGAGTTCCGCCGGGCCGTGTTTGAGCCTGTCCACGACTTCCGCCAATTTTTGCGGCTTGGCCCGGTAGCCGTTTGTTGCGGAACGCTCTTTCAGGACCTCCGCCAGGGGCGTCAGCCCCTGCCCGATGAGGCGCTCCTTGCGGGACCGTCGGGGGAGTTGAGGCCAGAAGGGCAGAGTCGGCGAGTTCTCGACGATGAACTGGACGGCGGCTTCCGGGTCCGCCAGCGGAAGGCTGCCGATTCCGGTCACCGAACCATTGGGGTTGAACCCCCTTGGGGCCACGCGGGACTCCTTCCCCTACGCCGGGACGGGTTCTCGTTCCCCTCCAAGCTCAGCCCGCAAGCGCCTCGCCGCCTCCACCATCTCCTGGAGAGCGGGTTTCACTTCCTCCCAGCTGCGCGTCTTGAGCCCGCAGTCGGGATTCACCCAGACATTCTCGGGCGGCAGGACCTCCAGGGCCTTCCGAAGAAGGGCTTCGATTTCCTTCCGGTCGGGGACTCGGGGGGAGTGAATGTCGTAAACGCCGGGCCCGATTTCATTGCGATAGCGGTGATGGGCAAAGGCATCCAACAGGTCCATCTGGGAGCGGGAGCTTTCTAAGGAGATCACGTCGGCATCCAGCGCGCTGATGGACTCGATGACGTCGTTGAATTCGGCATAGCACATGTGGGTGTGGATATGGGTCTTGTCCCGAACTCCGCTCGAAGCCAGGCGGAAGACCTCCACCGCCCACTTCAGGTAGTGCTCCCAGTCCTCGCGACGCAGCGGCAGTCCTTCCCGAAGGGCGGGCTCATCGATCTGAATGACCTGGATTCCTGCGGCCTCCAGGTCCGTGGCTTCATCGCGAATCGCCAGAGCGATCTGCCGGCAGGTTTCCGAGCGCGGCTGGTCATCGCGCACGAAGGACCACTGCAAGATGGTTACCGGACCCGTGATGATCCCTTTGACCAGCTTTTTCGTCCGGGACTGGGCGAATCGCGACCACTCCACCGTCATCGGGCGGGGCCTCTCCACGTCGCCGTAAATGATCGGGGGTTTCACGCAACGAGAGCCGTAGCTTTGAACCCAGGCGTGCTTCGTGCAGGCGAACCCCGAGAGTTGCTCGCCGAAGTACTCCACCATGTCGGTTCGCTCGAATTCCCCGTGCACCAACAGGTCCAGCCCAACTTCTTCTTGGAATTGCAGCGCCCTTTCAGTTTCCTGGCGGAGAAAGGCCTCGTAATCCTCCCGGCCCATCTTGCCGGACCGGAACGCCGCCCGGGCCGAGCGGACCTCCGGCGTCTGAGGGAAGGAACCGATTGTGGTCGTCGGCAACAGGGGAAGGCGCAGACGCTCCTGCTGGAGCTTCCTTCGCACCGCAAAGGGGTTCTTCCGCCGCAGCATGTCGTCCGTGACGGAGGCCAGCCTCTGTTTCACCGCCTCGTTATGGATTCGGCGGGATGCCTTTCTCGTCCTCAAGGCCTCCCGGTTGGCCTCCAGGGCCTCGCGGACGCTGTCCGGACCTTCCTGGACCGCCCGGGTCAGGAGGACGACCTCCTCAAGTTTCTGTATCGCAAAGGCCAGCCAGGAACGCAGCTCTTCGTCCAGCCCGGTCTCGAGGTTCAGATCGAGGGGCACATGCAAAAGGGAGCAGGAGGGCGCGATGAGCACGCGATCCTTCCCCAAGGTCTCAAGCGCCCGGTTCGCCAGCCGCAGTGCCCCTTCCAGATCCGTCCGCCAGACGTTGCGTCCGTCCACCAGGCCCAGGGAAAGAGAAATCGACGGCGGAACCATCTCCAGGGCCCGCTCCAGCTCGGCCGGCGCGCGGACCAGGTCGAGATGGACCCCTGCCACGGGAAGCGCCATGACCGTTGGGAGGTTATCGCGGAGATCGCCGAAGTAGGTCGTCAGGAGGAGCCGCAGACTGGCAGACGTCCGGCTCAGCCGTTCGTAGGTGGAGGTGAGCGCCTCGCGCGCCCTCGTCGTCAGATTGAGCGCAAGGCAGGGTTCATCGACCTGGACCCACTCGGCGCCGACCTCCGCCAAGCTGCGCAAGACCTCCTCGTAAACGGGCAGGATGTCCGGCAGGAGCGAGATCGGGTCAATCTCCTGGTCCTTCGGTTTTCCCAGCAAGAGGAAGGAAATGGGTCCCAGGAGAACGGGCCGGGTGTGGACGCCGATGGCTTTTGCCTCCTGGAACTCCTCCCAGGGTTTCGTCGAGGCCAACCGGAAACTTTGTCCGGGCTCGAACTCCGGGACGATGTAGTGGTAGTTCGTATCCATCCACTTGGTCATCTCCATCGCCGGAACCCCGCTTCGGGAATCCCCCCCAATCACCCCGCGGGCCATGGAGAAGTACATCCGAAGGTCCACCCAGTCGTCCCGCCACCCGTAACGCCGGGGAACCGCCCCAACCAGAGCGATGGTGTCGAGCACGTGGTCGTAGAGAGAAAAGTCGTTGGACGGGATGTGATGAATGCCCAGCTCCTTCTGGAGGAGCCAGTTCTGGCGCCGGAGGGAACGCCCGAAATCCAGCAGTTCTTCTTCGCTGATTTTCCCGGACCAGAACGATTCGAGCGCCTTTTTGAGTTCCCGCTTCGGGCCAATCCGGGGAAATCCAAGATTAGAGGAAACCATTTCGCGTCTCTTTTTCCTTCCGCTTCGAGGGGTTCAGGGCCTGCGGTGTCGGAAGCGGCTCCGGCCGAGGGGAATGACTTTATCCTCTATCGCCGAGCCGGCTGGCCGACATGCGCAGACGGGAAGCAATCGGTGGATCATCCGGAAGAAACTACGATTGTCCCTTTCATCTGAGGCCATCTGTACAAGACGTTTCCCGCAGCCTCAATCTCATGCCGAATATTTATTAGATCATACCATTCTTCAAATGGCCAATCGCACCGCCCGGTCCGCAGGGCTTACTCATCTTCCCCACCCGAAGAGCGGCCCGGATGGGGGCGCGAGCGAAAGGCCCACAGCCCAAGCCCCAACAGGGTGAGGAGACCCGCTCCTGAGAGGAAGAGGCCGTAGCGGAGCCAGGGGTCTTCAAACCAGAGGCGCACCTCGTGGCGTCCAGCAGGCAGGGCCAGAGCGCGCATCAGGTAGTTCGCCCGCTCCAGCTCGGCGGCCTTTCCGTCCACCTCCGCCCTCCAGTTCCGATGATAGGCGTCACTCATGACGAGGATCCCGGGACAGGCGAGATCCACCCGGAGGCTGACTTGGGCGGGCAGGTATTCCTGGTAAGTGACGCGCCCTGTCTGCCCGGCGTCTTCGCACCCATCCGGGGGGGGATCTGTCTTGGGGGACTTTTCGAGGAGGACCTCCCGTCTGAAGTCCAGCCCGTCGAAGAGCCGATCCAGCTGACGCCCCCGGGAGGGCTCCACCTGCCACCGGGAAACAACGAACGACCGGGGGAGGGCCCTCTGGTTGCGGTAGATGCGGACGTCTCGGTCATAAATGAGCTCCAGGTCGTCGAGGGCGAGGTAGGTGCCTGGGGGAAGGATGAAGTAATGCACACTCAGGAGGTCCAACAGGGGCCGGTGCTTCACGAGGTAAGAGCTGTGGAACTGAACCCTGTAACCGTAGGACCCTTTGGGACGAGCGAGGCGGGAGAAGAACTTCACGTAGCGCAGGGGAATGGAGGGATCATGGCCTCCAAGCTCATGGATTCCATAAAACATGAGGAGGTTTGAGGGGAAGACATTCGCATACCAGGCGAGGAAGGAGGAAGGCATAAGGGAAAGGACGCGGCGGGGGGGCGAGCCCTGGGAGGGACCTGCAACCTCTTTGAGAAAATCCACCGCGGGGGTGGGGGGAAAAGCAAGCGAGCGGGGGTACGCCCGATTGAGGTGCCGCCCCGCGAAAATCAGCTCGGAGGCCATCAGTAGAAAGATGACGAGGACGGCGCCCTTCGGCCCAAGAAGCTCCCTTTTGCGAAGAATGATAATCAGACCCAGACCCAAGCCGATGGTCAGGAAGAGGGGCCAATCAAGCCCCGAGAAGTGTCTGGACAGCCGGAGAAGGCCCCTCCACGGGCTCGGGGCCCCGCCCCATGCAGTCCCGATGAGCCATAGGATTCCAGAAGGGATGAGGAGAAAAAGAACGATGTAGACCAGCGACCTCGACAGGTCCCGCCAGGCGCGGTCTCCCTGCGCCAGGAGCGCCTTTGCCCCGAAGGCGGATAGGACCCCCATCGATAGGCTCACACCCAGGGATGATCGCGCGATGCGCGAGAACGAGAACCACAGGGAGTGAAGTCGCCTCAGGGGCTCGACCGATTCCGTCAACCCCATGAGGGGAGGAGTCAGGGCAGGCAGGAAGAGGAAGATCAGGCTGAGTACCAGGAAGAAGCGCGCCGTCGCCCATGCGGCTCCGCCCGTTCGTCTGCTCGCGGCCAACCCGACAATCGCCAGAGAGGTGGAGCAGAGGCCGAGAAAGAGGGCGTTGGCCCAATTGGCCCGGATGAAGATGGGGGAGGAAACCGCCAGGACCAAAAACCCGCGGTAGCTCTGAAGGCTCCAGCGCGTCGCCTTCAGATAGCTTCCCCCGAAGCTTTCCTCCATGAGGCCCGCCCACTGAGCCGGGTCCGTTCGGCTTGAGCGCAGCAGCTCGAGGAGGGAAGGGACCGTCACGGCGGAGGAGATCGCCAGGAAGAGGACGGCCCCGAAGAAGCAGGCGAGAAGGATATGCCGCAGCCCAACGCCTCCGCCCTTTTGCGTCCCTCCGTCCCCCTCGTCCCGAAGGCCGCTCGGCCGCAAAGGACGGTACATCACAGGGATGCCTAAGAAGAGGAAGTAGGCCAGGGAGATCGCAAGGGCGTGGAGGGCGAGAACTTTGAAGGAACCCAACGACAGAATCCCCAGCAGGCCCCCGGCCATCGCGAGGAAGACAGGGCGTCGCTCTGTGGCGGCTTTTGTCACCAGGAGGAGGATCAGGGGCAGCCACAGGGCCGCTTCCAGGCTGTGGAGGTGGCGGAGGACCGTCGTGGCATAGCCGCCGAGCATCAGGGTCCCGGCCCCCAGGAGGGCCGCCAGCTTTTCCCCGCACAGATTCCGAATGAAGATGTAAGCGGTCAGTCCCAACAGGACCATCTGGGCGAACATCTTGATGTGGATGGCCCAGAGGAAATGCGGCAGGAGGTGGGCAAGATTCGTGACGGCAAAGGCGGCTTTCAGCGCCCCGGCCAGAAAGGGAAGCCCGGTCAGGATCAGGGGGTTCCAGACGGGAAGCCGTCCATTTCGAAACAACTCCTCCGCCATGAACTTCTGCGCGGGCCAGAGAAGAAGGTCGGGGTCGCTTCCGGTCGCTTCGGTAATGGGGAAGAAATGAGCGACCTTCCAGGGGTAGACGTTGAAGAGGCTTGGGGCGTCGATGAACCACTTATTGAAAAGGAAAACGTCCGAGAAGAAAACGAATGCCGAGATAAGAAGGAGGAGCCAGGGAGCTTTGGAAAGAGTCCTGGACAGAACGCCCAAGGAGGTTCCCTCTTCTTCGGATACTCAGGGTCTAGGGCCCCAGGGAAGCGGCGCAGCGGAATCCCGCCGTGAAGCTGTGGCGCAGGTTCGGGTTTCCCACGTTTCTGAGATAGGTCTCCAGGTAGTTCTCCAGGTCTATCCAGGACGCCCCCCGCTGCACCTTTCCCCGGCCTCTATCCGGCCCCTGGGGGTTTCGCTCGGGAGACCAGCGGTAGTATGTCTCATCGTACCAGTCCGAGACCCACTCGGCGACGTTTCCCGCCATGTCCTGGATGCCATAGGGGCTCACGCCTGACGGAAAGGACCCCACAGGGGCCGTAAACCGGTAGCCGTCGCCTTCAAGATGGGTGTAGAAGAACGTCGATGGGTCGCGGATCAGGGGGTTGAAGTTGGCCAGGGCCCTGGACTTCTCGAAGCGGAGACTTTCTTCCCAGGGGAATGGGAGAGCTTCTCCCCAGGGGAAGGTTCGGCCGTCTGTCCCTCGGGCCGCTTTCTCCCACTCGGCCTCGGTGGGAAGCCGTTTTCCGGCCCATCGGCAGTAATCCCGGGCCTCGTACCAGGAGACCCCGACGACCGGGCGGTCGGCCGGGTTGAACCGGGGGTCATCGGCGTAGGCCGGGCGAGGTCTCCCCGTCGACCGGGTGAATTTTTCATAGAAGGCATGGGTCACCTCGAACACGTCGATGTAGAAACCTTCCAGATAGATGCGGCGCCCGGGCTTGAAGTCCCATGCGACCTCGAGCCAGTTGGCCCGGTCAGCTCCCGGAGCGCCTGGCGCGCCCCTCCAGAACCATCCCGCCGCGACCCAGCGCATCTTGGCCCCGTCCCGAGCGATGATTTCCACAGGAGGCTGGGCCGACCCCGAGGCTGTCCCCAAAAGGGTCAGGCCGGAAAGGAGGACCAGGAGAAGGCAAGCCTTTATCTGCTTTTCGGACACGCGTGCCAAACTTTCCAAGATACAAGGGGAGGGGCGAGAGTCGATGACCCTGCCCCATCCCGCGGGGGCCTGCAAGGGACCCCCCTACGTGGCATTCGGCCAAGGAATCAAGCCTCCGCAAGGCCCGGGACAACGGGCCCAGTCAACCCCCCCCCACCCCAGGCAGGCCGAGCGTCAAGCTCGGCCGTCAAAAGTTTTCCGGGGAGGGTTAGGGGGGCCGGACGCACCGCGTCAGGTTTCCGCACTTGCGTGCCTGCTCAACCACCCTCCGGAAGGCGTGCGGCAAAGACGTGGTTTTGAGGGGAAGCGCCCTCAACCGCAGTTTAGCCGGCACGCAGTGCCCAAAAAGGCCCCCCTAAGCATATCCGGCCGGTTTTCAAAGCTTGTCCTGAGCAAAGGCAAAGGAAGCCCCCCCTGGAACAAAACCCGACGCGTCAGTCCCGGTCGCCGCGGACCTCGCCCACCAATCGCTTGAACATGTCCAGGATTTTCTTTTCGGTCTCGGCCTGGGCGTAGGGGCCGGGGAAAAGGAAAACCCGGCTGCCGCCGAAGATCGACCTCCACGCCTCGTCCTCGGACTCGATCAGCCCGCCCTCGGTCGGGATGGCCCCGCCCACCAGGACCTCCAACGCTTTTTTATAGATGAAGCAAACGATGCGGGGTTTGCCCTCCGAGATTTGATAGAGGACGAACTGCTTGCCGAGCTGGAATTCTTCCTCGGTGACTTCATTCGCCCGCGCGCTGGGACGGGGTACGAGGTCGGTGACGCCGAAATTTCTCTCCAGAAGGGCCTCGTCCTCCAGACCGGGCTGCGCGCCTTGCAGCAGGCCGATGGAGCGCAACCGCTTCCAGAACCGCTTTCCCAGTTTGCCCTGGTGGTAATGGCCCGCTTCGACGCTGGGGATGGACGGGTTCAGGCCGACGAAGAGGACGTCAAGGCCGGCCTTCCAGATGGGCGCCAGCGTCCGAATCTCTTCGTTTTGCCACAATATGTCGATGATCGGCATGGGTGTTTCCGGTTCGGGGATCAGGTGGAGTCCTTCTTGGCCGTCCAGAACGTCTTGATGATCCCCTGGTAGGGAAGGGGGAACGGGTTGAAACGCTCCGCGTTGATGTCCGCGAACTTCGCTTCGCTCAGCAGCCGGGCCACATCGCTGCCCGTGAACATCCGTTCCACGACCACCTCTCGCACGACCTCGTAGAGGTTTCCGCGCCGGATGAACGCCGTGATATCCCCGCGTCCCAAGGCTTGCTTCGGGGCGTAGGACAAGCGAACCACCAGGAAGTAGTCCCGCCGCTCGACGAAGTCCGACCGACCGTTCCAGTAGTTCTCAAAGAACTCCGGGTCGTTGATGTCAAAGAGAAAAAGCCCCCCGGGCTTGAGGGTCTGATAGACGTTCCGGAAGACCTTTTGCAGGTCGGCCTTGGTGGAGAGGTGATTGAGGCTGTCGTATACGCAGGTGACGACGTCGGCCGAATTGCGCTTGCTCCATTTCCGCATGTCGGCGCGCACGTAGGTGACCTTCGTGCGGGCCTTTCGGGAATTCTTCTCCGCGACGGCCAGCATCTTCTTGGAGATGTCCACGCCGATGACGGACCAACCCTTGGCGGCGAACAGGTTGGCCAGGCGACCCGTGCCGCAGGCCAGGTCCACCACCACGCCGGGCCGGGTCCCTTCCCGTTTGAGAATCACCGAAGCTCGCTCGAAGACCGCCTTCGCGAACTCCCCCGCCCATTGTTGGTCATAGATCTCCGCCAGTCGGCTGTAAGGGGCTGAAGCCTTGATCTACTGTTTCCTCCAAAGATGAGTCGAACGCCGGGCCGCGAAGGCAAACGCCTGAGCCCTTTGAGGCGGCTACTGGTCCATGAGTTCCCGGCACTTGGCGGTGAAAGCCGGTATCACCCGTTTGTAGTCGCCCACGACCCCGAAATGGGCCCTCTCGAATATCGGGGCCTCCGGGTCCGTGTTGATCGCCACGATGTTTTTCGACGGGCCTGCGCCCACCATGTGCTGTGTGGCTCCGGAGATCCCCACGGCGATGTAAAGGTCGGGGCTCACGATCTTTCCCGTCTGCCCCACCTGGTATTGAGGGGGCACCCAGCCCGCATCCACAGCCGCGCGCGACGCCCCCAGGGCCCCCCCCAAGACCTGGGCCAACTCCTCCAGGTGTTTGAAGTTTTCCGCCCCGCCCAGACCCCGGCCTCCGGAGATCACCACCCGGGCGTCCTCCAGCCGCACACCCTCCGTCTTGACGCTCGACTTTTCCAGAAACCTGACGGGAAGCGATGCAATGTCCAAACCCGAGGGGCGGGATTCGACCCGGCCGGTGCGGGCCGTATCGGGCTCGGCCCGGGGCATGGCCTTGGGCCGGATCGAGACCACCTGCATCCCGTCTGCGCGGAGGGAGACCTCGGCCATCGCGCTTCCGCCCCAAACGGGACGGTTCAACACAAGTCGCCCCTCGCTCCACTGCGCGTCAACGCAGTCGCTGGCCAGGTGGGCGCGCGTCTGATAGGCGACGCGCGGCGCCAGGTCCCGGCCGATGTCGTTGAGCGCGAGGAGAAAGACCGAAGGCTCGACTTCCTCGATGACGCCCTTGACCACCGAAGCAAAGGCTCCGCCCTCATATTCGGCCAGCAGGGGCTCCTCAACCAGGATTGCCCGGTCCGCGCCGAGATGGATGAGCGCCTCTCCGAGGCCGGATGTGTCGCGGCCCGCCAGCAGGACGGCGACCGTTCCGCCGGTTTCGTCGGCCAGCTTTCTGGCGGTTCCGATCACCTCGGCCGAAACGGGTGAGAGCCGTCCGCCGGTGCTTTCGGCCAGAGCCAGGAGGGGTCCCGCCATGTCGGTTTGCCCTTAAATAATCTTCTTCTCGCGCAGGACGAGCGCCAGCTTCCCCGCCGCTTCCTCGGGTGATTCGCCTTCGACGAGCTGGCAACGGGATTCGTGTTTGGGGACGTACAGGCGAAGGAGCCGCTCGCGGGAAGCCTCTGCGCCGAAATCCCCCGCTGAAAGGTCCAGATCCGAAGCGGTCCAGGTGGGGACCTTTTTCCGGGAGGCCTTCAGGATGCCAGGCACCGTGGGCAGACGAGGCTCGTTGATCTCATTGCTGAGGGTCAAGACGCAGGGCAAAGGAACCTCATAGGCCGCGCTGCCGTCTTCCAGGACGCGCTCGACCCGGAGCTTGCCCTCCTCGGGCTCGATCTTCTGCACCTGCGAAACAGAGGGCAGGCCCAGGATCTCGGCGACGGCGATGCCGGTTGCGCCGGAGCTCCAGTCCGAGGACACCCGGCCGAAGAGGATCAAGTCGAACCTCGCGATCTTTCGAATGGCCGCAGCCAGGGCGTGCGCTGACCCGAAGGCGTCGGAGCCTGCAAAGGACTCGTCGTTCAGAAGGACGGCTTCGTCGCAGCCCATGGCGAGCGCCTTCTTGATGTTGTCCATGGTGTCGCCCCCCCCCACCGTCAGGACCGTGATGGCGCCCCCGAGGGATTCTTTGAGCTGGACGGAGGCTTCCAGGGCGTACTCGTCGAAGTTGTTGATGACCGGCGATACGTTCGGAGGCGGGATGACGCGCTTGGCGGATTCGTCCACTTTGAAGTCGCGCGAAGGAATGTCCGGGTCCAGGACCTGTTTAAAACAGACGATAATATCCAAACTGGCGGCCCTCGATGGGGCGCGGAAAGTCCTGCGGGGCGAACGACCCGTCTGCTGCGAAAATCCTCAGAAGGTGCCTGCGCGCCCAGCCTGAAAAATCGTGAAAAATTAACAGCCTTGAAAGGCGGGTGTCAAGTTATCGCCGGATCGACCACTTCAACCGGGAGCTTGAACCCCCTATCTTTCGGGAAGCGCCCTGGGTTTTGGATGATATCGGGATATTTTCGCAAAGGTTTCGCTCGATGCTTTCAATCTCCGCCTTCATTTGACGCTCGGCGAGGCGGTGTGATATTGAACAACTCTTTGTATTACTGTAGCTTTTGAGAACGAAGGCGCACGGGGGCGGGTTTTCGTCGCTTTTCGGGGGAACATGCATGGAGCTGAAAGGGAAAGTGGCCATCGTCACGGGCGCCGGCCGGGGAATCGGGCGGGCGATCAGCCTGGTCATGGCCAGGGAAGGGGCGGCCATCACGTTGGCGGCCCGTTCCGTGGACCAGCTCCAGGCGACGGCAGAAGAGGTCCGGGGCTCGGGGGGGCGCTGCATCGCCGTCCAGACGGATGTGACTTCCGAAGAATCCGTCAATCAGATGGTGAAAAAGTCGCTGGATGAATTCGGGACCGTCGACATCCTCGTCAACAATGCGGGCATCGCGGGACCCACCGCCCTTTGTGAAGACACCACCGTGGGAGACTGGAACGCCACCTTCGCCGTAAACGTCATCGGTCCCTTCCTTTGCGCCAAGGCGGTCCTTCCGATCATGAAAGCCAAGCGGTGGGGCCGGATCATCAACATCTCTTCCATGAGCGGCAAGCGTCCCTTGGTGAGGCGGACGCCATACACCAGCTCGAAAATGGCCGTGATGGGATTCACGCGCACCCTGGCTCATGAAGCGGGCGAGTACGGGATCACTGTGAACTCGGTTTGCCCGGGGGCGACGTCGGGCGAGCGGATAGACCGGGTCATCCGTAACCTGGCTGAGAGCCAGGACAAGAGCGAGGAAGAAGTTCGCGCCGAATTCACGGATCCTTCCGCCCTCAAGAGCCTCGTCGATCCCGAGGACACGGCGGAGTTGGTTTGTTTTCTCGCCTCCGAACGGGCGGGGCACATGACGGCCCAGGACGTCAACGTCACCGCGGGACTGGTCTGGTACTGAGCGCCTTGCCCGTTTACTCCGAGGACCTTCCATGAGTCCCCTCGTGATTGACGCCCATTCCCACATCCTGGTGCAGGGAGCGGAAAAGCTCGCCTCCCGGCTCAAGGCGCATTACCCCGGCGATTCGGGGCGGGACTTTCAGGGAGAGGAGTCCCGAGAGGTCAACCGGCAGAAGATCCCCCAGCTGAGACCGGCGCTAACGGAGGAGAAAACCAAGCTCTCGGCCATGGATCGAATGGGGATTGACGTATCGGTCCTGGCGGCCTCTCCGCTTTCCTACCATGCCTGGGCCGAGGGCGAAGACGCCTTGCGGCTATCGCGCATACAGAATGAAGCCATGGCGGAGATGGTGGCCCGGCGCCCAGAGCGGTTCGCCGCGCTGGCGGTGCTCCCCCTTCAGGACGTGGACCTGGCGGTGGCCGAGCTCGAGTATGCCGTGAGGGACCTGGGCCACCGGGGGGCGATGGTTCAGACGAATTACCGAGGCAGGGACCTGGACCACCCTGTCTATGAGACGCTCTACGCCAGGCTCGAGGAGCTGGATCTCCCCCTTTTTCTTCACCCCCACGACGTGGCGGGCAAGGAGCGGTTTCAGGACTATTATTTGACCAACCTCATCGGCAACCCCCTGGACACGACCATCGCCATCGGCCGGATGATGCTGGGCGGCGTCCTCCAGCGCCATCCGAAGCTGAAGGTGTGTCTGGTCCACGCAGGGGGACAGTACCCGTACATCCGGGGCCGGCTGGACCACGGTTACCGCGAGCGTCCGGAAGCCCGGAAGCGCGCCCCCAAGGAGCCGAGCGCTTATCTGGGGCAGGTCTGGTTCGATACGATCACCCACTGGGACCCCGCGCTCTCTTTCTTGATAGAGACGGTGGGGGAGGACCACGTCTACCTGGGAAGCGATTATCCCTTTGACATGGCGGAGTTCGGCTGCGTGGAACAGGTCCGAAGGGTGGTCTCAAGCCCCGGGGCTCAGGAGAAAATCCTTGGGGGGAACGCCGCCAAGCTGCTAAAGCTCTCGTAATATGCTGTTCCATAGGAGGGGGTCGCAGAGGGTTTCTCTCTGGGGGGCCTTTTTGGGCACTTGCGTGCCGGCCGAAGTGCGGTTGGAGGTGCGTACGCTCAAGCCGG
The DNA here is from genome assembly GCA_046758845.1 of Nitrospinota bacterium. Classification (GTDB taxonomy): domain Bacteria; phylum UBA8248; class UBA8248; order JACPRG01; genus JBHIBA01. Next base: position 22,578 of record JBHIBA010000025.1, read on the forward strand.
GCGTCTTTGGCGCACACCTTCCGAAGGGTGATTGACTAGGCACGCCAGTGCGGAAACCTGACGCGATGCGTCCGGCCCCCAGACCCCCCGGAAAACTTCTGTTTCGCGAGAGAGGGCGGCGCCTGACGGCGCCGCCCTCTTTCGCCAAAGAAGGAAGCCACCAATTAGGTGACAGACCGCCGTCCCGGCCGAATCCCCATCCGCCCCAAGCAGGCCCGGCCATGCAATGCCGGGCCGTCAAAAGTTTTGCGGGGGGGTGTGGGGGGGCGCCTTTCAAAAAGCGCCCCCCACAATAAAGGGCAGTCCTCAGCGGGAACCTGCCGCATCCCGGTCATGTGCGATATACTGGACGGCGCGGGCAGCGGCCGGACGGCCCTGCGCGCCGTCAACTCAGCGGGTTGCATGACCAAGGCTCTGCCGGAGACGGGCCGGGCGGAGGGCCCGAAGGGCGAGGAGTTCTTTGATGGACCAGCATGGGAATCTGACGGTCGTCGGGACGGATCAGCCCAATATAGACGGGTATCTGAAATCAACGGGTCAGGCCGTCTATGGAACCGACTTCGAGTTGCCCGGGATGCTGGTGGGAAAGTACCTGCGGAGCCAACACCCCCACGCCCGGATCCTCCATATCGACGTGGACCGCGCGAAGAAGCACAAGGGCGTCCGCACCGTGGTCACAGGGAAGGATTTCCCGAAGCGGTTCGGTCTGGTTCTCCGGGATCAGACCTTCATGGCGGTCGACCGGGTCCGCTACGTCGGCGAGCCGGTCGTGGGGGTCGCCGCAGTGGACCTGGACACGGCATTGGAGGCGCTCGAGCTGATCCGCGTTGACTATGAGCCCTTGCCCGCCCTGTTCGATCCCCTCGAATCCAAGAGGGAGGACGCCTTCCTCATTCATCCGGAGTTGGGGGAGTACGAGTGCGCGCCGGGCTTCCATCCAGTCGCGGGGACCAACATCGCCAATCACCTGAAAGTCAGGACAGGGGACGTGGAGGAGGGTTTTAAGCAGAGCGACCTGGTCTTCGAGGGGACGTACCGGACTCAGGCCGTTCACCACGTCTACATGGAGCCTAACGCCCACGTGGCCCAGTTCACGTGCGACGGGAAACTCACCATCTGGGCCGACACACAGACTACGTATCTCTCCCGGCTGAAGCTGTCGGAGACCCTGGGGCTCCCGATGAGCAAGGTCCGCGTGATCGCCACGTACGTGGGCGGGGGATTCGGCGGGAAGCACTTCCAGGCCCAGCCCGAAACGGTGGCCCTGGCCATGAAGACGGACGGCGTGCCCGTCAAGGTCCAGTTCACCCGGGAAGAATCCTTCCAGGGGACGGCGCTGCGCCATCCATCCATCGTCACCATCAAGACCGGCGTCAAAAAGGACGGGACCTTCGCGGCCCGAAAGATCCGGGTGATCATGGACACAGGCGCCTTTTCCGAGCGCGGGGTCATGGTCACGAAGAACGGAGGCTACAGCTCTCCCGGGCCCTACCGGTTCCCGAACGTGTGGATCGACGCCTATTGTGTTTACACGAACAAGACCATCAGCGGGGCCTTCCGGGGCTTCGGCATCCCCCAGGTCTGCTGGGCGCACGAGGTCCACATGGACGAACTGGCCGGGCAGCTGGGGATCGACCCTTACGAGCTCCGGATGAAGAACGCCTTCCGGGAGAGGGACGTCACCTGGACGGGACAAACCCTCCACAGCGTCAGCGTTCGCGAGTGCCTGGAGGCCGCCCATGAGGCTATCGAGTGGCCCCGGAAGCGGGCCCACGGCGGAAACATCCGCCGCGGACGCGGCATCGCCGCCATGCACAAAACGACGGTCACCTTCTCGGCAGGCGCCACGATCAAGATCAACGAAGACGGGACGGTGAACGTTCTCTCCGCCGCCGTGGACTGCGGGCAGGGCTCCAACACGATGCTGGGCCAGATCGTTTCCGAGGAGCTGGGGGTCAAGCCGGAGGCGGTGGTCATGGCCGCCTCGGACACCGACATCGGCCCCTTCGACTGGGGAACGGCGGCCAGCCGGGTGACGTTCATCCTGGGGCCCGCCATCAAGAAGGCCGCCATCGACGCCCGCAACCAACTCTTGGACAGGGCGGCCGAGCAGATGGAAGCCCGGCCGGAGGACCTCTTCATCCAGGACGGCATGATCCGCTTCAAGAGCGACCTCAACAAAGGGTTGCCGATCCCCGGCGTCTTCATGGGGAACCACCGCCAGGGCGGGAAGGGAACGCCCGTCATCGGTGTGGGGACGCACAACAACGAAGTGACGCCCCTGGACGAGATGGGTCACGGCGAAAAACCCACGCCTTGTTGGATGCACGCGGCCCAGGCGGCCGAAGTGGAGGTGGACGTGGAGACCGGGGACGTGCGGGTCACCAAACTCGTGGGCGCGCACGACGTGGGCAGGGCCATCAATCCGATTAGTTGCGTCGCCCAGATCGAAGGGGCCTTGGCCACCGGGCTGGGATACGCCCTTTCGGAGGAGCTCCAATACGACGGCGGTGAGTGCATCAATCCCACGTTGGCCGATTACAAGATCCCGACGGCCCTGGATTGTCCGCCTTACGTTCCGGTGATCATCGAGGTGGCTCACGATGAGGGGCCCTACGGCGCGAAGGGTCTCGGCGAGCCGGGCCTGGCGCCCACGGCGGCGGCCATCGCCAACGCCGTCTACGACGCCTGCGGCGTCCGGATTTACGACCTGCCCCTGACGGCAGAAAAGGTCTACGCGGCATTGCAAAGGCTGAGGGCGGAAGGCAAGGAAATCTAGGGGGGTGCGGGTTTTTTGTGCGCTTCTATTTATAGTTTTTAATCTAGCGCGGAGGCTTGAGTCGGTGACTCTTCAGCCTCCGCCAAGACAAAGCCGAAAAATCAGCGGAGGCTTCGGCCTCCGCGCTACAATAACGGTCACGAGATAAGAATGGATCGGAATTCAGAAGGGGGTTTGCCGAGTGAGCGCTTCGGGTAAAGACGAATTTAAGCGGGGGGAAGACAAAACCATCGGCGAGGTCCAGCGCGAAGGCGGCGTCTTCTCCATCGAAGGCAGCCGCGCCGTCCACGAGCTTCCCAACGGAACCCTCCGTCTTTTGGTGTGGCCCGGCATGGGGGCGCGCATGCTCAGCACCCATTCCGCCTGCCTGAAGCCCGGCCAGGCCTTCGAGCCCCACGTCCATGCCGTCGCGGAAGATGTCATCCTGGTCTTCCGGGGCAAAGGCAGGGCCTTCGTGCATGATCGCTGGTACGACGTGAAGGAGGGGGACATCGTCTATGCGCCGGCTGGCGTGCCGCACGGTTTCGCAAATCCCCCGGAGAACACGGATGACTTGATCACTCTGGGGACCGGGGCGCCTCCGATGCTGGACCTGTACGAAGCGGCCGGGTATCTGAAACAGAATGTCTTCACCTTCAAAGACGAATAAAGCGCGGGGGTCCAGGATGCGCGTGGGCTTTTATCAATTTGCGCCGGTTTTCGGCGATGTGGCGGGCAACCTGGCCGAGGTCCGGGAGGCCTTGGGCGGCATGGAGGCCGAACTGATCGTCTTGCCGGAGCTGTTCAACACCGGGTATCAGTTCGTCTCGGAAGGGGAGGTGAGGGAGCTGGCCGAGCCCATTCCGGGAGGGGAGACATGCGGGGCGCTGATGGACCTCGCCCACGAGCGGCGGACCCACATTGTGGCGGGGCTCGCCGAGTGCGACGGGGATGTCTCCTTCAACTCTTCTGTCCTCGTTGGGCCGGAAGGCTACCTCGGACGGTACAGAAAGCTTCACCTGTTCTCCGAAGAGAAACGGTGGTTTCAGCCGGGGGGGGAGCCGCCCCCCGTCTTCGATGTGCGGGACGTCAAGCTGGGCCTCATGATCTGCTTCGATTGGATTTTCCCCGAGACTGCCCGTATGCTGGCGCTGCAAGGGGCCGACATCCTCTGTCATCCCGCCAACTTGATTTACACCCTGTGCCATCAGGCCATGGTCGTGCGCTGCATCGAAAACCGCGTCTTCGCCGTCACGTGCAACCGGACGGGCCAGGACGCCCGCAAGCCCGGAGAAACCCTCACCTACACGGGAGGCAGCCAGGTCGTCGACCCCCAGGGGAGGATCCTCCTCCGGGCCGGCGAGGAGCGCGCGGAAGGGCAGGCGGTGAACATCTTTCCCGAGCGATCGAGAAACAAGGACTTCAGTCCATACAACCACCTCGTTCGGGACCGGCGCGTTGAAATCTACGAGATGCTCAGCCGCCCCACGGTCACCTGATGTCCGGCTTTCCATGATGGTCGAAACCGACGCCGCCATCTCACGAAGCCAGCGATATCGAAGCGCTGTCCGGGCGATTGCGGGACTGGTAGCGGCGGGGCTCCTTGGGCTTCCGACCGCCGCGGGTTCCGCCGAGGTCCAGGCCCGGGCTGTCTACTCCTCCACCGATATCATTCCGCTGGAAAAGCTGGATCCGGTCCCGCTGGCCTGTCGCCTCGGTCCCTTTCAACTGGAAGTCCCCATCAACCGCGTAGTGTCCGTCGAGGTGATCGGCGGGCGTAGCCTGAGGCTGCACTTTTCCCAAGGGGAGACCTGCTTAGGGAAGGTCCCTGCCGAGCCCCTTTCGGGAGAGTGGTCCCACGGCGATTTCAAACAGGATTGGCGGAAGCTCAAGCGCCTGGATATCCTGAAGCCGGCCCTTGCGAAACCGGAAAAGGTGAAGCGCCGCGATGCCTCCCTAAAAGGGCCGAAAGGGATTGCGGTCGAGGGGGTCAAGTTCAGGAGCGACTGGCCGCTTGAGGTCCGAAGAGGAGCGTTCCGTTTCAAGATCCCTTGGGGGCGCGTTCGTGAACTGAAACGGAAAGGGCCCGGAGGGCTGTTGAATGTATTCCTGGGGGACGGGGGGATGTTCGCCGGCAAACTGCCGAAAACCTTTCGCGGGGAGTGGCGGGGGGGGATTCTGACCATCCCCGGGGACAAGGTGGCAGAGATAACCCTTCACGGTTTGCCGAAGACCTCGGTGCCATCGGCTGGCTCCCCCCGGCAGACTTCGTCGCAGGGGCTCTGGGGAACCGTGGCGGATGATTCAGGGACGCGGGTCCGGTTAACCGGCCCCCCCGAGTTCGACGGCCCTTTCAACCTCTGGGATCCGGTCAAGCAGGCCCGGGACCGGACGCTCCTTCCGCTCTCCCGCGGGATCCCCGCCAAGGGGGACGTGACCGTCCTGGTCTCGGCGGGGGCGATGACGGGTTTTGCGAGAAAAGAGGCCTCGGCCGGAGCGAAGACGAAAACCCTCTTCCGGGTTACCTTGGCGTCGGGAAAGACGTATACAGGCTCGGTCGGGAAAAGGAAGCTGCTCGGAAAATCGCCCGAAGGCGAATTTGAAATTCCCCTCGGCCGCGTGGTTAAGCTCTCGCCTTCCGCCCGTCCGGCGACAGAGCGCCTGTCGTCCGGTTTGCGGGCGGTCCTCGAGTTCGCCTCGGGCGAAAAACTAACGCTGAACGACCCGGTCTTGTTCTACGAGCGAAGGCTGCTGCCGGACTGGAGCGAGTCGGG
>JBHIBA010000026.1:0-27871 GCA_046758845.1 Nitrospinota bacterium
TTCACGCGGGCGGGCCGTGATATTTTGAGTTCCACCCGCCCCGGCTCCTCACCGGGTTTCGCCGGAGGCATCCTGACGGTCCGGGTCTCCGTTGCGGGCGGGACGATCTCGATTTTTCGGATGTTCCGTATCCACTCGGGTCCGCCGGCCGGCCGCACGGACTCGATACGCCTCACGATCTCCTCGGCCGTCGCGGCCTCTCCCCCTGGAAGGGAAAGGGACGGGTCGGCCAGGAGGTAGGCCTCCTCGAAAATTTCCCAGCTCTTGGCCAGCCGGCCTCTGAAGCTGAGGTCGCGGTCGCGGTCGATCAGTCCCTCGAAGACGAAGTTATTGATCGCGCTGCTGGCGGTGTCGGCGCTGAGGATGGGATTGAGGATCGAGGCGTCTCCGATGGAGCCCTCGATGTACTGGGTGAGCCGCTTCGGGCTTCCCTTCGTCTGGTTGTCGTACGTCGGGACCCAGAAGAAGGATTGAAGCAGAAGGACGATGACCGCGATGGGAAAGACGAGGAGGAACCGTTTTACCCACATCCGGGATTCGCTCCCTTCTGCACTGGCAAGAGCCCAGCGAAGCGAAGGATCAAGGAGCCCTGCTTTTCAGGCTCATCCCCCTCCCGCGGGTGTTTTTGTAGGGGAGCCGGGAGTTCGAGCCTTTCCCGAGGGCGCCTCCTCCGCCCCGCCCGGAGGAGCAGCAGGCCCGGCGGGGGAGGTGGTCTCACGCACCACCGTCCCCGCCCCTTTCTTGGAAAAGTAAGGATGGGCCAGGGCAAGGGAGGTCAAGATGAAGACGATGGCCGCGCCCGTCGTGAGCTTGCTCAGAAAACTGCCCGGCCCCCGGGCGCCGAACATCGTTTCGCTGGCGCCTCCGAAGGCCGCGCCCAAAGAGGCGCCTCTCCCGGTTTGAAGCAGCACCACCAGGATGAGGAACAAGCCCACGACCACGTGAAAAGCGATGAGGCCGAATCTCAAAACGTCAGGTGTCACGATTCACTTCCCCCGGTAGCGGATGATGGGAAGAAAGGTCTCGGCCTTCAGGGAGGCTCCCCCCACCAACGCTCCGTCCACATCCGGTTGAGCCATGAGCGGTCCGATGTTCTCCGGATTCACGCTCCCCCCATATTGTATCCGAAGTTCCGCCGCCGCGCCGGCGTCCACTTCACAGGCCAGCGTGGCGCGAATGAACGTGTGCATCTCCTGGGCCTGTTCCGGGGTGGCGTTCTCGCCGGTCCCGATGGCCCAAACCGGCTCATAGGCGATGATCATACGACGCAGGGCGGCGCCGTCGACCCCCTTGAGACACCCGGAAAGCTGGCGGGCCACGACGGAGGTCGCGCGATTGCCCTTGCGGGCCGAGGCGGATTCCCCCACACACACGATGGAGGTCAAGCCGGCCTTCAGGCACGCGACGACCTTGCGGTTGATGAGGTCGTCCGATTCCCCCAGGTGAATCCGGCGCTCCGAATGGCCCAGGATGACGTAAGCGCAGCCCACGTCCAGGAGCATGGCCGGCGAGACCATTCCGGTGAATGCGCCCTTCTCCTCCCACGCGGCGTCCTGGGCGCCGAGTGCGATGGGGCAGCCTTCGATGGCCTTGCTCACCCGCTCTAGGTATGGAAAGGGCGGGGCGAGAACCACATCCACGCCGTCCGGGGCCGATTCCTTCAATGCCTCGGCCAGGGCCTCGGCCAGGGCCAGGGCCTCGTCCGCGCTGGTGTTCATCTTCCAGTTGCCGGCGATGACCGGCCGCCGAGCGTCAGCCACGTTGCGCCGCCTTTTTCAAAGCCGCCACGCCGGGCAACTCCTTCCCCTCAAGAAGTTCCAAGAACGCCCCGCCCCCGGTGGAGATGAACGACACTTTTTCTGCGGCGCCCGCGCGGTGAACGGCGAGATCGGTGTCCCCCCCGCCGATGAGGGTCGTTGCGCCCGAAGAAACCACCCTGTCCAGCATTTCGTACGTCCCCCGGCTGAAGGCGTCCATCTCGAAGACCCCCAGGGGGCCGTTCCACACGATGGTTTTGGCGTCCGCCAGGGCATCGGCGAACCGGGACACCGTCTTCGGGCCGACATCGAGCCCCATCCAATCGTCCCAGTTCTCAGGATTCTCTTCCAGGGCGATGGTCCGGTGGTCCGCATCGGGTGCGAACTTCTCCGCCGCCACGCAGTCCACAGGAAGGAGGATCTCGCAACCCCCCCCTTCAGCGGCGCGCAGCAACCGTAGGGCGGTCTCGATCATCTCGTGCTCCACCCGGGACTTTCCGACCTCTTTCCCCTGGGCCTTGAGGAAGGTGAAGGCCATCGCACCGCCGATGAGAATCCGGTCCACGCGCCTCAGGAGGGATTCGATGACGCCCAGCTTGTCCGACACCTTGGCGCCGCCGAGGATGGCCACCACGGGGCGATCGGGGGCCTCCATCAGGCGGCCCAGGATCCGAAGCTCCCTGTCGAGCAAAAGGCCCGCCACGGCAGGCCGCAGATGATCGACGATGGCCACAACCGAGGCGTGGGCCCGGTGGGAGCAACCGAAGGCGTCGTTCACGTAGGCATCCGCCAGGGATGCGAGTTCCCGCGCGAAGCCCTCTTCGTCCTTCTCCTCGCCGGCGTGGAAGCGCAAGTTCTCCAGCATGAGGAATCCGGCCGGCCGGAGGCCTTCGGCCAGCGAGGCGGCTTCCTCTCCAATGCAGTCGGGCGCCAGGGGGACGTCCGCGCCCAGGAGTTCTCCCAAACGTCTCGCAACGGGCGCCAGTCCCAACGCGGGATCAGGCTTTCCCTTCGGGCGGCCCAGGTGCGAGGCCAGGATTACGCGCGCCCCTGAGGACCGAAGCCGCTCGAGTGTAGGCAAAACCGCGCGCACCCGGGTATCGTCGGTGATCCGCGGCCCCCCGCCTTCCCGGCTCAGGGGGACGTTGAAGTCGCAACGCACGAATACGCGCTTTCCCCCGGCGTTCAGGCCGTCGAGCGTATTCCAAGAGGGCGGCTGGCTCATGGGGTCGCAAGCCCGAAAGCAAATTTACTTCTTCTTGATGGCTTTCCTTGCCCGGGCTTTTTTCCGGCCATTGACCACGAATTTCACCAGGTCCCGGACGCGACAGGAATAGCCCCATTCGTTGTCGTACCAGGCGATGACCTTGACCTGGCGCCCTTCGAGGACCCGGGTGGAAGGGGCGTCTACGATGGAGGAGTGAGGATCGCCCAGGAAGTCCACCGAAACCAGAGGCTGGTCGCAAACGTCCAGGATTCCTTTCAGTCTTCCTCGGGCCGCGCGGCGAAGGGCGTCGTTGACCCCCTGCTCGGTGGTTTCCTTCTCCAGTTCCGCGACAATGTCGATCACGGAAACGTCCGGGGTGGGCACGCGGATGGCCATCCCGTCGAGCTTGCCCTTGAGCTCGGGAACTACCAGGGTGACGGCCTTGGCGGCGCCCGTGGTCGTCGGAATCATGGAAAGGGACGCGGCCCTGGCCCGCCGCTTGTCTTTGTGGGGGAGGTCCAGGATCCTTTGGTCGTTGGTGTAGGCGTGGGTGGTGGTCATGAGGCCGTGACGGACGCCGAAGGAGTCGTGGAGCACCTTGACCACCGGAGCCAGACAATTGGTGGTGCAGGACGCATTGCTCACGATGTGATGGTTCCTGGCGTCGTAGTGGTCGTCGTTCACGCCCAGGACCAGGGTCACGTCGGGGTCTTTGGCCGGCGCGGTGATGATGACCTTCTTGGCGCCCGCCTTGAGATGTTTTGTGGCGCTTTGCCGGTCGGTGAAAAGACCCGTGGACTCGACCACCACCTCGACGCCCAGCCTCTTCCACGGCAGGTTGGCGGGGTCGCGTTCGGCCAGGACCAGGATCTTTTTGCCGTTGACGACCAGGGAGTCCTCCTTCGCCTCCACTTTTCCCTTGAACCGCCCGTGAACCGAATCGTAGTTGAGCAGGTGCGCGAGTGTCTCCGCGTCCGTGATGTCGTTGACGGCGACGAACTGGAGGTCTCTGTCGTTGTAGGCGGCGCGGAAGAAATTCCGGCCGATGCGACCGAATCCGTTAATACCGACACGAATTGGCATTGCGTGCAGGTCTCCCGAGAGTTTCTGCTTCAATAGCAGGAATTAGAATGAAAAATACAGGCTTACAGCCGATTTTTCAGACCTCAAATTATATGTACCGCGTTTCACAAGTCAAATTTTGCAACGGGCGGCGATCTTCAACTCACCTGGACATCAGCCCGCATATTTTTGGCATACCTTTAAGCGTTGCAAACTCCGACGCCTTGTTATACATTTACGTCAAAAAGTATCATAGCTTCCGAGATAGCGAACCTAGGTATCGGTTGTGACGTGTCGTGATCCCAGATGATTTCACAGAGGGTCGAAGAGGCAGCCTAGTAAAGACGCCCCAGGGGTACTGGGCATTTGTGCCCGCTCCGTTGCCGCCGAGCTTCCAATGGAATGACGCGCTGGTCAGGGCCTTGTCAGCCGCAGACCAGGGACTCGGACGGCTCGCAGGCGTGGGACAGACATTGGCAAACCCCCACTTGTTGATCCGGCCCTTCATCCGACGCGAGGCAGTGCTGTCGAGCCGAATCGAAAACACACAGGCTTCCTTGTCGGACCTGTTCTTGTTCGAGGCGGCCCCGTCGCTTCCACCCAGGGTACCCGACGTTCGAGAGGTGTCCAATTACATCGTCGCACTGGAGTACGGATTACACAGAGCGACGGAGTTGCCACTGAGCCTTCGTCTTCTCCGCGAAATGCACCAGCGGCTAATGGAAGGCGGGCGGGGGGAGCAGCAGGCACCGGGGAATTTCAGACGCACGCAGAACTGGATCGGCCCGCCGGGATGTACGTTGGAGGACGCAGCGTTTGTGCCGCCGCCACCCCCGGAGATGAAGCAGGCGCTGGGTGATTTTGAGAAGTATTTCCACACCCCAAGTCCTCTGCCCCCGCTGGTGCGTCTTGCGATGATCCATTATCAGTTCGAGGCGATCCACCCATTCTTGGATGGCAACGGCCGTATCGGGCGGTTGCTCGTTACGCTGCTGCTCTGCCTTGAGGGTCTACTGCCTCAGCCTCTCTTGTATCTCAGCGCCTACTTCGAACGCCATCGTCAAGAGTACTATCAGCACTTGCTCGCCGTCAGCCAGGCGGGCCAATGGGCGGAATGGGTGACGTTTTTCCTTTCAGGTGTCACTGAGCAGGCTAGGGATGCGGTCGAGCGATCGGACCGTCTATTGGGGTTGCGAGAAGAGTTCCACGAGATGCTTCAAGCGGCACGGTCGTCTGCATTACAGCTCAAGCTGGTCGACCATCTGTTTAGCCACCCGATGACCACCGTTCCCCTTGCCGCAAGGCTTCTCGAGGTAACCAACCGCTCCGCTCAGGGGAACATCAACAAACTGATCGATGCAGGGATCCTTCGAGAGGTAACGGGACGCAAGCGGAACCGGGTATTTGTGGCCGAGGAAATTCTTCGGGCAGTAGAAGACTCTCGAGGCGCCGCCGACAAAGTGAATCGAGAGCGCTCTGAATAGCTTCCCGGCTAAGCTCCTTCCACCCTTCCGGCAGCCAGTGCCCTTGTATTTGCGTGCGGCCCATCCGGGCAGCCCGCTACGGCGTTCGCGCGAGGGTATAGACGTGGACCTCTGTGGCCCCGGAGTCTTTCAGTGCCTTGGCGCAGGCGTCGGCGGTGGCGCCGGTGGTGAGGACATCGTCTACCAGGAGGACGCTCCGGCCCTCTACCCATTCCGGCTTGCGGACCAAGAAGGCGCCCCGGACGTTCGCCCACCTTTGAGGCCCGGTCAGCGTAGGCTGGGCGGCCTCCCAGCGCGTGCGCTCAAGGATGTAAGGCCAGGTCGAAAACCCGGCGCTTCGCCCTAAAGCCCGGGCCAGAAGCCAGGCCTGGTCAAAACCGCGTTCCCTGTATCTCCGAGGGTGAAGCGGTACATGGGTCACGAGGTCAAACCCTTGACTGCGGAACCGGTCCGGAAAGTGATCGGCCAGCAGTTTCCCCAGGGCGCGGGCCAGGCCGCTGGTCCCGCCGAATTTGTACGTGTGGAGGATCTCCCTCAGCGAGCCCTCGTAGATGCTGGCCGCACGGGCGGAATCGAAGCGGGGCGATTTCTCCCTGCATCTTCCGCATTCGTGGCCGGGCGATTCCAAGAGGGCGAACTCCGAAGCGAACGGGACCCCGCAGCGGGGGCAGAAAGGCGGCTCTAAGAGGGCGATGGAGTCCCAGCACCCCCGGCAAACCCTGGAAGAGGCGGGGGCCGGCTTCACCTGCGAACCCAGGCCGGCCCCGCAGGCCGCACAGGATGGGGGCAACAAAAGATCGAGGGCCCCGTTCAGGAGCCCTCGCAGGTTCTTCCAATCTAAGTGAATCGGCGGCTTCGGGACCCGAGCCAGCCAGGGACGGATCTCCATCCCCCGTCTCAGGCGACGTTTATTTGCTGGTCTTTGGCGAGCTTCATCAGCGCTGCGTTCTTGGGCTTGCCCGCCAGGTCCGGGTCCTTCATCAGGCTCTGTCTGCGCACCTGGATCAACTCCGCCACAATGGCCACGGCGATTTCCCCGGGGACGTCCGCGCCGATCTCAAGACCCATCGGCGCCCGGACGCGCTTGATGAATTCATCCCGGGAAACCCCCATTTTCTCTTCCAGCCGTCGGTAGGTGATGAGGATCTTCGTCCGGCTGCCGATCATCCCCAGGTAGCGGAAGGGCTTATCCCACGCCCAGGCCAGGATGTCCTCGTCGTACTGGTGGCCCCGGGTGACGATGATGGCCAGATCGGTTTCGTCAATTTCCGGCATCGTGTCTTCGAGGTGCTCAAAATCCTCCACGACGATGAACTCTTCCACCTCGGGGAACCGCCCCTTGTTGGCGTACTGCTCGCGGTCCTCCACAATCACGATGCGGAAACCGGCGACGTCCGCCACCTTGGCGATGTGCTTGGATACGTGTCCCCCGCCGAAGATGTAGAGCGTGGGTCGGGTGACGATGGGCTCCAGGAACACCTCCACCTTGACGTCCGTGCCAGGTATCGTGAAGGTGCGGTTGGCAGGCTTTTCATTCCTGATGACCCCGGAGGCGGCCTGCAAGATCTCGGACTCGATCCCTTGGATGGAGCCCAGCTTGTCTCCCTCCCGGTAGACGAGCATGCGGTCATGCGGGCCGAGCGGTTTCCCGTCGCTGCGGCTGACCACGCTGGCCAGAACGGCCGAGCCGCCTTCGCCCCGGATGCGGACGATGTCGGACAAAAGCTCCGCGGGGTAATTCGATAACGGCTCGACCAGAACATCCACGATGCCGCCGCAGATGTGTCCGCTTTCTCCGGCTTCGGCCTCGGTGAGGTTGAAGCTGATCTTGGATGCGGTGCCATGACGCAGAACCCGCTTGGCCTCCGCCCAGACGTCCGCCTCCAGACATCCGCCCCCCACCGTCCCTTTCATGGAGCCGTCTTTGTAGACGATCATCTTGGCGTCGGCGCTCATCGGGGCCGAACCCTTTCTCGCCACCACAGAGGCCATGGCGCCGGCCTCGCCCTTTTCTTGAACTCCCTTGATTTCCTTGAAGATGTCGACCATGGTCCCTCCGTTGTCGCCCCGGACGAGAACAGACACTCGCTGCGGCTCCCCCCGTCCTGCGGGGTGGGTCCTCCGGGACTCCAGCTTGAATCAAGTCGGAATGAACCGCTCATCGGGCTCGGCTACGCGGAATTGCCGGAGACTCTCCGAATTTCGCCGGATCGAATGCTGCCGACGAAAAGCGACTCCAGTCGCGCCGAGCCCCGTTCTTTAAAAATATAGCCTATCTGTTCGCCTGCGACAACCCGATTGGGTCCCTCGGCTTGATTGAGAAAACCGATGGCTCTGGCCCCTTCGGGACATCCTCGAAATATCCCCTCTGGGTGAGCCAAGAGGGCGGCGTACGCCTTCGGGCGGATTTCCTCCCCTTCGCCGAGGCCTGTCACGCGGGCCACCCTCTCCGGCCGAAAGACCCATTCCTGGTCGACGGGGCGCCCGAGCGCCGACAGGCCGAGGACGCCGATGGCCAGGTGGGTGGGCAGAGGCCACACGGGCTCGCTTTCCCCCGGGGCCTTCAAGGGTTTCCTTTGGGAACCGTCGGCCTCCACCAGAACCCAGGCAACTTCTTGGATTTCCAGCAGCGGCCCGGCCCATTCGGGCGGGATTCCATCCAGCTTCTCCCGGCCGTATCGGGGATCGGGATGCGCACTCGTCGCCAAGACCACACGCAGGTCATTGCGCGCGGCCTTCCGGACCCGCCTTCGGGCTTCATCCAAATCCGCTGACGAAACGACGGCTTCGGCCTCCTCCTCTGTCGGACGGAAGATCTTCGCGGTCGTGGTGATGAGGACGACCCCGGCCGACTTTGCGGCTTCCTGGGCCATTTCCCGCGCCAGGCGGTAGAGGAGGGTGGATTTCCCCCCGGCCCCTACGATGGCCACGACGGCCTTCGGCGCGATGTCAAAGGCTTTCAAAAACGCCATAGATAAAACTCGGTTGCGATATGCGGGGGACGCTTTTTGGGCACTGGCGTGCCGGCCAAACTGCGGTTGCAGGCGCGTCTGCTTAACCCGGACGTCTTTGGCGCGCGCCTTCCGAGAGGTCATTCACTAGGCTCGCAAGTGCCCAAAAAAGCCCCCCTAAAAAAGTGGGTGCTCGTACTGCCGTCTAAGAAAAGAGTTCTCCTTTGGCCCTGAGGGCGGCGTTGACGAACGAGCGGAAAAGGGGATGGGGCGCCCGAGGGGATGATTTGAACTCCGGGTGGAACTGGCCCGCCAGGTACCAGGGGTGCCCGGGCAATTCGAAGATCTCTACCAGCCGCCCGTCGGGGGACAGGCCGCTCATGACAAGGCCGAATTCCTCCAGCCGTTCCCGGTAATGATTGTTGACCTCGTAGCGGTGGCGGTGCCGTTCGTTGACGGTAGAGTCTCCGTAAGCCTTTTGGGCCAGCGTGTCCCGGCCGAGCACGCAGGGATAGGCTCCCAACCGCATGGTCCCACCCAGGTCGCCGTCGGCATCCTGATCGGGCATCAGGTCGATGACAGGGTACGGGCAGTTTTTGTCGAATTCGGTGCTGTTGGCCCCCTCCATCCGACAGACGTTGCGGGCGAACTCGATGACGGCGCACTGCATCCCCAGGCAGATGCCGAAGAAGGGGACCTTCCGCTCCCGGGCGTATCGGATGGCCCGGACCTTGCCTTCGACGCCCCTGGAGCCGAACCCCCCGGGGACCAGGATGCCGTGCACGTGGCGAAGAAGCTCCTCCGGCCCGGCGGTCTCGATCTCCTCGGCGTCCACCCATTCCAGGTCCACGCGGGCCAGGTTCCCGATCCCTCCGTGGGTGAGGGCCTCGCTCAGGCTCTTGTAGGACTCCTTCAGGTTCACGTACTTGCCGACGATGGCAATGGTGGCCTGGGTTTCCGGGCTCCGGAGGATTTTCAGGATCCTCCGCCATTCCTCCAGGTCGGGCGGGGGGGTCTTGAAACCCAGCTTACGCCCCATGATCTCGTCCAGCCCTTCTTCGTGGAACGCCAGGGGGACTTCGTAAATGAATTCCACGTCCCGGGCATTGACCACAGCCGCCTCTTCGACGTTGCAGAACAGCGCCAGTTTGGCCTTGATGGCGCGCGGCAAGGGGCGATCGGCCCGGCACAGGAGAACGTCGGGCTGGATGCCGATCTCTCGGAGCTTCATGACGCTGTGCTGGCTGGGCTTGGTCTTGAGTTCGTCGGAGGTTTGAATGTAGGGCACGAGGGTGACGTGGACGTACAGGACGTTCTCTCGACCCACATCCCAGCCGAACTGCCGGATGGCCTCCAGGAAAGGAAGGCTCTCGATGTCCCCGACGGTTCCGCCGACCTCGCAGATCACCACGTCCCGCCCGTCCACCATCTTGCGGATGTTGGCCTTGATCTCGTCGGTGATGTGGGGGATCACCTGGACGGTCCCCCCCAGGTAGTCCCCCCGGCGTTCCTTCGTGATGACGGAGTGGTAGATTTTGCCGGCGGTGACGTTGTTGGCCTGCGTCATGGGGGTGCGGGTGAAGCGCTCGTAGTGGCCCAGGTCCAGGTCGGTCTCCGCTCCGTCGTCGGTGACGTACACCTCGCCGTGCTGAAAGGGGTTCATGGTGCCGGGGTCGACGTTGATGTAAGGGTCGAACTTTTGGAGATTCACGCTGAGGCCCCGGCTCTCCAGGAGGGCGCCGATGGATGCCGAGGCCAGACCCTTGCCCAGGGAGGAGAGGACCCCGCCGGTGACAAAGATGAATTTCGTGACCTTCCCCCCTCGGGTTTCTTCCTGCAACGTGCTCAAGCCTTCAAAAGCTCCTCAACGCGTTGGACGTCCTCGGGGACGTCCACCCCAATGGAGTCGCGTACCGTTTCCACCACCAGGATCTTGTATCCCGATTCCAGCGCCCGCAACTGTTCCAGCCCCTCGGAGACCTCCAGGGGGGTCGGGGCGGTGGCCGCCAGGGCGGTGAGAACCTCCCGCCGATAGACGTAGAGCCCGATGTGTTTGAAGC
This sequence comes from Nitrospinota bacterium, assembly GCA_046758845.1. Lineage (GTDB taxonomy): Bacteria > UBA8248 > UBA8248 > JACPRG01 > JBHIBA01. Next base: position 10,522 of record JBHIBA010000026.1, read on the forward strand.
AGGGGTCGGGCGGCTCGACGCGGTCGCCTTGAAGGATCTCCCCGCCGGAGATCCGCTCCCAGGCCGCCCGGTTGTAGGGGATCGGGGAGCGGGAAAAATACAGGGCGAAGCCCTGGGCGTCGAGAGCCACTTTGACGACGTTGGGGTCGAAGAACTCGCCCTCCGACTGAATGCGCTTCGCCAGGGTGCTGATGGGGACGTCCGGCTGGCCCAGGAGGGGGAGAACCGCCGCGTCGATGTCCCCGGGCGCGATGAGCGGCTCGTCCGCCTGGACGTTGACGACCCATTGAAACTGGGCCCCCGCCACGGCTTCGGCGATGCGATCCATCCCCGACGGGTGGTCGGGAGAGGTCATGACGGCCTCTGCGCCGAAACCTTCGACGGCGTCGCGGATGCGCCCGTCGTCGGTGGCCACCCAGACCTCCTCCACGTAGCGGGCTCGGCTTACTCGTTCATACACGTGCTGGACGAGGGGTTTGCCGCCGACGGGGGCCAGGGGCTTGCCCGGAAAGCGGGTCGAGGCATAACGGGCGGGAATGACGGCGACGACGCTCATGCGGTTACGAATTTCGCGATGGCGGGCAAGGGGTCAGCGACCCGAATGCCCGCCCTGCCGACGGCAAGGGATTCTCTCGCGCGGGTAGGCCGGGCATCTTGCCCGGCAGTTTTCATACTCCTACCAAGGATCAATTTCATATATTCCATTGGCTGAAGAAAACGGCCAATTTTCCGGCCTGTTAACCAATCCCTTTCCTAACGGATTCTCCCACATGTATCGAACCTTTTCTTCCATATCCTTCAAACCACGAATCGCATAGCTGTAATAACCGTCCTGCCAAACCTTGCCGGATGTGCCCATTTCTCGATTTAAGGCCTTCGCCGTGTAGCTCTTTAGGCTATGCATGATTGAGGGCGGTTCGAATTTTGCGAGCGGAGACAAGATGAGATGCAGATGATCTGGCATGACAACAAAAGCGTGAAGTCTGAATCGCCCCTTCTCCCTCAAGCAATAGAGTCCATCCACCAACTTTGTGGCAAGCCCAGGATTGGAGAGGATAGGCTTTCGTTGATTAATATTTGTTGTAACAAAATAGCAGTTGGTCACATCTCCCCTATGGATGGGTTTGGTCATTTCCATTGCCTGGCGGGCAAGATGCCCGCCCTACCCAGCGTGGGATCATAGCCTTCATTGGTAGGCTGGGCATTTGGGTCCCTGACCCCTTTACTGGCCACTCGGCTCTCTCAATACGCGTGCTTGTTGCCGATGCCCTTCCAGAGCGTCAGCCACAGGATTTTCAGGTCAAACCCGAGCGACCAGTTCTCGATGTAATACAGGTCGCACTCGATCCGCTTCTCCAGGGGCGTGTTCCCCCGCCATCCGTTCACCTGGGCCCAGCCGGTGATCCCCGCCTTGACCTTGTGCCGCAGCATGTAGCCCGGAACCTTCATCCGAAAATCCTCAACGAAAACCGGGCGCTCCGGACGCGGGCCCACCAGACTCATGTCCCCTTTGAGGACATTGAAGAGCTGGGGAAGCTCGTCCAGGCTCGTCTTGCGCAGGATGCCCCCGACGGCCGTTCGCCGCGCGTCGTCCGGGCTCGCCCACACCGCCCCGCTCTCCTCCTCGGCCCCCTCCCTCATCGAGCGGAACTTGTACATCTGGAACGGAACCCCGTCGAGGCCCATCCGCTCCTGCCGGTACAGGACCGGGCCGCGCGACGTGAGCTCCACGGCCGCCGCAACCACGATCATCAGGGGAGAGAGGACAACGAGGCTCAGGAGCGAGATCAGTATGTCGGCGGTCCGCTTGATCAACCGGTTCACGCCGAACAGAGGGCTCTCCCTCAGGCTGATGACGGGAAGCCCGTCGAAATCCTCGATCCCGGCGTTCAGCTTCATGAACTTTAGAAAATCGGGAACGACCTTGATGTCGATGAGCTCTTCCCCGAGCCCCTCCAGGACGCGGTGGAGGCGGTCCTGGGCCTCCATGGGCAGGGCGATGAAGAGCTGATCCGCCCGGAGGCGTCTGATGACCTCCCGGACCTCTCCCAGCGTTCCCGCCACCGTCACGCCCTCCACCCGGGCGCCCACCTCCTCCTCCCTATCGGTCAGGTAGCCCACCATCTCGATCCCCAGGACTTCGTTGGCCCGCATGCGCCTTCCCAGGTCCAGGCCCAGCTCCCCGGTCCCGGCGATCAGGATTCGGCGGGTCTCAAATCCCCGTTTGTGGAAATTTTTCAGAAGGTCCCGCGCCAAGGACCGGGCGATAACCACGAAAACCGTCACGAGAACCCAATAGTAGGCCATGACGACGCGAGAGAAGCGGGCGAAAGGGAACTCCCGGTAGAAAAAGGTCAGCGCCGTCAGGAGGACGAGGGAGAGGGTGGCCGCCTTCCAGACGTTCCAGACCCGCAGCCCGAAGGATGTGGTTACCTGCGGGTTGTAGAGTCCCAGGAACCGGGCCGCTCCCAACCAGAAAAGCAGAACGAGAGGAACGAAGGAGAGGTAATGGGGAAAGGTCGGATAGGTCGTGCGGACCGGGATGATCTCGACGTAGAAACGGAGGAAAAAGGCCGTCGACCAAGCGGCCGTCGCCGCCGCCAAATCCGCCATAACCAGGACTGAAACCGCCAGGTGAGCGTATTTTTTCACGTGGAATACACTTCTCTTCTTTCAGCGGGCAGGCGACCCCGTGTGGAGATCACGGCGCCACCCGGCTCAGCCTCCCCCCCAACCCGCCCTGAAACGCCGGCACAGCCTCCCGGAAGAAATCCTCCATCGCCGTCCGAAACACGGCCGTATCGAACCGTAGGGCGTGCGCGCGCAGGGCGGGGGGATCGAACTCCCCTTCCAGGGCCTCGAAGGTCTCGATGGCTTCCGCCAGGCATTCCGCCGTCTCCTCCGTAAAGAAGAGCCCCGTCGGCGGGCGCCCCCCGGGGTCCTCCGGCCCCACCACGGTTTCCAGCGCCCCTCCCTTGGCCAGGGCGATGACCGGCCGGCCGGCGGCCATGGCCTCGACGGGGGCGATTCCGAAATCCTCCTCCCCCGGGAAGAGAAACGCGCGGCATCCCTCGTAAAGCTCCACCAGGTCCCGGCCCGTCTTCCAGCCCAGGAACTCGATCCTCGCGCCGGGGACCGAGGCGGCCAACTTCCGGAGGCGTCGCTCGTCTTGTCCCGCCCCGACGACCTTCAGCGGGCGGCCCAAACGGCCCGCCGCCTCGATGGCCAGGTCAATCCGCTTGTAGGAAGCGAACGCCGAAACCACAAGGTAGTAGTCCCCTCCCCCGGAGGCCCGGAACCGGCCGGTGTCCACCGGACAGTGAATCACGGCCGAATCGCGTCCGTAGTACTTCCGGATCCGGCTGCGAACGGCCTCGGAGACAGCGATGAACCGATCGACCCGGTTGGCGGAGGTCACGTCCCACATCCGCAGGTAGGTGAAGAAGGGGGGCAGGCCCCACCTCGCCCAAAACCCCAGGCGGTCGTCGCCGAAGTACCGGTGGTGGCTCTCCCACGCATAGCGCATCGGGCTGTAGCAATAGCAGACGTGGAGGGCTTCCGGGCGCGTGATGGCCCCCTTCGCCACGCAGTGGCTGGATGTGAGGACCAGGTCGTAGGGCGTGAGGTCGAACCGCTCGATAGCCGCAGGCATCAGGGGAAGAAACCAACGGTATCGCTTCTTCGCCCCTGGGATCCGCTGAAGGAAAGACGTGCGGATGGGCAGGGACTCGATGCGCGAGGAGACGGAGCCTTTCCAGTGAATCCGGGTAAAGAGGTCGGCCTGGGGGAACAGGTCGCAGAACACCTCCAGGCCGAACTCTCCCCCGCGCATCCCCGTCAGCCAGTCATGGACGATGGCGACCTTCATCGGCTCATCCGCGGGTCACGACCGGGATTCCTCACGGTTCCTTCGGCGTGGCCCATGGAATGGCCCGGAATGACGGGCCGCACGACGACCCATCAGCCCCCCAATACCTCTTGATAGACTCGAAGGGTCGCCTCGGCCATATCCCGGGCGCTGAACGTCCGCGACCGCTTCACCCCCTCGCTCCGAAGCCGAACGCGAAGTTCCTCTTTCGTGAGCAAATCATAAAGAGCGGAGGAAAGGCGGTCAAGGTTGTCCGGTGGGACCTGAATCGCCGCCTCGCCGACCACCTCGGGCAGCGACGCAGCGTTCGAGCAGACCACGGGCGTTCCGCAAGCCATGGCCTCGAGCGGGGGATAGCCGAACCCCTCGTAGTAGGACGGAAAGGCGAACACCGCCGCCGCCCGGTAAAGGTCCACCAGATGGTCCCCGCTCACGTGTCCCAGGAATCGGACTCCTTCGAGCCCGACGCGCGCCGCCTCTCCGCGCAGGTCTCCCCGCCGGACGGTCAGCGCAAGCGCCGGCGGCTTTTCACCGCCCTTCTCATGCTCCATCCGGGCGGTAAGACGCCGGAAGGCGCGCAGGAGGCCGTGAAGGTTCTTGTGCCCCTTGGCGTTTCCCACGTAAAGGACGTAAGGGCCGGCGAGGCCGAACGCCCTCTTGACCCGCTCCGCCGCGGCCCCGCCCTGCGGGTGTCCTCCGCCCGAGGGGTCTCCGTCAGGCTCGGGCGTGAAGTGTTTCGCCAGGCCGTTGTGGATGACCGCAACCTTCTCGGGGGGAACCCCCAAGCGGGAAACGATGTCCTCTTTCGAATGGCTTGAGACCGTGATGATCCGTTTTGCGGCGCGAGCGCTTCGGGGAAGGACGTGACGGGCGTAGGCGTAATGCAGCGGCGTCTTGTGGTAGGAAGGAAAACGCAGGTGGATCAGGTCGTGGATGGTCACGACGGCGGGAAAATTCGCCCGGTAGGGATGAACGTAATGGGGGAAATGAACCAGGTCGAAATCGAGGGACCGGAGAGTCTTCGCCAGACCGCGCATTTCCCAGGGAGAGTAAACCCGCGCGTTGCAGGCGACCTTTCGGAAGGTCTCAGCCGGCCCGCCCGGGGGCGGAAACCCGGACATGTCGGACGGGCCCACCAGACAGATGATCTCGTGTTCCGGCCGGGCTTCGCCGAGGCCCCCAGGCAAAATCTCCGCAAAGCCCTCCAGCAGGACCTGGACATACGTGCCGATCCCCGTCCATCTCCACATCCGGGCGTCTAGGACGATTCGCACGCCAAGACCGCCTCTTGCGCCTCTTCCACGGAGAGGCTCTCCATGCACTCATGGTTGTACTCCGTGCACACTTTCAGTCCGCACGGGCTGCACGGGACAACTTTCCGGACGACGCGCGTCCTGGGCCCCACGGGAAACCACTCGCCGACGTCGTTTGTTCCGCTGAAAAGGGCCACTACTTTCGTGCCCAAGGCCGCAGCGATGTGGGTCGGCCCGGAATCGTTCCCCACCATGAGGTCGGCCCGGCTCACAAGGGCCATCAGCTCGCGGAGAGAGAGTCTCCCCGTGAGATCGAGCGCCTGGACGGACCCGGCTGAGCGGGAAACTTCTCCGGCCAGATTCCTTTCCTCCTCGCTTCCGACCAGCGCGACGCGGTATCCTCGCTCTCCGGCCAGCCACCTCACGAGGGCCCCGAAGCGGTCCGGCCTCCACCTTTTGGTCGGGAAACCCGCCCCTGGATGAACGACGGCGACCCCCCGACCGGCCCCGATTCCGGGACTATCCCAAGCGGCGCCCGGAGCCAGACGCCGGTCTATCCCCTCCCGCTCCGCATCCGAGACCCGAAGAAGCGGCGTCGGATGAGCGGCGTCCGCCGGCTTCCAGCCCAGGGCGCGGACGACGGCCAGGTTACGCTCCACCTGATGGACCCCCGGCTTGTGCTCCAATTCGTGGGAAAGAAGAAAACCGGCCCCGGCCCATCCGTATCCGACCCGGTACCGGACTCGGCCCGCTGCGAGCAGGGCGATGACGCGGGGGTCTCCCCTCAGGTCCAGGCCGACGTCAAACCTACTGCGCCGCATCCACTGGAGGAGATCGAAGATATCCCGCCTGCGCGAGGACTTTCCCCGCTCGAACCAGGGATTGCGGAAGGAGACGACTCCATCCACGTAGGGGTGATGGAGGAGCAGAGGGGCGGACCAGGGTCCCACGACAGCCGTCAGCCGGGCGCGCGGGTAAAGATCGCGCAGGGGTTTGAAGGCGGCTGTGGAGAACACCACGTCGCCCAGATGATCGGGCCTGATGACGAGGACGCGCCGGACCCGATCTGGATGGGGCGGCTCCGCCGTCCGGTTTCGCCCCTTGCCGATCAGGGCGTCTCCGAACGCGTCCGCGCACCGGGCAAGGCCCCGCCGCAGCATGGAATGATAGGGATAGGGGCGAGCGGCCAAATCAGCTTCCCCCGACTCGCGCCGTCTCCGCGCTGTCTCGGGCGCGGGCGGACCCAAATCCGACCGCCGCCAAGTACGATGCCCACTCCTCGCGGCTCACCGCCCGAAGGGCCAACAGTCCCCCCACGTATATGATCACACCGATCGGGATCGAACCGAGAAGGCCGAAAGGGAGGAACCTCACGGCAACGCCCATCACCCCTGCCGAGAGGGCGAACTTCAGGACAGGCGCCAGGTCGAAACCTTTCAGGTGGCCGGTGAGGGACCACAGGCACAGGAGCATCAGCGTGGCTTCGGTGATCAGCGTGGCGACGGCCGCTCCCATGAAGCCGTACCGGGGGATCCAGATCAGGTTCAGGAGCACGTTCAAAGCCGTCATGGAGGCCGTCAAGCCCAGATACAGACGCTGGCGGTCCATCGCATTCAGCGCCGAGGCCAGGAGGTAGCTCAGAAAGCTGAGGACGACGGCCCAGATCAGGACGCGGAAGACCATCGCCGCCGGGCCGAATCCGTCGCCGAAAACCAGGTGGATGATCTCCCGGGCCAGGACCGTTCCACCGATGGCAAGCGGAAGGCCAGCCATCAACAGGGCGTTCAGTGCCTTGCGGAACAGACGGGGCAGGATTTCCGGGGCCGTCCGGAAATACAGAGACATCAGCGGGAAGAGCGAACCCAAGAGCGCCATCGGCAGAATGTTCAGCGACCCGGTCAGCTTATAGGCCGCGGCGTAAATCCCCACCGCCTCATCGCCCTGCATGGCCGAGAGCATCAAGATGTCGAGCTTCACGTACGCCAGGACGAAGAAGTTTGAAAGCCCCAGGGGGTAGGATTCCTTGAGGAGATTCAGGAGGGTTTTCGCCGACCACCTGGGCCTCAAGCTGATCCGCCCTTGGGTCAGCCACGCCAGACCCGCGGCCCCCGGAAGATACGCCAGGTTCTGAATGGCCAGGAGGAAAGCGAGGTCAAGCTCCCACCAGACGGCCGCCAGCAGGCCCACAGCGGAGAGGACCTCGCTTCCCACGCCGAGGGCAACGGGCGTGCGCATCTGGAGACGCACCTGGAAAACCGCATCGAAGACCTGACGGACCGAGCTCAGGCGGAATGAAACAAACAGCCCCAACGCCGCCCAGCCGACCAGGACGCCCGTCGAGAGGGGATACCCCGCCCAGGCAATAATGAGCAAGGCCAGCCCGGCCGATACCCCGGCGGCGATCAGCTTCAGGGTGAGCACGCTGCCCAACAGGTCGTCCGCCCGTTCGGGCCCCCGGGCCATCTCGCGCACCAGGATGGTCTGGAGGCCGAGGTCGGTCAGGAGGTGAAAGAACTCGACGTACGTCAAGACGAAGACGTAGAGGCCGAAGGACGTCTTGCCCAAATAGCGGGCCAGGACGGCCATCACCACGAGCTTGAGGAGCCGCTCGGCCACCTGGCCGCCGAGGAGAGCGGCGGAATTCCGGATGATTCTCGACCCGACGTTCACGGCCGGTTTCCCCCCGCCGCATCGCGCCCGCGCGGTTCGGGAGGGAGCGCCTTCGCCGCGGGGACGTCATCGTTCAAAAGAGAGCGGTAGAGTTCGAAGGTCCGCCGGGCGATCCGCTCCCAGGAAAAGCGCTCCAAAACCCGTCTCCGCCCCCGAACGCCCAGTTCTTCAGCCCACCCGGGGTCGTCACGCAAATCCGCCAGCGCCTTCGTCAAGGCAGGGACGTCGCCCTCGGGAAAGAGGAGCCCGGCGTCTCCCACCACCTCCGGGATGGCGCCGCTCTTCGAGGCCACCACCGGCACCTCCGTGGACATGGCCTCGATCAGCACGTGGCCGAACTGCTCCGCCCATTGCGGGGTCGTGCGGGAGGGCAAAACAAGGACGTCAAGCTGCCGGAGGTAACGGGGCACTTCCCCGTGGTCCACCCCGCCGATGAACGCCACCCGGCCCATCACCCCCAAAGACTCGGCGAGGGCGATGAGCTCCTTCCGGGCGGGCCCCTCCCCCACGACGAGGAGCTGCCACTCTCCCCCCAGCCGGGAGGCGGCCCGCACCAGGAGGTCCACCCCCTTGGCCCACACCAGCCGCCCAACGTAGCCGATGGTGAAGGGGCCCTCCCCGGCTCGCGGGCGGCTGCCGGCTGAGAAGCGCCGCGGGTCCAGGCCGAACTGGGGGAGCACGGCCACCCGCTCGCGCGAGACGCCCTGTTCGAAGAGGCGCCCCCGCGCCCCCTCTCCGCCCGCGATGGCCAGGTCCACCCGGCGGAGCACACAGCGCTCGATGAGCCGGCGGGGAAGGCGAAACCGCCTCCGCTGGTTCTCCCACGTGAAAAGCACCAGCTTGAACCTCTGCCGGAGGAGGGTGCGCAAGAGGAGCACCTGCGCCGCCGCCAGGCTCCAGGGCTCTTCCTCCAGGTGGACCAAGTCGGGCCTCGTCTCCCGCAGCGCCCGGACGAGGCCGGTGAGGTAGAGGTACCCCCCGATGTGTCCCGAGAAGAGCACGCGCCCGGTACGGACCGGGCAGGGGACCCCTTCGGGCTCAACCCCCCGTAAGCGGTACTCCCGGCTCCCCTCCCGCCAGCGCGAGGGGAAGAAAAGGGTCAGGTCCAGGTCTCTGAAGGCGCTCAGGTTTTCCGCCTTCTCCCGGGCGATGGGGATGGCGTAGGCGTGGGAAAGCAGAAGGACGCGCATGGGCTTCATCCCCCTTCTTCTCCCCGAGAGAGAATTGCCGAGCCGGCCGCGGCTTTCCCTTCAACCCTCCCCCGGGTCAAACCCGGGATCGAGAAAAGGCGCGGCTCGTCCGCGCGTTCGCTCCCTCCACGTCTGCCTCAAGTGGGCGAGATTCCATCCGACTGCGCCCGCGAGGATCGCCCAGCTCCACAGGACTCCCCGGGGCCGCAGCCGCCGGTACAGGGCGACCTCCCGGTCCGGGCGTCGGAAGGGGTTGCAGCCGTGCCAGAGCACAAAGGCCAGCAAGCGAGCAATCTCTTTCGGAGGCCTGTTCTTGAGGGCGCAACGCAGGATGTTCCGGTGCTGGTACCAGCTGGCTCTGAGGTCGCCCCATGCGGTGCGGCTCCCTTCGCCGAAGTGCCAGAAGGGGACGTTGATCTCGGCCAGGAGCCATCCCTTGCGCTGCGCCCTGAGCTCGAGGTCGTTCTCTTCTTCGTACATGAAGTAGGCCTCATCCAGGAGCCCCACCTCGCGGAGCGCCGCCGCGCGGATGAAGAGGGCGCAGCCCACGATGTACGGGGCGGGCCGCGCTTCGAGGCAGCGAAAGGCGAGAGAAGCCCCCTCAAAGGCCCCCTGCGGCTCCCGGCGCGATCCGCCGAACACGCGAAACCCGGTCATCGCCACCCGCGGGTTCGCCGCCGCCACCCGCACCGCCCCGTCCAGCCACCGGGCGTCGGCGCGCACGTCGTTGTTCACCAGGGCGACGAAGGGGAAACCATCCGCGAGGGCCGCCCGGACGCCGTAGTTGTTCCCCCCGGCGAAGTCCAGGTTGCGCGGCGTCCTCAGAAGCCGGACCCGGGGGAAGCGCTCCGAGATGAATTCCGCTGAGCCATCCGTCGAGGCGTTGTCCACCACCCAGAGCTCGAAGGCCGGATAGGCGGTCGCCAGGAGCGAAGGAAGGGAATACTCGATGTGGCGCCTTCCGTTCCAGTTGAGCACGATGACGCACACCCGGGGCGGGGGCTCCGGGAGGAGGGAAGAAAGGTCGGGGACGCGGAGGGGCTCTCCGGCGGAGCTCTCCCGGCGGGGGGAAATCCCGCGACCGGTCACCCAGGGCGCCCAGCGCCTCGCCCTGACCCGAATGTCCCCTCTCCGGCGCCCACCCTTCCCCGGCATCTCAGAGACGGAACCGCATCCACCAGACATTACGGACGGCTTCCCAAACAATTTTCCACGACATTTTCGATTTGCCGACCCGGCGTTCGGCAAATCTTATGGGAATTTCAACGACGCGGAAGTTCTTGCGCACGGCCTGATAGGTCATCTCGATCTGAAAGGCGTACCCCTCGGACAGCACCTCATCCAAGGGGATGGCCTCCAAAACCTCCCGGCGGAAGCACTTGAAGCCCCCGGTCAGATCCCGGACAGACAGCCCCAGGACGGTCCGCGCGTAGAGGGAACCCGCCCGGCTGATGAACTTCCGTAGCGGGCTCCAGCCCACCGTACCGCCGCCAGGGACGTAGCGCGAGCCCAGGACCAGGTCAGCGCGCTCGCTGGCCTCCAGTAGGGCCGGCAGGTAGCGGGGATCGTGGGAAAAGTCGGCGTCCATCTCCACGAGCTTGACGTAGTCCCTTTGCAGGGCCCACCGAAAGGCGTCGAGATAGGCCGACCCGAGCCCCATCTTTCCGGGACGCCGCAGGAGGTGCACTCGGGCGTCCTCCAGCGCCATCTTCTCCACCAGGTCCGCCGTTCCGTCCGGCGAACCGTCGTCCACCACCAGGACCTCCAGGGCGAGCGGAAGGGAAAGGACCATCGTGATCAGAGGCCGGATGTTCTCCGCTTCGTTGTAGGTGGGAACGACCACCAGGGCGGCGGAATTCCGCACGGGCCCAGAGGGCGCCGCCATGTTTTCAAAAGGAGAGGCGGGAATCACCCCGGTCCGAGCCGCCGCTACGCCCTGTCCGCCGCGCGGGACCTCATGTCCAGGATCACGCCCACGGCCGTCAACGCCCAGAAGATGAGAACGATCTTCGAATACGCAAAGAGTTCGTCCGTGAAGGCCTGAACGACGAAGCCCACCAGCGCCGCCGCCAAAGCCACCCGAAGGGTGCGCTCAGGAAGGGGATATGAATCCCCCCGCCCTTCCCTCTCCGCCGGGGGGGAACGCAAAGAATACCAGCGGGTCGCCATCACCCATCCGATGAGGCCCAGAAACGTCAGCAGGCTCGCGAGTCCCCCTTCGATGATCAGACGCAAAAACCAGCTATGGGAAGAGATGCTTCTGGGGAAGTCCCGCCATTTGCCCAACTCTCCCACGAGGCGTTCCCTCCCGTAGACCTGCTCGTAGTCCGGGAACACCCGGGTGAACGAAGCCAATCCATGGCCGAAGAAGGGGCGCTCAAAGAAGACGTGCCGCGAGACGCGCAGGATGTGGGTCCTCACCAGGGCCGAGCGGTCGAGCCCTTGCGGGTCCCGGGCTTGAACCAGCCAGAGGATGGCGACCACCCCGACCGCCGCCACAACAGGCCCAAAGACCTTCCATGCGGGTTTTCCACTCCACCAACACCCGACCAGCGCAGCTACCGCCAGACCCACCACGCCCCCGATGCTCTTGGCGACGAATACCGAGCCGCACTGCACCAGCAGCATCGCGGCGAAGAACCCGCGCCAGCCGCCTCGGGCGTGCCACACGGCCCAGGCCGTGAAGGGGATCGAGAGCACCTGAAACGCCGAATAGAAATTCGGGTGCCCAATGGTTGATCCGAACTCTGTCGCCCACTTCCCCGCATCGGGGTAGGTCAAGTGGAAAATGTTCATTCCCAGCAGGACGTGGCTGACCCTTTGGGCCATGCCCAAAAGCGCTACGGCCCAGCCCGAAGCCACCACCACCTGAATCGCCGCCCGGAGGGTCTTGCGGTCCTTCAACACCTCCAAACAGATCACAAAGAAGAGAACGTAAGAGAGCTGCTCCGTCATGTACCAGAGCTGATTGCCCACATCGGTTTGGGTAACCGCCAGCGTCACTCCCTGAACGGCCAGCCAGATCACCCACAAAGAGAGGATGGGGTCGCGGGGCAGCCGCCATTGCCTTAGGTAGACCTTCCGAAGGACCCACCCCGCGATGATCACCACCAACAGCAACTTGTCGAAGGAAATGGTTTTCTCCGCCAGCCCCAGCTCGAAATGGATATTCACCAAAGGCATCGCGAAAAGGGCCAAGGGAAGCGCGGCCTCGGGCCACCACAACACGAAGCCCAGGCACAGTCCCAGAGGAAACGTCATCAGGAAGGCCGGTCCGAAGGGCAGTGCGAAAAGCCGGGGCGACCAGAAACCCACGGCCAAGGCCATGGCCACCGTGAGGGCAAGCGGGCTCCAGGGGGAGGTCTGCCCCATGCGGCGGGGGGGGTCCCCTGTGATGAGGGGTATGGGCATCAGGGGCTTTGCGTCAGGGATCGGGGCTCCAGGAACCCCGAGATTCCACTCAAGGGCACTTTGGCCTCCCGGCAAAGGCGCAAAACGTCCTTGAAGAGTTCCGGCCCGGCGGAGGGGATCGCCACAAACACCTCCGCGATGCGGCGCGCCCGGACCTCGCGGACCAGGGTTCCGTGGGGCCCAATGATCGGGACTCCGCCGATCTCGCGGCCGACTTTCTCGGGGTCATCGTCGAGGAATCCCACCGGCAGGTAGTCGAGCTTCGGGTTGTTGCGCAACTCCCGGAGCAGCATCTCTCCGGCGTCGCCCGCTCCCACGATGAGAACCCTCTTTCCGGCCGGCCGGATTCGGGCGAAGTATTCCCGAAGCCCCCGGAACAGGAGCCGGATGCCCGCCACCAGAAGCAGCAGCAACCCCCAGTCGATGACGAACGTCGCGCGGGAGTACCCCTCGAAGCGGCTGAGATACGTAAACACGAGGATGCTGAGCAACGACCCCAGCGTCACGGCCTTGGCGATGGCGGCGAGGTCTTCCACGCTCACGTACCGCCAGACATTCCGGTAAAGCCCGAAGTAGAAGAAGCATCCCAGCTTGATGGCGATCACCACGGGCAGGGACTCGAAGAACAGGTCGATGTACCAACCCGGGGCGATCCCCTCGAAGCGCAGGATGTAAGCCAGGTAGTAGGAGACGCAGATGAGGCAGAAGTCGATGAGGACTTCGAGGAATTGCCGCTTATAGAGCAGCAGGGTGTTCAGGAGGACGGGACCGGGCCCGCCCTCGGAAACCGCCCGGCCCTTTCCGTTGCCCGAAACCGGAAGCTGGGTATCCGGATCCACCTTCACCTCGCTCAGGAACCGTGCGATGACGGCAATCAGAATGGCCGTCAGGACCGTCATGATGATCACCAGGGGGATGTCGACCCGGGCGTAAAAGAAGGTCACCAGACCGAACCCGATGCTGACGGCGTAGATGAGAAGAACCGCCCGGCGCTCGCTGAGCCCCAGAGTGACCAGCCGGTGCGAGGTGTGGTCCCGACCCCCTTGGGAGATGGCCCGCCCCCGCAGGCGTCTCAACAGGGCCACGAAAGCCGTGTCGAAGATGGGGACCCCCAGCACCATGGTGGGGACGATCAGCGTGGCGAGCAGATTGGAGACGTGATTGGCGGTTCCGATGATGGCCAGTACGGAGATCAGGTATCCGATGAACATGCTCCCGGAATCGCCCATGAAGATCCGCGCGGGGTTGAAGTTGTAGAACAGGAAGCCCAGCGCTCCTCCGGCCAGGGCCAGGCAGGCGAACGCGATGAAGACCTCATCGTTGAAGACGGAATACGTGAAGAGGATGCCTGAGGCGATGACCGCGATCCCGGCGGAAAGCCCGTCCATGTTATCGATGAGATTGAAGGCGTTGGTGATCCCCACGACCCAGAAGACCGTGAGGGGAACGGAGATGGCCTTGGGAATCACCTCAAAGTAAATTCCCGAATACACCGCCGTGCACGCCCCGACGATTTGGGCCAGGAGCTTGGCATAGGGGGGGGTCTTGCGGATGTCGTCGATCAGCCCCACCACGAACATGAAGGTTCCCCCCAGCAGGATCCCCAGCAGGCTCTTGTCATTCTCGATGGGAACGAAGTACAGGAACGTCGCCATCACGGAGACAAAGATGGCGACTCCGCCGAACAGGGCGGTCCTGCGCTGGGACCAGCGGTCGGGCCGAGGATGGGCGACCCACCCGCGGCGCAGCGCCGTCCACTTCACCACCGGGGTGGTGGCCAGCGCAAGCAAAAGGGCTGTCGCGAACGGCGTGAGATAAAGCATCATCTGGTTAAAAGGATCCCCCGAGGACGCGGAAGCCCGAATCCCCCCTCCTGAATCCGTACCGGATTATCCTACCCGCTTCAGGCGCCGGGCAACCCCTCGACGCGCGTTGCTCACGCGGCCGCCCCGGCCAGGGCCGGCTTCCCCCGGCTCTCCAGAACGTGTCGGTGCCACAGCTCCAGCACCAGCAGGCTCCAGATGAGAAAACCGTGATCCTCGCGGCCCGCCGCGTGCGTCTCCAGCAAGTCCCTCAGCCCTTCTTCACGGAAGTATCCCCGTCGCAGGGCCGAGGGGTCCAGCAGAACTTCTCGGGCGTATTCGCGCAGCTCGCCGCGAAACCACCTTGCCAGCGGGACGCCGAAGCCCATCTTTCCGCGGCCCAGGATTCGCTCAGGCAGCCTCCCTTGGAACGCCCGCCTCAGGATGTATTTCGTCCGCCCGCGGCGGATCTTCATGGGGGTCGGGATGGAGGCCGCCATCTCGACAAACTTGTGGTCCAGGAAAGGAGAGCGGGCCTCCAGGCTGTGGGCCATCGTCATGACGTCCATCTTGACCAACAGATCCCCGGGCAGGTAGGTCTCCAAGTCCAGCGTCATCACCCTTTCGACCGGGTCCTGAATCCCCAAACCGTCCCACGCGCGCAGATAACTCTCCAAGAGGGGATGGTTTCCGGTCCCCTCCGTCGAGTCCCGCAGGGTTTGGGAAAGCATTTGATGCTGCATCTCTTTCTGAAGGATGGACACCCACCGAAAGTATCGCTCCTGCGGCGACAGCAAGAGAGTGTCCGAAAACCGGCGGAGCCTCCGACGGAACCCCTTTTCGTGAAGCGGGTTGCCGAGCAAGGCCCGGAAGGCGGAACGGGCCGCCCGGCGGAAGGCCGCCGGGAGGCGGTCGAGGCGGACACCGAGCCCGGTTGCGACGTAGCGCTCGTATCCGCCGAAGGTTTCGTCCCCCGCGTCGCCGTTGAGGGCCACTGTAACGTATTGCCGCGTCATCTGCGCCAGGTAGTAGGTCGGCAAGGCGGAGGAGTCCCCGAACGGCTCGCCGAAGTGCCAAACCAGCCGAGGCAGCACCTCCACGGCGTTGGGGCGGACGATGAATTCGCAATGCTCCGTGCCGAACCTTCGGGCGATCTCCCGGGCGAACTCCAGCTCGTTGAAGATCTCCACCTCGAAGCCGATGGAGAAGGTCTTGACGGGGCTGTCCATCAGGCCGGCCATGGTGGCGACGACCACGCTGGAATCGATCCCCCCGCTCAACAACGCCCCCAACGGAACGTCGCTCGCCAGGCGGAGCCGCGTGCATTCCTCGAGTCGTTCCCGAATGCCCTCGATGTATTCTTCCTCGCCGGCAGTCCACTTCGGCTCCCGTTGCACGGACCAGTACCGCTCGATGCGGCTGCGGCCCTTCTCCCACACCAGAAGGTGGGCCGGGGGCAGCTTGCGGACTTTTCGGAAAATGGAGGAAGGAGCCGGAATGTAGGCGACGGTCAGGTAGTCCACCAGGGCGCCCAGGTCCAGCTCCCGGTCCACGGACGGGTCTTCCAGCAGGGCGTTCAGTTCGGAGGCGAACCAGAAGCGCCCCCCCGAATCCGAGTAGAAAAGGGGTTTTTGGCCCAGGCGGTCTCTTGCCAGGACGAGACGCTGGCGGGGCTCGTCCCAAACGGCCAAGGCGAACATGCCCCGCAGGTGGTCCACGAAGGAATCGCCGTACTGTTCGTACAGATGGACGATGACCTCTGTATCGGTCCGGGAACGGAAACGGTGCCCTTTGGCTTCGAGGGCGGGGCGCAGTTGCTGAAAATTGTAGATCTCCCCGTTGAACATCACCCACACCGTCCCGTCTTCGTTGGCCATGGGTTGACGGCCGGCTTCGCTCAAGTCGATAATGCTGAGTCGCCGGTGCCCCAATCCGACGGACAAATCCCGGTAGTGCCGAACGAGTACGCCGCCGCCGTCCGGTCCCCGGTGAATCATTTCTCCGCTCATGGCCTTCAGGAGGGGCTCTGTGACCGCCTCTTCCCCGCCGACCCCGAAGACCAGTTTTCCGCAAATCCCGCACATCTCCAGACAACCCGTCGGCCGCCGCCAAGCAAGAAAAAATCGCTTCATAACCCTACTCCAGTTGGCCTCGGAGAGACAAGAGAATCGAACTCAGGAAATTGGGCTTTCCCTCTTACCGCTCACCCCATCTCTGCGCATGTCAAACAGCTGGAATCAAAAGGGATCGGCCACTTGAGACGCCTGGACTGAGAGGGAGCGGAGGTCGGGTCGAATCCGGGCGCTTTCCCTCAAGGACGGCCGGCGGAAACAGGCATGGACCCTCGGCTGGAACAAAAGTTCGCCGCAATCGAAGATTTCTACTGGTGGTATGTGGGGAAAAACCGCCTGGTCCTGGACTGGGCCGGCGGTTGCGGGAAGACCCTCGATCTGGGTTGCGGAACGGGCTCCCTCTTTGAGCAGGTCGCCCGGCGGGCCGACGCCGCCTTCGGGATCGACTCCTCCCCGGTAGCTATCGCCCGAAGCCGGGAGCGAGTGCCTAAGGCCGGGCTCACCCGGGCCTCGGTCATCGCCCTTCCCTTCCGGGACTCTTCCTTCGACACCCTGGTGGCCTCTGAGATCCTGGAACACCTGGCCGACGACCGCAAAGCCCTCGCCGAGTGGCGGCGGGTCCTGAAGCCCGCGGGGCGCCTCATCCTGACCACCCCCGCGCATCCCCACCTCTGGGGACGCCACGATGACCTCTGCCACCACGTACGGAGGTACCGGAAACCGGAACTCCGGCGGAACCTGCTCGGGGCCGGCTTCCGCATCGAGAGACTGAGCTACACGTTCTCCTTCCTCTACCCGGTGATGGCGGCGCTTCGGCCGTTGCGAAGACATGCCAGCCGAGACGAAGGAAAGCTGAAGGACGATTTCATCCGGGTCCCGGACGCCTTGAACCGCTTCATGATCCGCCTGTCGGATATGGAAGCCCGCTGGCTCCGCAAGGCCGACCTGCCCCTGGGCGCTTCCCTCATCGCCCTGGCGAGAAGGTTGTAGATAGCGGGGGGCGCTTCCCTCGGCTTCGCTCGGGACAAGTTTTGAAAGGCGCCCCCCCACACCCCCCAGCAAAACTTTTGTTTCGCGAAAGAGG
>JBHIBA010000027.1:0-27501 GCA_046758845.1 Nitrospinota bacterium
CCTACTTCACCTCAAGAACTTTTGAAATGAATTTCCGGGACGGCACACTAGATTCCCTAAGATTCCCACGCCGGGATGTCCACGTCGCTCTCTGCTTTAAAGTCATCCCTCAGGACGGAACCGAACAAGAAAAGCCTCCAAAATCCGACGCCGTCGGCAGAACTCGGCGATTCTTTCCCGGGGAATCTCTATTTGTCCGACCCTGTTCATCGCGTATGTGCCACCTAGGCTTGGTTACCAGCCTTTCTCCAGCGAGCAGGGCATTAAAGAATTTCATCGGAGCAGCGTTTCGAGCGCACGTACAAGCGGCGGTAGGTCAGCGGTGAGCGTGTCCCACACCAAATCCAAGTTGATCTCGTAATATGCGTGGATGAGCCTGTTCCTCATGGCAATGATCTCTTGCCAAGGGATCTGTGGGTGACTGTCCCGGGTTTCCTTGGAGACCCTTGAGGAAGCCTCTCCCAATATCTCAATGGACTTGACCAAAGCCAGAACAAGTTGCCGGTCCACATCGAGGCTTTCTCGGCTTTTGCCTTCTGCGAAGGACAGGGCCTCTTGCCCCGCGTCCAGCATGTGTCGCAGGCGGACCCAGTCCTTACGTTTTGACATATAGCTCTGCTGCCTCGGACAAGACCTCGTCCCGGAAATACCGGCTCAGTTCCAGCGGTGTCCGCATATCCACCTTCCGACCGAGGAGTTCAGAAAGCTCCCGTTCAATCCCCGCAAAGGTGATGAGTCCCACCTTGGCGTCCGGCTCGAACTCCACCAGGACATCCACATCGCTGTCCGGCTGGAAATCCTCGCGCAAGACAGAACCGAACAAAGAGAGCTTACGAATCCGATGGCGTCGGCAGAACTGGGCAATCTTCTGCCCAGGAATCTCGATTTGTTCGACCTTGTCCATTGCACCACCTCAAACGCGCAACCGGATAGCAATCATCTACGTCAAACCAGCAGCAATCAATTTAACAACATGACCGGGCATCCTTTGGGGAACCCTCAAAAAGGTGAAAAGGGCTGGCCTTCGCCAACCCCCTGGTTTTCCTGGTCGGGGCGAGAGGATTTGAACCTCCGACTCCCTGCTCCCAAAGCAGGTGCGCTACCAGGCTGCGCCACGCCCCGGAATAGACCCCCCCGGTGAGCCGATTCTAATCTAATCCGGCCCGACCCTCGCGGCAACCCGCCTGCGGACGTTACTTCAGTATGGGCGGCTCCCAGAGGAGACTCGCGAGAAAGTCTGCGGCCAGTCGTAAGGCCCGCGCCCGGTGACTGGTCCGATTCTTCTCCGAAGGGGAGAACTGGGCCAGGGTCCGCCGTCCGGCCCGGCCATTCACGTCCGGAACGAAGATGGGATCGTAGCCGAACCCATGACCGCCCGATTCCTCTTGCGCGATGGCTCCTGCGAGCGCGGCGTGAAAGATGCGAACTGTCGCCGCCTTCCGGCCGCTTGACGGCCGGCAAACGGCGACCGCGCAACGAAAACGCGCCCTCCGCGCCTCGGGCGGGCGGTCTTTGAGCGCCTGGAGGATTCGCCGGTTCCTGTCGGCCTGTGAAATCTCTCCCAGCCAGCGGGCCGAATGGATGCCGGGCGCGCCCGAGAGGGCCTCGACCTCGAGACCGGAATCGTCCGCCAGCGTCACGTGGCCCGTTGCTTCCGTGGCTGCGCGGGCCTTGGCTTCCGCGTTCTTCCCGTAGGAATCGCCGGTTTCTTCGGGCGGGACGACGCCGGGAAAGTCGAGGAGGGAGGTGAGACGCGGATTTTTCTTCTGGGCCTTGTCGTTCCAGCCATGGAGTTGGAAGAGGATATCGCCCATCTCCTTCACCTTGTGTCTGTTTCGGGTCGCGAGGAGGAGGACGGGCCGCTTCTCCTCATCGGTCCGGCTCAAACGGTTTCGCCCCTTTTGGAGATCCCCCGCAGGGCCCGGCTCTGGTGGCGGGTGAGCCGGCGGATGCCCATCTCGGCCAGCGCGAAGAGCTTATTGAATTCCTGGCGGGTGAAAGGAGACCCCTCCGCCGTGCCTTGGATTTCGATGATCCGGCCCTTGCCGGTCATGATGATGTTCATGTCCACCTCGGCGGCGGAGTCTTCCGAGTAATCCAGGTCCAGGAGGTATTGCCCGTCCACCTGACCGACGCTGGTGGCGGCGACGCTGTCCAGCAAAACGCCGCCGGAGAGCTCTCCCGCCTTTTGGAGTTCGGCGACCGCGCGCGCCAGAGCCACATAGGCCCCGGTGATAGAGGCGGTGCGCGTTCCGCCGTCGGCCTGGATCACGTCGCAGTCCAGGATCACCGTTCGTTCGCCCAGCATCCGACGGTTCACCACGGCTCGCATGGAGCGCCCGATGAGCCGCTGGATCTCCTGGGTCCGGCCGGACTGTCTTCCCCGCACCGATTCCCGCCGGATGCGTACCGCGGTGGAGCGGGGGAGCATCCCGTATTCCGCCGTCACCCACCCCTCATCCTTACCCCTCAAGAAAGGGGGGACGCCGAGTTCGACCGTCGCGGTGCAGATGACCCGGGTTCCTCCCACTGTGATCTGTACCGACCCTTCGGCATGAGGGAGCGGGTTCAACTCGATTCTTACCTGACGCATCTCCTCAGGGCGTCTCCCGTCTGCTCTTCGGTGTACCCGCCGGCGCATGAGTTCTCCTATGAATTGGGGGTCAGGGCGACCCGGAGGGCGGGGGCGCATCTGCCGACAGGAAGGAGCGCGTATCCAGCCGGGTCAGGGGCTTCCGAATGTCCACGTGTCCGGCGAGCGTCTCCACCCCTCTTCCCTCCACCAAGAAGGCCACTTTTTGGATGGCTTCAAAATTGACGGTCAAGGTCTGGACGACGGAGGCGACGGTTGATGCCTCGGCCTCAACGCCCCCCGGGTGGGCGGCGGAGATTTCTTTACTGAAGTCGACGTAAACCGTCCCCTGATCGTCCAGGAAAATTTCCAAGATGCGGGTCGAGTGGGGAAGGGTCTCGACGAGCCCAGTCCGGGGGCCTTGGATCAGCGCTTCCAGGACTTGCCGGACCGAGGCGCGAAGCGCGGGACGATGCGGAAGGTCGCGCAGCTCCGGTTTGAGTCCCTTCTCCCCGGGGGCGGCAAAAAGAAGAACATAACGCCTCCGCTCTGCAGGAATGGGGGGTGTCTCGGGGGCGGGTTGGCCCGGTGCAGGGCCCGGTGCAGGGCCCGGAGCGGGGCTCTCGCCGGGCGGGCGCTTGGCTGTTGTTCTCTGCCCGGGCGGGGAATCGATTCGTTCGGCGCCAAAAAAGATGATCCCCGCTCCAATGCCCAGGATGACCAAAAGAGGCAAGGCCCAACGCAACACTCAGGTCTCTCCGCTTCGACCCCAGGCCCTATTGGGGTACATCTTTGCCTTGAATGAAATTCCTGACGGCTTCGAACAGGCCCTGCGCAATTTTTTCCTGAAACTCGTCCCTTCCCAAGAGCGACTCTTCCTGGGGGTTTGTGAGATGGCCAACGCTGACCACAACCGCCGGCATCAGTGCTCCCCTCAATACGAGAAGTGGCGCTTCTCGAATGGGCGCTGCCCGCAGGCCCGTTTCCTGTGTCAGGGCGTCCGCGACCAGGCGGGCAAATCGGCTGCTCTCGTTCAGGAACCCCGTTTGTGCGATGTCCCAGAGGATGGCCTGCAGACCGCGGTTTTCCCCCGCGGAGGGTGGACCCGGCTTAGGAGGAGAAGAGGGTCCCAGGATTGAGACCCGAATCCCTTCGGCCTGCCGGCGGAAGGCGCCTTCGGTATGCAGGCTGATGAGGATCTGGCCTTTCGCGTGGTTGGCTATGGCCGTCCGTTCCAGCAAGGGCAACGTGTGGTCTCCTGTCCGGGTAAGGATAACGCGAATGCCCATGCGGCGCTGAATCAGGACGCTCAGCTTACGGGCCACCGAAAGGACGACGTCTTTTTCGAGCAGACCTCCGGCGCTGCGGACTCCGGCGTCCCGCCCCCCGTGACCGGGGTCGATGACGATGGTGTGTAAAGGCGCTTCGGGTCCCCTCCTTGGGGCCTTGAGGAGATCTTCTTCGCGGATCGTCGTGGAGGGAGGAAGCGGTGGGGAGGTGGGAGGTTCCGGTAATGGGGGGAGAGGCCCCTGGGCAGTCCCGCTTGCTGTGAAGACCAGCAGGAGGAGGGCTGCCGTGGAGACGAAGAACCGAACCCTCGCCCTTCGCGCAGGGGGCAGGAGGATACGGGCCCTTTTTCGGATGCCGTGGGTTCTGGATTTCGGGAAAGGTCTCACTTCTCCACCGTTCAAAGAGCCGCCGGATTTGACGCCGTCTTCCCTCCAATCCAAGTGTTGCGGTTTGTCCGCCTTTGTGCTAATTGAGGACCGGATCTCGGGTCGCCTGTTTCGGCCTGAAGCTCGGGCAAGATAAATGTATCACAAAGTCAAAGGGACTGGGTGCGAGAATCCTTCGGAGCGGGTCCTCCTTGCGCCTTGCCGACGCCCCAGGGGCGTGGAGGGTTGGAAGATGACCGGGCTTTCTCGGGTGCTGACAGCGGTCTGCGTCGGCTTGGTCCTGATCGGTTGCCGGGCAATCCGCCAAGAGAGCAAAGAGGACCCTTCGGCCCCACAGTACCGGTTCGAGGACGTGCCTGTTCATCCAGGTCTGAAGATGGACCAGAAAAAGACCTTCATCTTCGAGACGCAGAGCCTGAAAGCCGGGATCCTCGTCTATTACGGCAACGAATCGATTGCGGAAGTGGTTGATTTCTTCAAGGTTGAGATGCCGAAACACGCCTGGCGGCTCATCAACGCGATAGAGGCGAGGGGGACCGCCTCGCTGAACTTCGACAAAGAGGGCTGGCAGGCATTGGTCCGCGTGCGACGGACCGCGCTGACCACCGAGTTAGAGATCACCATCGGTCCCAAAGACCCCGCCGGGCCGATTCGCCCGTCCCCTCCGAAACGGAAGTAGACGATGAGCCCCGCTTTGCAGAAGGCTCAGGATGAAATCGATGTGGGACTCTGAGCAAGACTGGGTCATGCTCCTGGGCGTGGTTCAGGGCCAGGTGGAAGCGGCGATCCTGCGGTCTCGTTTGGAAAGCGAGGGGATTCCGGTGGTCCTGCAATACGAGTCGGTGGGGCCACTGTATGGAATCACGTCCAACGAGTTGGGAGAGGTGCGGGTCCTCGTCCCCAAGGAGTTCCTCGATCCGGCTCGCCGAGTGGTCTTCGCGGGAACAGGGTCCAAGGCGCTGGGAGAGGAGGCCGCCTGACGCGACGAAGAGGGCGCTGCTTTCTTCCTTGCGCCGCCCCCTGAGGGGAAAATACCGAAACCCGGGTATTCGCGCCGTGCGACCGAACTTTTCCATCCCATTGTTTCAGCCGAAGCTGAATTCCCTTCCCTCCGCTCGGGGCGAAAAAATCGGCTGGGGGTGATAAGCGTGAGGCCAATTGGGTTCCCCCGCCTAGTAAAAGCGTGGTGATGCCGGCGCGAGAAGACGAGAGATGTCCACCGAACAAGACCGTGAAACGCTGCGCAACCTTCTTCGGGAAAAGTCCTACGAGAAGCGGGGCGTCGTCCTGACCTCCGGCCTGCAGAGCGACTGGTACATCGACGGGAAACACACCACGCTTCATCCGTTAGGGTTGAAGCTGGTGGGGGAGCTCATTTTCGACCGCTTGAGAGGCGCGGGCATCGAGGCCGTCGGCGGGCCGACTATGGGGGCCGACCCCTTGGTCACGGCCACCGCCCTGGTCAGCCAGCTGCGGGGCGAACCCATGGCGGCCTTCGTCGTCCGCAAAGAGCCGAAGTTTCACGGAACGAGCGCTTGGATCGAGGGGAAGAACAATCTTCGGGAAGGGATGAAGGTCGCCATCCTTGAAGACGTGATCACGACGGGCGGCTCCATTCTCCATGCCATCCACCGGGCGGAAACGGAAGGCCTCGTTGTGGCCCGCGTATTGGTGGTCGTGGACCGGTGTGAAGGGGGGCGGGAGAAGCTGGCGGAAGCAGGATATCAGTTGGAGTCGCTGTTCACCCGGGAGGACATCCTGGGCCCCGAATGACCCCCCTCCCACGTCTGCCCGCCTTTTTGCTTTGCGGCCCTTCGGGCTTTTCCGTTAAAGACCGAGTAGACGCTTCAGAACGGAATGGCCATTTTTATCAACTTCTCATGTTCTTCGTTGTCCACCCGGATGATAGCGGCCATTCTCAATCCCTCTTAATTTGTTACTTTGTTACAAGGTAACCGATGAGCGGCTTTGATGATCCTCGAGAGGGATTTTCGGGTCGAAGGAAAAACCATGCGTCACTCCTTCCTCGTCACCGCCTGGATTTTATGGCTACTGGCGCACGCCGCGCGGCTCATCTTCTCTCCTGTCCTCCCTCTGATTGAGGACGAACTGGGCATCTCGCACGCACAGGCCGGGCGATTCTTCATCTTCCTCACCATCGGGTATTGCGGTTCGCTCTTCAGCGTCCCTTTCTGGAGCCGGACCTTCGGGTATCGTCGGACGCTTGAGATTGCGCTGGTCATCCTGACCGTCACCCTACTTCTGATGCGCTGGGCCCCGGGGGTTGCGGCGATTTCGGCCGTCGCGTTCGGCATCGGCCTGGCAACGGGAACTATCCTCCCATCGGCCATATCGCTCCTCACGACGGCCTACAGGAAGGAGCAGTGGGGGATGAGGATCGCCGTGTTCGACTCGGCGGCGCCGGCGGGCCAGCTCGTGGCGCCGATGCTCGCCGTCGCGGTCCTCTCCGCTTTCTCCTGGCGGTACGTCTTCTGGGCCATGGCGGCCGTTTCAGTCCTCGTTTTGGGGATGGTCTTCGCGACTGCGCCGGAAGAAGAGCCCGCGGCCGATCAGCCGCGGGGCAGCATCGCGGTGGTGAGAAAAAGCCGGAGCCTGGTCACGCTAACGGGGCTTTGGATTCTGGCTTCGGCGGCGTCGCTCGGTGTGGGCTTTCTGGTTCCGGTCTATCTGGTGAAGGAGCGGGGGATGACCCTGACGGCGGCCAATCAGATCTTCGCCACCGGCCGGGGACTCAGCATTCTGGCCGCGGTCTCCGCCGGCTTTCTCGCCGACCGGTTCACCTGCCGAAGCCTGCTGGGCTGGATCCTCGCCGTCTCGGGTGTCGGCTTGTTCGGCATCGCCCTGTGGCCGGAGAACGTCGGCGTGGGGATCTGGGTCATCGTTGAAGGTTTGGTTGCCAACATGTTCTTTCCGGTGGGACTCATCCTCATTGCCCGGCTCACGGCGGCCGGTGTCCGGGGGGTGGCGACGGGTCTCGTCATCGGGGCCGGGGCGGCGTTGGGCTTCGGCGTCACGCCCTGGGTCTTGGGGGCCGTGGCGGATGTCTGGAACTTTCGGGCGGGAATCGCTGTCTTGGGGGGCATGGTGCTTCTGGCCAGCTTGGCCGTCCGCAGGATCGAACGGCTTTGAAGGGCGAAGCATTGGGGGTCGGCCCTGGGAAGCAATCGCCTATCTCGATCGGGGGGGATTCCGCGTGAAGTTGCTCGATTTTCTCAGGAGCCAGGTTATTCGAAAGGTCATAGGGCAAAAGAGGGGGACTTACTCTTGCTGACAGGGCTTAGTCCTTTCGCTTGATCAACCACCTAAAAGGCGATCTTGGGATAGAACTCCCGCCCAGCAGAGATGGTTCTTGTATAGGGAATGCGTAAAATTGGCGAGTTATGCAGCTTTTGGGGGGCAGAGGCCTCCACCCGACCGTGAATCCAGGTGTCTCGCCAAACTAAATTTCACTTGTGGCTTTTGTCGTTTACGAACGACTGCTAATGGGGTAGCATTTAAAGGCGTGTAAATAGGGAAAAGGCGGTGTACCCTTCCTATGACACTGGCTCTTATCCGGACTGTGGCCTAGGGCTTGGTTACAGAAATTCGTGTAACAATTTCCGCGCAAAATTACCGGAGTTTTATTGGAAATCCAGCCCTCAGAATGTCTAGGAGTTTGCGCAACTAAGCACTAGCCGCTCGCCATCGGATGCCCCGTAATCCAGGGAGGGACGAGAGAGGATAATGAAGGTCATAGCATCGGTGGGCCTTTTTATTCTGGCTGGCCTGTGTGAGGTCGGCGGGGGATACTTAATATGGCTTTGGCTACGCGAGAAGTACAGTTTCTGGTATGGGATGTTGGGTGCTATCCTCATTGTACTTTACGGAATTATTCCTACCTTGCAACCTTTTCCCAGTTTTAGTTTTGGGCGCATCTACGCGGCTTATGGCGCTATCTTCATAGTGATATCGCTCCTGTGGGGATGGGCTTTCTATCAGAGACGGCCGGATCGCTTCGATCTCATCGGTGCTGCGATCTGCATGATCGGCATCGCCGTCATCATGTATTGGCCAAGGGGAGCCTCATAGGGACCTAATCGAGATGAATGAGTCGTGTCCGGGTTCCCCTTTAAAGTTTCCAGGGAATGGGATGTGTCGTCGGGTAGCGTGAGCAGGTTTCTCTAAAAGGAGCGGACATACATGAGGGGGAATAATGGTCCCAAGAAACGGTTCAGTACGGGGTTCAAAGCCGGTCTCTGGGCCACCGGGGGGATGACGCTCATCATGCTACTCGGAACTTTCACCGGCGTTGCACCGATGCCCAAACCCATCCCCATCGCCCTGGCCAAGCTGGTCCTTGGCAACGTTGCTTTCCCGGTCCTGGTGGTGAGCGGTCTCATCGCCCACTTTGCATACGGGGGCGTAGCCGGAGGAATTTTCACGCGGTGGTCTCCAGCGGTGAGGGTTTGGTCCGCCTTGGTTTGGGGGATAGTCCTTTGGCTCGGGATGCAGGTCATTTTCCTTCCACTTCTCGGCTGGGGTGTCTTTGGGGCAAAGATCAATCCCCGGATAGCCGTCGCCACTTTCATCCTCCATTTGATCTACGGCAGCATCCTCGGCGGTGTTGCATCAAAGACGACTCGGAAATAGGTCAGATTAGTTGCGTTAGGTGACCTTTACCGGACGGCATTCATCCGCACCCGATTTCCTTGGACGCTGGGTTGTGGTAGAGATAAGGGCCAAGGCTTACCCCATCTTTGCCGGGTGGAAGAGGGGGCGGCCGAAAGGGCTGCCCCTGCGTAGGAGAGGGACTTGCCCCCTCCCGCGCAAGCTTTGAGGAAGGGAAAGAGGGGTTGATGCTGGTCACCGCTTTTACGCGGCGCCCCGAAGTGAAAAACATAGGCCGGCCGGTGGCCGCAAACGCATAGGTCCTACGATTTGGGGCGTCTTTGGGCGGATATTCTGGAGCAGGTACGGGGCTCCCCCTGTACATTGGCAAAACAGGCAGAGGAGAGAGTTTCATGGCAATTCGACCCAAGGAGCTTCCTGAGACCATCGAAAACTGGGCCGAGGCCGATTGGCAAGGGCACCAGAAATCCATCGTGAAGACGAAATCCGGCCACACGTTGATTGTGGACGAGCCCCGAAGCATTGGGGGCACGGACGAGGGGACTTCCCCCATGGGGTATCTCTTCACCGCGATGGCGGGGTGCACGGCCGTGATTGTCGAACGGGTGGCCAAGGGCCTGGGGATCGAGATCCAGGCGATGAAGGTCAAAGCGAGCGGCATTTACAGCCCTCGTGGGATTGCCGGCCAGGAGGGCTACGAATCGGCCCCGAGCCAGTTCAATTACGAGGTTACGCTCAAGACGGCGGCGTCGGACGCACAGATTGAGGAGCTGAAAGACGGGTACTTCAAACGGTGCCCGGTTTACAACCTCTGTCGCAAGTCGGGAGCGGAGATCATTGAGAACTGGACGATAGAGCGGTAGACCCCCGACTGGATGGGGGCGCAAAAAAGGGGCGGGCGACCTCGAAAGGCGCCCGCCCTTTTTGTTCGAGCCGGGTCGTTTGTAGGGACCGGCCTAGTGGCCTCCCGCCGGGACGCCCGCGCAGAACTGCTCGTAGTCGATCAACTCCTTGATCTCCGGGTTGTCTCCGCACACGGGGCAGGCCGGGTCCCGCCGCAGCCTCATCTCGCGGAAGCTGGTGGACAGGGCGTCGTAGAGCAGCAGGCGACCCACCAGGCTCTCCCCTTTGCCCAGGATCAGCTTGATGGCCTCCATGGCCTGAAGCACGCCCACCGCGCCCGGAAGCACGCCCAAGACACCCGCTTCTGCGCAGCTTGGGGCCATCCCCGGAGGGGGCGGGGCGGGATAGAGGCAGCGGTAGCACGGGCCGCCGGACTTTGTGTCAAACACCGTGACCTGCCCTTCGAACTGGAAGATGCTCCCGTGGACGTTGGGTTTGCCCAGGAACACGCAGGCGTCATTGGCCAGGTAGCGAGTGGGGAAGTTGTCGCAGCCGTCCACGACGATCTCGTAGTCGGCCATGATGTCCATGATGTTCTCCGACGTGAGGCGTTCCTGGTACGTGATGACCTTTACGTCGGGGTTCAGGCCTTTGATGGCCTTCTCGGCGGATTCCGTCTTGGGCACGCCTACGTCTGCATCCTTATGGAGAATCTGCCGCTGCAAGTTGCTTCGGTCCACCACGTCGAAGTCCACGATGCCCAGCGTTCCCACGCCGGCCGCCGCAAGATACAGGGCGGCGGGGGAGCCCAGTCCGCCCGCCCCGAGCAGCAGGATTTTGGCCTGAAGGAGCTCCCCTTGGCCTTTCTCTCCCACATCGGGGAGAGTGAGGTGGCGGCTGTACCGTTCGATCTGGTCGGGGTTCAGCGCAAAGTCCCTCGTGAACGGAAGGTTCCGGTTTTTCCAACCGTTGAACCCCTCGGCCATGGAATAGACTTCTTCGTAGCCCATGTCTCTCAGGGTTCGGGCGGCCAGGAGCGATCGGATTCCGCCGGCGCAGTACACGATGACCGGCCGGTCCTTATCCGGCAGGGCCGCTTCCACCTGCATCTCCAGGAAGCCCCGGGGAATGGAAACAGCGCCCGTGATGTAACCTTGCCGGACCTCGTCTTTCTCGCGTACGTCCAGCAAAATCAGACCTTCCCCGTTGCTCACCCTGTCTTGAGATTCCTCCGGCGTCAGCTCGGGAACGACGCCCTTCGCATCCGCCATCATTTCGTTATATGTCTTCGCCATCGTCCTCATCCCCTAAATAATCTCAAAGAGAAACGTTCGGCCGATCAGGTGACCGGAAAGTTTCCCCTCCCTATTGCTTTACACCCACAGTTCGTATAAAGGTCGCGGATGGAACCTTTGGGATTCGAAAGGGCTCAACCCTTACACATATACACCCAGGGGGTTTCCATCCCCCCAGCGCAAGGGCCTCCCTGAGTCATCTGGGTATCGGGCTTCGATTCCACATTATTTAAACTTTAGCACTCTGCCTCGTGCCTGGCAACTCCATTTGCGCCTTCGCCTACCTGCCCGTGCGGCCGCCATCCCATGGCCCCTGAACAGGTTCAGAAGCATATGGGATGTTCCCCCCGGAATAAGAGAAAATCCCGGGGGGACCTTTTTGGGCACTTGCGTGCCAGCCGAACTGCGGTTGGAGGTACGTGCGCTTAAGCCGGGCGTCTTTGGCGCACACCTTCCGAGAGGTACTTAACCAGGAACGCAAGTGCCCAAAAAGCGCCCCCCGCAAAGAAGTTTCCTCTCAAATCTCCCTCGCCCCGGTGGGCGGGCTCACCGTCCGTGTCTCATATGTCTTGAACCAGTACAGGCCCTTGTCGGCGTCTCGCCCCGCTTCTATAATTGGCCTCGCGTAGGGCTGCGTCCATTTGAGTCCCTGTCCTACATTCGACCTTTTTACGCGAGAAGCCGTCTGCAGGGGTTCCGCCTTCCGATAGGCCAGCCCCGGAATCCGCATGAAGGAGCCAGCCAGAATGTCTACTCCATGGAAAACGGATCAGTGGTTCACCAGCCCTTTGAACTTCGCCGACGAGGTCAGGAAGGATCTGAATTTCCCGGAGAAAATCCAGATTCACGACGTATCTCTCCGGGATGGGGAGCAACAGTGCGGGCTGGTCTATACGCGGGATGACAAGGTCCGCATCGCCGAAAAGCTGGCCGAAGTGGGGATCCATCGCATCGAGGCCGGTATGCCTGTCGTCTCCAAGCAGGATGAGCAGGCCATACGGGACATCGTCAAACTGAAGCTTCCATGTGAGATCTTTGCCTTCTCCCGATGCATGGTGGACGACGTGAAGAGGGCCGCCGACTGCGGCGTGCAGGGGGTGGTCGTCGAGATCCCCTCCAGTGAGCATATCATCCGACATGCCTACCAGTGGCCCGTGGAAAAGGCCATCGACCTTTCCATCACGGCGACCCTGGCGGCCAAGGAAGAGGGGCTCTACACGGTCTGGTTCCCCATCGACGCAACGCGCGCGGACCTCAACTGGCTTCTGGACATGGTCGAGCGCGTCGCCACCGAAGGCCACATGGACGCCCTGGCGGTGGTGGACACCTTCGGCGGAACCCATCCCCATGCCATCCCCTATCTCGTCCGGAAGATCCGCGAGCGCGTTGACAAACCGCTCGAAACCCACTTCCACGACGACTTCGGGTGCGGAGTCGCGAACACCCTCATGGGGCTCGCCGCGGGTTGCACGGTGGCCCACACCACCGTCACCGGCATCGGCGAACGGGCCGGCAACGCCTCCTACGAGGACATGGTCCTGGCCCTGCGTTGCATGTACGACGTTGACATCGGCATCAAGACCCGGAAGATGGTCGAGCTTTCCAACCTGGTGAGAGAAGTCTCGGACCTGAAAATTCCCACCAACCGGCCCATCGTCGGGGATCTCTTGTATCAGATCGAGTCGGGGATCATCGCCAGCTGGTACAAGAACTGCGGCAAAGAAAACGAGCTGGAGCTTTGTCCGTTCTCGGCGGCGATGGTGGGCCAAGAGGAGCCGGACGTGGTCATCGGCAAGGGAAGCGGGATCGACAGCGTCGGCATCTGGCTCGAGCGACTGGGTATCCAGGCCAGCGAAGAGGAGCGCATGGCCCTTCTCATGGACATCAAGGAAAAATCCATGGACCTTCACCGCCTGCTGACGGTGGAGGAGTTCAAGGCGCTGGCCGGCAAGGGCTGATTGCCGCCCGGCCGCTGCTCGGGGGCAATCCACATGCGGGCAGCCATTCTGAAGGCGTTTCACCGGTACGAGCTGGGCGAAACGGACCGGCCGGCCGTCGGGCCGGAGGACCTCCTGGTGCGCGTTCACTCGAGCGCCATCTGCGGGACGGACCTGGCCATTTGGGCCGGTAAGCAGCCCGGCGTCCGGCTTCCGCTCGTGGGCGGGCACGAGGCCACCGGCGTGGTGGAGGAGGTGGGAGAGAACGTCGTCAACTTTCGGCCCGGAGAGCGCGTGGTGCTTAATCCCACCGTTTATTGCGGCAAGTGTTATTACTGCCGGCGGCGGATGGAGCATCTTTGCGAGCGCGGCGGACTCAGAGGCCGGGAAGTGAGGGGCACGTACGCCGACTACGTCGAGGTCCCTGAGACCCTGGCCTACCGGTTCCCGGAGTCCGTCGCGTTTGACGCCGCAACCAACTTTATTGCCCTTTACACGTGCATTTACGGCCAGCGAAAACTCCCCCCATTGGCCGGAAAAAGCGTGGTCGTCATCGGTCAGGGGGTGACGGGCCTGCTTCACACGCAACTGGCGAAGCACGGCGGTGCAGACCCCGTGATCGCCGTGGCGCGCAGCCCCTGGAAGCTGGATTTGGCCAAGGAGCTTGGGGCGGACGAGACGGCGCCCGCCCGAGAAAAGGACCCGGTGGCGGAGGTTCGCCGCATGACCGAGGGCCGGGGCGCGGACATCGTGATCGAGTCGGCCGGCTCGGCCGAGACCATCCGCGAGGCCTTTGAGATGGTCCGCGCGGCCGGGACGATTCTCCAGTTCGGCATCGGCCCCGAGGCCGTGGACGCCGTGCCCGTGCAGCAGTTTTACTTCAAAGACCTGACGGTCATCGGCACTCGGGCGGGGTTGCCGGAGGACTTCGAGATGGCTATCAAGCTCGTCTCTCAAGGGCATATTAACCTCCGCCTCACGATCACGGACCATTTCCCTTTTCAAGAGATCCAACGAGGATTTGAATTTGTGGAGGGGGGGGAAGGGAAAACGCTGAGGGCTGTCATCGACATCGCCTCTTAAAGCGGCCTCCGAGCGGGGGGAACTGGCGCCGCCTCTGAGGCAGGGACGGCCAGACCCGTGGTGGGGTTCGGGGGGAGATCTGATCACAAAAATGTCAGCGCAGAGCGGTCTTCGCGGCTTTCTGAAAACAAAGTGATCGGTTTCTCCGTTCCGCTCCTTTCGGCATCGCGCGATAACGATCTGTTTTTCAAGGGGATACTAACGGCAGCGGGGTCGAAGATCTCCAGTCTTCTTTGGCATGATGGTTGTATTCGAACCGAGGGGGGAAGCCTCCCATGGCCCATTATGTGGTGAACGTTAAGGATGTGGAACCCGCCCCTGTGGAAGTGAAGGACGGCTGGAACCAGATGGACATCCGGCTCGTCGTGGAGGAAAGCCGCTCGGGTTCCAAGGAGGTCTGCTTCTGGAGGACTGTGTTTAGGCCGGACGCGCGGCACTACAAACATCGCCATACCCGCTCCGATGAAGTGATCTATGTGATTCGGGGCCGGGGCGCCTCCGGGGCGGAGGACCGCGAGGTGGAGGTCAAAGCCGCCGGGGACGTCCATTTCATCTCGAAGAACACCGTTCATTGGATGCGCAACCTGGACCCGAAGGAGGAATTGGAGGTCTGCGGCTGTTACACAAACACGGGCACGCTCGAAGGCTCGGGCTACGTTTTCGAGAGTGAGGTCACCAACGCCGATATGACCATCCGGTAGAGCCTTGCAAGAGCCGAGGGCGGGGATGAAATTTTGGATGGATTTGAGTTTCAGTAGACCCGTCCGGCGGGGGGCGAGACGGGCTCGGAGGTGACCGAGGATGAAGGCCGTGCAGAGGATCTCCAGGTGGGTGGCGTATTTTCTCATCCCCATCTTCGTCATCACGTGCGCCACGACCAATCTCCCGCCCTTATCCGTCAATCCGAAAGGGCGGCTGGAATCAGACGAAAAACGGATCTGGGAGCGGAGCGCGGAAGAGCAACGAAAGCTGGACCGCAGCAAAAAAATGATCGGCGATCCGCTGCTGGAGGAGTATCTGAACGAGATCGGTCGCAAGCTCGCCCCGAGGAGCCTGAAAGGCTCGGAGCTGCTCACCTTCCAGTTCAAAGTCGTTCGAGACCCGGCCCTGAACGCATTCGCTTACCCCAACGGGAAGATCTACGTTCACTCCGGCCTCATCGCCCGGGTGGACAACGAAGCCCAATTGGCAACCGTCCTCGCCCACGAAATGACCCACTCCGTCAACCGTCATACGGTCCGGGCCGTCCGGGACCGGGAGAACAAGAAGTGGTGGTACATCGGCGGGATCATCGCCCTGAGCTTTCTCTTCGCCTACCTGACGGGGCGGCGGGCGGAGGAAGGCGACATCGTCGGAGCCGCCCTGCTCAACAACGCCGCGCGGCTTCTTGTCGCGCTGGCTCTTCCCCTGGCCATCATGGCCTCTATCAACGGCTATAGCCGCGAGCTGGAGGGCGAAGCGGACTGGGGGGGCATGGAGCTTCTGGCAAAGGCCGGCTACGACGTCAACGAGGCCCCGAAGGTCTTTCAGCTCTTCCAGAAGACCTACGGAGACAGCACCGCCACGGAGAACTTCTTCTTCGGCAGTCATCCCCGCAACACCGACAGGATCTCAAACTACCGGTCCCTGCTGGCGGGACGTTACACCCGCGCCGCGAAGGAAAAGGGAAGGATCAAGGACACGCGAGAGTTCCAGCTCAGGCGGCGGGTGATCATACGAGAAAACGCCCTGATGGACATCCGCGCCGGAAGGTTCAACGTGGCCCGGGCCGCTCTGGAAAAAGTCCTGGCCATCACGCCCAATGACGCCAAGGCCCACTACTATTACGGCGAGATCTACCGCCTGTCCGAGAAGACCCCCGAGGGGGAGGAGAAGGCCCTCGCCCGGTACTTGGAGGCGATCGAGCTGGATCCCGAACTGTCGGAAGTCTACCGGGCCATGGGATTCCTTCATTACAAGCGGGGGGAGAGGGAAAACGCCAAAAGGGCGTTCCGGCGTTACCTGGACCTCAATCCGGACGCCAAAGATCGAAACCAGATCAAGGACTACATCGTCGAGCTCAGCAGCTGAGGGGCGGGGCGGCGCTTCTGCACAAGATCGGGAACTGGCCGGACCCTTGGCGTGGCTGTTTTGTCTCGCCTCTTTCTAAGGTACAGGCACGGCGGTGAATTTGAAGATGGCGATGAGTTCGTCCTTGACCTTGTTGAAGAAGAGCGAGGGGTCGGGGATGTGATGCTCGCTCATCCTGATGGGGAATTTCCCCGAAACGACGAAACCTTCCGCCAGCCGCTCCACCGTGACGGGGAATTGTTTCTCCTTGACGATTCCGTGGAGGTCCAAGCGGCCTTTTAGGATCAGCTTCACCGGGCCCCGATCGCGGAGAGCCCCCGCCGGCGTCGCTCCTTCCGCGACGAAAACGATTTCCGGGTACTTCTCGACCTCCAACGTGTTGCGGCGCATGACGTAGTCCCGCAGGGAATTTCCCGTTTTGATGGAAGCGGCCTCGATGACGACCCGGGCGGTGACGTCCGGACCGGAAAGGGTCCCCGGCGCGCGTCCCTCTCCCTGAAACTTGCGCGCCTCCCCGTCCAGGTCGTGCAGAGTCGTCTCTCCGTCGAACCGGACTTGGCTCCTCTCTGGGTCGATGCGGAACCGGAAGGTCTCTTCGGTGGCTGTCGTGGGGCGCGCGGTCACGAGCGCCATCCAGGCCGCTGCCATGAGGGCGGCGCCAACAGCCGAACCTCGCCGGGCTACCACTGGACCAGGCAGGCTTCGATCGTGAGCCCCGGCCCGAACCCCACCATCAGCGCGTAGTCGCCCGGTTGGGGATCACCCCAGCGGACGATCTCGTTCAGGACGAACATGACCGTGGGGGAACTCATGTTCCCGTATTTCGAGAGGACCTCACGCGAGAACCGCAGGTCTTCATCTGTCAGGTCCAGCACTTCCTGAACGTAGTCGAGGATCTTCGCCCCGCCTGGATGGATTACCCAAAGACCAACGTCTGTGCGGCTCAGGTCGTTTCTTGCCAGAAGGTGATCGGCCAGCGCCCGGACGTTTTGCCGTATAAATAGGGGGACTCGCGCAGAGAGCTGAATGCGAAAGCCCGCAGCGGTGACGAAAAATCCCATGTCCTCGGTGGTGGCGTACGAAGTCCGGGTTTCAAAATCGACGATCCTGGGGAACCGGGAAGAAACGGTCCGAAGGGGCTGCTTTCCATTGCCCAGGATGAGAGCCGCGGCGCCGTCGGCGAACAGCGCGCTGGCAACCACGTTTTCCGTGGAGGCGGTCTTCTGGAAAGTGGCCGAGCAGATCTCCACCATGAGGAGCAGGACGAGGGAGTCGGGACGGGTGACGAGGGATTCGTAGGCCCGCACCAGGCCCGGAAAGGCCGCATAGCAACCCATCCCTCCAATGGCAGTTCGGCGGATGTTCTCCCGCATCCCCAGGCGCTTGGCCAGCAGGATATCGAGTCCGGGGTTGGAGTACCCCGTGCAAGAAGCCACAATGAAGTCGTCCAGGTCCCGGGGTTCAGCGCCGATCTCTCGAAGACAGGAGAGAATCGCCCCTTCTCCAAGGTCCAAGGCGCCCTTCACGTAAACGCGGTTGCGCTCCTCTATCGTTCGCTCGCGGGAATAAAAATCGAATTCCAGGACGGTGTGTCTCTTCTCGATGCGGGAGTTCTCAAAGATTTCCCGAGTCTTGGGGTTTTCCTGGAAGACGGAAGCAAAAAAATCCCGGTAGATGTCCCCCTGGTCGTAGGCATGGTCCGGGACGGCGCAGTCAAGCGTCAGGATTCTTGGGGGCATGGCTTCTAAGAGACCTTTAGGGTTTTAAACCTCGACTGAAAAAGCCCTTCACTCCGGGGGCGCAACCCCTAAGAGAACGCCGGGCCCTCCCCTTCTATTCCCCTTTGAAATCTCTAGGGCGAGCGGCCGCAAAGAAACGAAAACGCAGTCCGCGCAAGGACCCGAGCCACCTGAACCAGCTCATCGAGAACCACCGATTCGTTGGGCCCGCCCACGTTATGGCCCGTCGGTCCGTAAGTGGCCGAAGGGACGCCCACAGCCCGGAAAAGCCGGGCGTCCGTTGCGCCGATGCGCAGAGCCAGAAGCGGTTCCCGACCCGTTACGCTTCTGACCTCCCCTTGAAGGATCCTGAAAAGGGGGGAATCGGGCTCGGATACAGTCGGGTCGTGAGAACGGAGCTCTTCCATCTTGACATCCGAATGATCCAACAAGAAATCCTTCAGGGCCGCTCTGACCCGCTCGATGAAGACTCCCGGGGGGAGACGGATATCCACCTCTGCTTCGCAACTCTGCGCCACGAGGTTGATTTTTTCTCCTCCGTAGATTTTACCTACATTCACCGTGACAATCCTCAGGATTTCCAGGTCCTTGCTCGTCAGTAGGCCCCGAGGGTCCTCCCGGGCGGCGTCGACGTAATGCTCCAGTTCAGGGGGAAAGGACGGCCCGAGCGTTTCGAGGCGACAACGAAGGTCCGCCAACGCGGCCATGAGCGCGTCCACCGCGCTTTTCCCCCGGTGGATGAAGGCCCCGTGCGCCCCTTTCCCCCGAGAGGTCAGCCGAACCCAATAGAGCCCTTTTTGGCCGAAGCACATCATGTCGAGCCCGGTGGTCTCGGGGCTCAGTAGGGCATCCCCCCGCGTTTCCGGGGCCTGAGCCAGCAGATAGGCGGTCCCCCTCTCCCCCATCGTTTCTTCATCAGAGACCAGGGTCAACACGAGTTCTCCGGCGAACTGGTCTTGATTCTCAGCCGCGAGCGCGGTCATCAGAAGCCCGGCAGCCACGCCCGCCTTCATGTCCGCCGCTCCCCGCCCAAAAAGCCTGCCGTCCACAACCCTGCCTTCATAGGGAGGAAGCCGCCACGGAGATGGGTCCCCTGCGGGGTAGGTGTCCATGTGGCCGTTGAGGACGAGCCTTCTTCCCGGACGCGCCCCCGTCACCCGAGCGACGACGTTGGGCATCGTGGGGTCTGCGGACAGCCGTCGGACAGCAATGCCCCGTCTTGTCAACCAATCTTCGCAGAAATCGCAAACGTCGCGGGTGTCCCCCGGGGGATTTTCGCTGGGAATCCGCACCAGGTCCGAGGCCAGGTCGATCAGATCGCCGGATTGTTCTTGAATCGCCCGATCCGCCCAGGCCGCTACGCCGCCGGAATTCCGGTTCATCCGTCTCGCTTGAACTCTCCCGCGGGGTGGAACCGGACTCGCCTACTCGAACACGTCCTTCGCAGTCACGCTTACCCCCCGCTTGCTCGAAGGTGGTTCGGCCGATAGCCTCTGGGCCGTGACCCTTCGGTCTGCGACCGTAGCGAAAGCCGGACGAGTCTGTCAAGGAACCGCAACGCAAGGAAGGCTGTGAGAAGTCATTTGGCCGAGACCTCAAGAGAAGCTCAGGGTGCGCCCGCCTTTCGATGGCAGGCCGTCTCGATTAAACTCGCTGAATGGAGCCGGGCTCCTTTTCCTGACTTTTGGGACCCCGCAACGAGGAAATGCGAATGCTCTTACAAATTCATTATTGGACGGCGACCGTCTACCTGGCTTCTCTCCTTGGGATGGCGATCTGGATTCCGCTCCTGCGCCGCCACCCCCCCGAGAAGCGCATGGGCCGCTTCGCCCAGGCGCTGGTTTTCTATCACCCCTTTATCCTGGTTCTTCTGGGGGTGATTTTGATGACGGGGGCGATGTTGATCACCGAGCTCAAGGTCAGGATCGGGGTCCGGTTCTTCGAGGTCATGTTCCACAGCCTCGGACAGAAGCTGCTGATCTTCTTCATCGTCGCCCTGTACAGCTCCCACATGTTCTTCGGGATTGGTCTGAAGGTGACCCGGGCCAACGCGCCGCCGGAGTTGCGGGAATTCGAGATGGCGATGGAAGACCAGCTTCGAAGCCTGCGGCGCCTGCATACCGGAACGGTTGTCAACCTGCTGCTTGCGTCCTACTCCTATTACCTGGGATTCACCATGCGTTGAGCGCGAATTCTCGTCGGAGCGTTTCGGACGCGGGGTCTGTTGGGCATTCGGCCTTGCCACAAATCTTATGTTGATCGGTGTAGCGCGGGGGCTTCAGCCTCCGCCGTCTCTCCGCTCAGATCATGACAGACAGCTGGACCCCTCGGACATGTCGCTTCTCCTTCGGAGTTGTCGTTGGGCAGTGGCCCGACGGGCGAGTTCTAACGCACAAGAGGAGATGGGCGTTTTGGAGCGACATCATTCGCCGCATCTGGTCGAGACCGAATGGCTCGCAGACCGCCTGGCGGACCCGCAGGTTTGCGTTGTCGAGGTCGATTGGGACCCTGCCGATGGTTATGAGCAGGGGCACATCCCCGGCGCTCTTTGCTGGCGCTGGAAGGAGGATCTCTGGCACCCGACGGACCGGGATTTTCTGGAAGGGGAAGCCCTCCGGCGGTTCATGGGCCGATCGGGCGTGGGTCCGGACACGACAGTGGTCCTCTACGGGGATTCGACGCGCTTCGCCACGTATGCCCTGTTCTTCCTTCAGCTCCGGGGTCATGCCGACGCCCGGATCCTTCACGGCGGTCGCACTAAATGGATCGCCGAGGGTCGTCCCCTGACGCGCGACGTCCCCTCGCCGCAGGTGGTGGATTATCGTGCCGGGCCCCCCGACCCGGAAATCCGGGCTAGCTGGGAGGACATACTGGCCGGGTTGGGGGATCAGGGCCGGCTGCTCCTGGACGTCCGCTTGGCCGAGGAGTACCGGGGGGAGCGGGTGGCCCCTCCCGGGATGCGCGATCACGGCGCAGAGCGCGCGGGTCGCATTCCGGGCGCGGTGCACTTGCCCTGGAATGAGTTGGTCCTAGGGGACGACACCTTTCTGTCCCCTCCGGACCTGCGGGCGCGCTTTGAGGCCGTCGGAGCGGCTCCGGACCGGAACATCATCGTCTACTGCCGGATGAGCCACCGGGCATCCCTGGTGTGGTTCGTCCTGAAGCATTTGCTCGGCTACCCGAGAGTCAGGAGTTACGATGGCTCCTGGACCGAGTGGGGCAGCATGGTGGGAATGCCCATCGAAAGGTAGGCCCAGGGCGTTCCCCATGGGGAGAGCGGCGGGATCGCGACGGCGAAGACTTCCGTGTTCGGCTTCGGAGTTTGTGAGAGGAAATCTCTCACGGCCGGAGCTTGGCCCACACGACCGGGTAGATCCATCTGACGTCCCGCGTCCTGAAGACCATCGGCGGTTCGGCGGGGTTGATGGAGGTCAGCCGGACCTGGTCCGATTCGAGCCATACCATCTTGAAGTGGCTCTTTCCCTCCTGTGTCCGCACGACGGCGAAGTCGCCCGATTTCACCTGGCGATTGGGCGAGACGATGACAACCGCCCCGTTCCGAAAAACCGGCGCCATTGAATCCCCCCGAACCTCCAGCGCGAAGGCGTTGGCGTCCGACAAATCGGACGCGCACGAGAGCTGGTCGAAGCCCGTCCCCACCGGGAAGTCCCCGTCCCCCCACAGGTTTTCCGAATCGCCCCCCGAAACGTGGCCGACGATGGGGACAAGAGCGCCGAGGGCGCCTACGCCCGGTTCTTGGTATTCCATGTCCCTTTCGGTCGTCGCCGAAGCGGAGGACGGCTTCTCGCCGTCGGCCTTCAGGGTTCCATCCGCCTTGTAAGAACCGTCGGCCTTCGGGGCAGGCCAGAGGTCCCTCGGCGAAGCGTCCAAGGCTTCTGCGATCCGCGTCAGGACGTCAGCAGTGGGGGAGTGCTTCTCGTTCTCGAGCCGGGAGATGTGGC
This sequence comes from Nitrospinota bacterium, assembly GCA_046758845.1. Classification (GTDB taxonomy): domain Bacteria; phylum UBA8248; class UBA8248; order JACPRG01; genus JBHIBA01. Next base: position 21,807 of record JBHIBA010000027.1, read on the forward strand.
GAGCCTCCACCGAAGCCCTGCGGGCCAGCTCAACCTGAGAGAGCCCCAGCCTTCGCCTTAGTTTTCTGATTTCCGCCCCGATACCCATATAGACATTATTGTCCTTTTTTTCAAAAAAATCCATTGATATTTTTGCCTAATAGTGCCATATTTGACGTTGCGATATTTGTCTATTCCGTGGAAACCAGAAGATGGAAGGAATGGGGGGCGGAACGGAGCGGCCCCGACCTCATTCCACCAGGGCAGGGAGGGGCAGGCTGCTGTGGAGCCCGCTGTAATTGCTTGATTCTAAAATAGTTATTTAAAGGAGGCGAAAAAATGGAGCGGATCAGGATTTCGATGCCCAGGTGTCTGTGCCCTAGGTGTTGCTCCCTGGCGGCGAGAGAGGGCCTAAAAACCTTCGGGTTCATACAAGCCATCCTGGCCCTGGCGGCCCTCGAGTGGGCCGTCGGACGACACGGCAGTAACTGAGAGCGCTTTGAATCCGCGGTGTGAGCAGACAATGCGATTCGAGCGCCGGAATGTAAAGGAGGGTGAAAGATGAACGCGGAAGGGAACAGACAGGGTGAAGCCAGCCTTCACAGCACTTCTACGCCCCTGAATCCCGGGGAGTTTGGGACAGATCCCTCAGAGATGCAGGGTTCCTCAGGGGGTGTCGGGAAAACGGCTGAAAAGGCGGGAACCCTCGTCCCATTTTTCGGCCGGCCCGGAGGCCTGGAGGCATTGGACGACGGCGACTTTTTCATCCCCCGCTACAAGCTGATTCAGCCCGGCCGGCAGGCGGATGGAGAGAAACCGGGCAGATTCCGCCTCAGCATTGCCGGTTCCGATCTCTTGGACGGGGAGTTGAAGGGACGTGAGAGCCTGGATGTCGTTCCACTGAAGGTCCAGAAGGGCCGGGTTTGCTGGGGAGAGGATACCGGGACAGAGCCGTTTTGTCGCTCGGCGGACAACCTGAGGCCTGACCTCTTGTTTTGGGAAACCCGTCCGGGGTGCCCTCCCAGCCCGGTCTGCGGGAGACTGGTCAACGGCCGGTGGCAGCCCGTTTGTCCCCTGGCCCAGTGGTCGGGCGGCGAGCGGCCCCCTTGCCATCAGGTCTACAACCTTCTCGTTCTGGATGCCGAGAGACGTCTGCCCTATCTGCTGAGTTTTCAGGGCGCCGCGGTCAAGCCGGTTCGGGCCTTCCTCACAAGGCTCATCCGGATGCGGCTGAAGCGGCTTTGCGACGTCAGGGTCCGGCTGAGCGCTCTCAAGGTCGAGGGGCCCGACATCACGTATTTCGTTCCGAATTTCTCTCATATTCGCCGAAACGGGCGGAGGGAATACGAACGCGAGTTTGAAACGCTACGAGAATACGACCCCCGAAAGACGTTCGAGGTGGAGATGGCGGACAGGGAGGAATCCACGTCCGTAGCGCGGGCCTTCGCGGTCTCCGCCGCCTATTGATGCTTATGGCGCTGCCCCGAATGGAGGGAGGCCGGACGGAGTCTTTCGGTGGGCGGCCATGAAGCGGTGCGCGAACCCGAAATTTCCCCATTGCAGCGCCCCCGTTCAGACGTACCGGGCCCTCACGCCCGAGGGCGCGGCCGATGAGGCATTTTGTCTGAACGGCCACTCCCAACCGGTGCTGGATAGCACGTTCTCTGGGCAGGGGCCCGATCAACCCGACAGCCCTGGAGTGAAGGTCAGCCGTGAGCTACGTGGACGGAATTTTCGAGCGGTACTGGGAGGAGAGGACGGCAGCGTGCGCGCCCTGCTCGATGGGCCTGTCGCCCAGGGAGGTTCAGGAGCGGAGTCCGAGGAGCTGGGGGGATCTGAGACAACTTTTCTGTCTCGAGGTGAATCAGGCGGTTGAGGCCCTGGAGGCCCGGGAGCGGCGGATCGTCTGGTGGCGTCATCCCCCGCCCGGCACGCCGCCCATGGCCTGGAGGCGGATCGCCCGAGAGCTTGGCCTTTCCCACCCCATCCCGCAGCGGATTTACAGACGCGCCGCCCGGCGGCTGGCCGAGGAGTTCCGCCAGAGAAAGCTGCGGCCCAGACCGCGCCCCCGAGCGGCCGATGAGAAGGAACTCTCGTTTCGGGAGTAATTCACTTCAAGCTTTAATCGGCTGAATACAACGGACCATCGAATCCATTGACCCAGGTACGATTCGTTTTTTCCCTCCTCCCGAGGCGGTCTCTCCATTTGTCAAATTTGCTCAATCGCTCCTTGCTGAGACCGATATGCCGGACCTCTCACGATGCCCGAATTTTCGACTGAATGCCCGGCTACCCCCCTCACCGAGTCGTTGGTACACCCACGGAAAAAATTGCGGGAGCGCCAAACCAGCCAAATGAAAAGAAATACGAAAGAAATCGCTTGACGATTTGCGGACTAGGGCTTAAGTTATGCGTAAGTTGAGCGAAAGTCACTGGAGTTGAGGGCGAGTTTAGGTCGTTCATCTGCCCCAGCGGCCTATGCCCTCAACGGGTTATTGAGGCCCGGTGGAGTCTTCCGCCGGGCCTTTTTCTTGGCGGACTGTGGAAAGTGGCTGATGCCCCGAAGAAGAGAAATCCGAAAACGAAGACACGCCGTGGTCCCGTTAGACAGCAAAAGGATGCCAAGCAGAAAGATAATGGCCAGCCTCAGGCAAAGCTGGGAAATTCGGAACTCCTCAAGACCAGGGGAAAGGAGGCATACGAGAGAATCGCGGATCTGGCCTTAAAAGAAGGGCTTGAAAAGGAGGAACTACTGGTCAGGTGCCTCATCTTCCTTGCGGACCAGTGGGCGCGCAACGCTCGTAAGAAACTGGAAACCGCTTCGGACTTCGAGGCCACACTGGCGGACATCGCCCGCCGCGCCGCGGAAAAATATGGCCGAAAGTGCAAACAACGGGGAACGGGAAAAGGCGGCTGAGGTATGGATGACCTTCTGGGACCACCCCGTTCGCTTTGTGCAGGAATGCCTGGGCGCCGAGCCCGAACCCTACCAGGCCGACGTCCTGGACGCCTTGGCCGAGTTTCCCCGGGTCGCCGTCCGGAGCGGACACGGCGTGGGGAAGACGGCCGTGGCCGCCTGGGCGGTCACCTGGTTCCTGGTCACGCGTCCGCTGTCGAAGGTCCCCACGACCGCCCCGACTTTTGAAAAGCAAGTCCGCGACATCTTCTGGGCGGAAATTCACCGCTGGGTCGGGCCGTCTTTCCTGGCAGGGGGATTGGAGCTCTCCCAGACCCGGATGGCGGTGAAGGGATTCGAGGAGGAATGGTTCGCAGTCGGAATGTCGGCCGCGCGGCCCGAGAACCTGGAGGGCTTTCACGCGCCCCACCTCTTATATGTCATCGATGAGGCCAAGGGCGTTTCGGACGCCATCTTCGACGGCATCCAGGGGGCCCTCACGACCGACGCGAAGCTGTTTCTCATCAGCACGCCGGGAGCGAGACTGGGCTACTTCCATCAGGTCTTCACAAAGCTGAGGACGACGTGGAAGACCTTCCACATCCCCTGTCTGGGACGTTGGGAGGACGCGAAGGCCCTGCCGTCGGAAAATCCCATCAGCCCCCGAATTTCCCCGGAATGGATCGGGGCCCGGAAGGAGGAGTGGGGCGAAAGCTCCCCCGTCTATCAGGCCAGGGTGATGGGGGAGTTCCCCTCTGAGGGGGAGGACGCGCTGATCTCTCTCTCCCATATCGAGGCGGCCGAGGGGCGCCAGGCGGCGGCCTGGAGCGAGATGGCCGAATCTGCTGACGCGGATTCGGCAAAAGGATTTGAGCACACCCGCTGGCTGAAGCGGGCCTTGGGCGTGGACGTCGCCCGCTACGGCTCGGACTTCACGGTTTTCACGATTGTTGACGCCTATTCGGTTACTGGCGGGCCGGGGGTTGGCGGTCATGGTCCCGAGGATGGTGGCAGTAGGGGCCCAGAATGGTACGGCCCTACCGCCCTTCGGTTCGTCCGTCGGCGAGAGAAGAAAAGTGTTGTGGACGTCGCGGCCGAGGCGGAACACCTGGCCCGCGAGTGGAAGGTCAACATCGTGGCCGTGGACGACACGGGCGTCGGAGGAGGGGTCACGGATTTAATCGCCGAGGCGGGATTGGAGGTCCTTCCCATCCATTTCGGCGGGGCCACCTCGGACGCGCAGTCCTTCCTGAACCTCAAGGCGGAGATCTTCTGGGGGCTGAGACGGGCGTTCGAGGCGGGCGCCATAAGTCTCGATCCCACGGGGGGAGAGGTCTCGAAGCCGGACATGGATTCCCTCATCGGTCAGCTCTCGGCGATGAAGTACGAGATCAAGCCCAGGGGGATCCGCATCGTGGACCCGGATGAGGCGGCCAGGAAAATGCCCGGAGCCGCCAGGGGCCGCCCTGCGAGGAGCCCGGACCACGCCCATAGCTTTGCGCTGGCCTGGTGGGCGGCCGGCGGTTTTTCGGCGGCCGAGTCCGTCCTTCTGGATGATTCGAGAGAGAGCGAGAGGTACACCCGGCGGCGTTTCTACACCTCTTAAAGAGGTCCCCGGGAAGCTGATCCGACATCAGGCGGAAGAATTCCGGCGCAGCCTGTCAGGGGAAAAGGTCCTCGCTGCTCATCCAGCAGCGGACAACCACACCGGTTAGGGAGACCCCTGAAGGTTGGGCCCGGGGCGGTGGCGCCCCGAGCCGTGTCTTGAGGAAAAAAGAATGGGATTGATTGATCGGCTCACGCGAAAGACGGTGACCTGGGCCCTGAGCAAGCCGGGCGTTCAGAGAAGGGTCCAGGAGGCCCTGCCGTTAGGGGAAGGGATTGACCCGGACGAACATCAATTCCGCTCTCTCACGGGGGGGTCGCAGCGGGACCTGACTCCCTTTCATCAAGACCGGGCCATCCGCACGGCTTACATCCTTTATAAGACGAATCCGATAGCCTTTCGCCTGACGGAGGACCTCAAAGATTGGGTGGTGGGGAAGGGAATCTCATATTCTCACCGTCATCCCGCACTGCAAGCGGTCCTGAATCTCCACTGGAAGGACTGGGTCAACGCCTGGGACATCCACCAGCACGCGCTGGTTCGTGACCTGGGGCTCTTCGGAGAGCTCTGTCTTCCGGTCTTCGTCAACCGGGCTGACGGCCACGTCCGCCTGGGGGTTCTTGACGCCGGGAAGATCGCCCAGGTGAGGACGGACCCGGACAACGTCCGGGTGACGGCCGCCGTCGTCCGGAAAGGCCGGGAAAGGGTGGAAGATCGCACTTTCCAGGTAGTCCGCCTCGATGAAAACCCCGCGAGTCAAACTTTCGGGCGCCTGGCGGGGGATTGCTTTTACTTCGCCGTCAACAAGACGAGCACCGCAACCCGCGGGACGCCTGATCTCCTGGCTTTGGCCGACTTCCTGGACGCTTACGACCAATTCATTTTCGACGACATGGAGCGGACGGTTCTGGCCAAGCGGTTCATCTTCGACCTGACCGTGGACGGGGCCGATGTGAAGAAGCTCCGAGAGAAGGCGACCCAGCTCAAAGACCTGAAGCCCGGCGCCGTTTATGCCCATAACAAGCAGGAGAGCCTCCAGGCCGTCGCGCCGGACATGAAGCACCTGGACACCAGCCGGGCCGCCCGGGAGTACCGGGGGCACATCCTCGGGGGCGCGGGCTTCGCCGAGCATTTCCTCGGCCGGGGAGATGACGTGAACCGGGCCACGGCGGCGGAGATGGCGGACCCCATCGTCAAGCAGAAGACGGCATACG
>JBHIBA010000028.1:0-27169 GCA_046758845.1 Nitrospinota bacterium
GTCCGGCCGGCACGCCAGTGCCCAAAAAGCGCCCCCCGCAAAGACGTTTCCTCTCAAATCTCCCTCGCGCCAGGGGGCGGGCTCACCGTCCGTGTCTCATATGTCTTGAACCAGTACAGGTCTTGACAGGCGGACGGGAGAGACTTTTTCATAGGGCCAACGGATTTTTTGTGGGTAGTTGCCAGAGACGGCGTTTCCGGGAATATCCACGATCACGTACCGTCTCATAGGCCGAGTGCGGGAAGGTTCGAGGCCATCCTGGTGGCCAATGGGTCCCCCTGAAATCTTATCTCAGTTCTATGGAAACCATCATCGGAATCGACGTAGGGGGCACCTTCACCGACCTGGTAGGGGTTGATCCCGAAACCCGAGGGCTCAAAATATTGAAAGTTTTCTCGACGCCGGACGACCAGGCGCGCGGGCTCCTTCACGGCATTGAGAACCTGGGTATTCCCATCAACGCAATCGGGATGATGGTCCACGGCTCCACGGTGGCCACCAACGCCGTGGTAGAGAGGAAGGGCGCCCGAGTCGGACTTCTGACCACGCTGGGCTTCCGAGACGTCATCGAAATCCGGCGAAGAGACCGCCACCACGACTACGGACTCACCGGTGAGTTCATCCCCCTCGTTCCGCGTCACCTCCGCCTGGAGGTGGACGAGCGGATGGACCACAAGGGGAGCGTCCTCAAGCCCGTTAACCCCGAGGAGGTGGAGCGGTTGGGGAAAAGACTCCTTGGGGAAGGCTGCGAGGCCGTCGTAGTCAGCTTCCTTCACTGCTATGCCAACCCGATCAACGAGCGTAGGGCCAAGGAAGTCCTCCTCTCCTTCTGGCCCAATGACTACATCGAACTCTCCTCCGAGGTCTTGCCCGAGTTCCGGGAGTTCGAGCGCACCAGCACGACGGTCGTCAACGCCTACGTCCGCCCCCTTATCTCCCGCTACCTTCGCTCCGTTCGGGACCAACTCCGCGAAGACGGCTTTGACAAGGAAATTGTCATGATCCAGAGCAATGGGGGCGGGATGAGCCTGGAGGCGGCAGAACGCTATTCGGTGAACACGGTCCTTTCAGGTCCCGCGGCGGGCGCCATCGCTGCGGCCTACATCGCCCAAAGCGCCGGCCACAACCGAGTGATCTCGGCCGATATGGGGGGAACTTCCTTCGACGCCTGCCTCATCCTGGACGGCCGCCCCACCGTGAGCGCTGACCGGTATCTGGAGTTCGGTGTTCCGGTCCGCATCTCCATGATTGACATCCGCACCATCGGCGCGGGCGGGGGCTCTGTCGCGTGGATCGACCCGGGCGGCCTGTTGGAGATCGGACCGCAAAGCGCCGGGGCCGTTCCCGGACCCGTCTGCTATGACCGGGGAGGAACGGAGTCCACCGTCACGGATGCGAACCTGCTCTTGGGTCGGATCAATCCGGAATATTCCATCGCCAAAGAGGAGGGCTTCGTCCTCAACGTGCAAAAGGCCCGCCGGGCCATTGAAGAGAAAATCGCGGGGCCTTTGGACTTAGGGGTGGAGGAAGCCGCTGAGGCCATCTTCCAGGTGGCCAACATCAAGATGGCCAATGCCCTTCGGGTCGTGAGCATTGAAAAGGGGTATGACCCGCGCGAGTTCGTCCAGGTGAGCTTCGGTGGCGCAGGCCCCTTGCACGCCGCGGCCCTGGCCCGGGAATTGGGAATCGCCCACACGCTCATTCCCTTCCTGCCGGGTGTGACCTCCGCCATGGGATGTGTCCTCGCGGACATGCGGCACGACTGGGTTCAGACCCTAAACGCCGAACTGGATTCGATACGGATCGAGGAAATCCACCGGATCTTTGAAGACCACGTCCGCCGGGGAGAGGAAGTGCTGGAGGGCGCACGGTCCTCCATCACCCACACCGTCCCCCTCTTCGAGGCCGATATGCAGTTTGCCGGGCAAACCCACACCGTGCGCGTCCCTCTTTCCTCGGGCCGGCCCCGGGGAGAAGAGTTCCGCGAGACTTTCTTGCGGGAGTACACCGGCCGTTACGGCGATGTCCTGGTGGATACGGCCCTGATGGTCGTGAACCTTCGTACGGCCGTCATCGGGGTTCGACCCAAGATCGACCTCAAGTCCCTGCTGGACGCAAGCGGGGGAGATCCCTTCAAGGGCGAGCGCCGGGTCTTCTTCCGGAAGGCATGGTACGACTGTCCGACTTACGAAAGGCGGCGGTTGCCCGTCGGCTTTCGCAGCGAGGGACCGGCCGTCATCGAGCAGGCGGATGCAACCGTTTTCGTGGAGCCGGAGACGGACTGGTCCGTCGACGACTTCGGCAACCTCATCCTGGAGGTTCGCTGAGCATGGCCGTGGATCCCGTAACTCTCGCCGTCGTCAAGGCCAACCTTGAATTCACCGCCGATGAGATGGACGCCGCCATGATCAAGACTTCCTTCTCCCCCGTCATCGCCGAGGGCCACGACCGGGCCAACGGCATCTACGGCGGCGCAACCGGGGAGGTCATCGCCCAGGGGGACGACGCGCTGCCCATTTTCGTCGGCGCCATGCAGTTCACCGTCCAGGCGACCCTCCAGGCCATTCAAGATTACGCCCCGGGCGACATCTTCATGGTGAATGACCCCTACACGGGGGGGACGCACCTGATGGATGTCTCCCTTCTCAATCCCTTTTACTATCAGGGAGAACTTTTCGCCTGGCTGGCCAACACGGGCCACTGGCCCGACATCGGGGGATCGGCCCCCGGGGGCTTCGTGAGCAAGGCGACGGAGATCTTCCAAGAGGGGCTTCGGCTGCCACCGGTGCGTCTGTTCCGCAGGGGGGAGCTGAACGAGGATGTGCTCAACCTGGTCTTGGCGAACATTCGCGTCCCGGACGAGCGCATCGGCGACATCAAAGCGGCCGTCAACGCCCTGCACGTCGGGGAGGTGCGTCTCAAGGGCATCTTGGACAAGTACGGCGTGGATACGGTCCGTGAATGCATTGCCGAGATGAAGGCTCACTCGGAAAAGATGATGCGCGCCCACGTCGAGGCCATCCCCGACGGGACTTACACCTTCGAGGACTACATGGACAGCGACGGCGTGATCAATGAGCCCCTGACCATCCACTGTGAGATGACAGTCAAGGACTCCGACATGCACCTGGACTTCAGCCGCACCAGCCCGCCTTGCAAAGGCCCCACGTCCAGCGTCCTGTCCAACACCATCGCGGCTTTCTACGTGGCCATCAAGCATGTTTTCACGGATGTGCCGGTGAACTCGGGGATGTTCGCGCCCTTCCGCCTCAACGTCCCCGACACGACTTTCTTGAACTCCAAGTTTCCCAAACCCTGCGCCGCCTGCACCGCAGAGGTCGGCCAGCGGGTGGTGGATGTGGTTTTCGGGTGCCTGGCCCAGGCCATTCCCGATAAGCTCTTCGGCGCCCCCTTCTCCACGAACAACGACCTCGTCGTGGGGGGAACCGATCCGGAATCGGGCAAAGACTACGTCATCTACATCTATCAAGGGGGAGGCTACGGAGGCTCGCGGTCCTCCGATGGACTGACCAACGGAGCCTCCACGATTGGGATTTCCCGGGTGCCCCCGGCGGAGCTGTACGAGCAGCGCTATCCCTTCCGGGTGAATCACTTCAAGCTGTTCGAGGACTCGGCAGGCTCGGGCTGGCGCCGGGGCGGATTCGGGACTTCTTATAAGTTCGAGTTACTTCGGGGGGAGGGATTCTGCTCCGTGATTGGTGACCGGGGGAAGTTTCCCCCTTTCGGCATCCTGGGGGGAAAGCCCGCTCGTCTCAGCGAGATCATTTTCACCCTCGATGGCAAGGAGTATCGCCCCGAGCACGTCACCAAGGACACCCGCGTGCCCCTGAAGCCGGGAGACACCCTCGAGGTTCATTCCCCCGGCGGGGGCGGTTACGGCGATCCCCTCGAGCGGGATCTGGCCTCGGTCCAAGGGGACGTGCGGGGCGGCCGGGTCTTCCGGGAGACGGCCGAGCGCGACTACGGCGTCGTCTTCCAGGGGGATTCCCTGGAGATCGACTTCCCGGCCTCCGAGGCCCGGCGCAAGGAGTTGCTTGGGAAACCGGGCCTCGGGTGACCGGGAGAAGCCGCTCACATCTGGACGTGAGAGAAGTCTTGAGGGTTTAAAGCAAAACCCCTAGGCTTCTGGCTCGTGTACCTGAAGCAATTTCGTCGTGGGAGGGCCTTTGAGAAAACCGCCTATCTCCTCCATCATTCTGGGCCTCATGGCGTTGGCGGCAGCTTCGGCGTCCTCCTTCGTTTCCCAAAGGCTAAAGCTTGCAACCTCGTCCGTTTCATCACCACTCAAGAACACCACTGATTTAAATCCCTTCTGGGCTTTATGCTCAGCAAGAGCACCCCCTCTCGCTGCCTCCATCGCTCTAGATAATGTCCCTGCCTTCAGGCTAAGCAGATTTAAACGCGCATACATGTTTCTTCCCCCTGTTCTGTGTTTTTTCCGATGGGACTTGTCCTAATTCTAACAGGGATCCAACCGAAAAACCATCAAAATAGATCACTGCCGAAGGCCCGTACGCGGCTTTGCCCACGGCATTGTGATCATTAGGTGTAGGCCCGATTTGAGCGAGAACCTAGTATGGCGCCCGCCCGTTTGCAAGCCGGGAATTTATGCCCCGAATTTATGGGACAGGACACGAGGAGAGGGAACGGGATAGAAACCGGCCAGGTGGCCTTTTCAGCGTTGCTTTAGCCTCAGGGTGTACCAGGTGGTCACGGCCTTTTGACCGTCGCGGTCCTGTTGGCTGCCGTCCCAGACCGCGAATGCAACGGGCACGCTGCCGCCCGGCTTGAGCTTCACGTCGAACGGGTCTTTGGAAGCCAGGTCGCGCTCAAAGACGACCTTCCAGGCGCCTGCGACCCAGAATCCCACCCCCCGGATGTTCTGCCCTTTTTCTTCTTGCGGGGTCAGCGTTCCGAAACCCTCAGCGTTCAGATCCTCAATGGGCGAAAAGCGCCAGGGGTAAGAAACCGGGTTGCCGGCCGCCCACCCGGAGAGGAAGGTGGGGTTGTGAGCCGGAGCCGAAAGGATCTGTAGGGGGCGAAGGTGCTGAGGGACATCAAGGTGGCCCCTCGGGTACCGACTGATGTCGCTCTGATAATCATCGGCCACCAGTCGGGAGTAGACGTCCTCTACGTCGCGGAACCGTGCGAGGTCCATTTGGCGGTCCGCCCGCCAGTACCAGATGTTCACCGGACGCCCCTTGTCCCCCATGGGAAAGGGAGGAGGCTTCGCCGAGAGGGAGAACTGAACCGCTGCGCCGTCGGAGTAGTCCTGATTTCGGATGAGGCGGGCATCGGGTTTCAGGTCCTCCCACTCCAGTAGAAGGGCCAGGCGTCGGCCGTTGTGTACGGCCCGGACCGTCACGCCCTCTGAAGCCCGCCGTCTCTGCCAGAGGAGCATCAGGGGGATTCGCGTTGCGGGAACCTTGGACCACAAGGGGTCCATCGGGTTGGAAGGGAGATCGCCCGGGACTCTGCGTGTTTCGATATCTCCCGTGGAGGGCTGGACGGCCACCTTCTTTCCCGCCAGGGAGCGGACATAATAGACGAGTCCCCACGCCTCCTTCTCGGAGAGGGTCCCCTCGTAGGAGGGCATGGGGGTGCCGTCCAAACCCGTCATGAAGCGCATGTAGACATCCTTATCGCTTCCGCCGCCTTTGTAGAGCCCACGGGTGAAATCGTTGGGCGGAATGGGGAAACCGCGGTCGTCCTTCAGGGTGGGGGCTGAGGTTCCGTCCCCTCGTCCCTCGACTCCGTGGCATTCCGCGCACTCAAGCTTGTCGTAGGTCTTCCGGCCCAACGAGAGGATCTTGGGGTCCGAGGGGGGTTTCGGCGGAGGCACGACGACCTCCTCCGGTTTTTCCCGGATGTTCGCGAGTTCCTTGACGTAGGTTACCAGGGCCCATCGTTCCGCTTCTGTCAGCCACACGAAGCCCGGCATCGCAGAACCGGGAAGACCCCGGGAGAGGGTGCGGAAGAGGTCCGAGTCGGTCGGGGGTTCTCCCGATGGCGTCGAGCGGATCTTGAACAGACCGTCGGCCAAGCTTCGCGGTTTGGGAAAGAGGTAGTATGAGGCGGGGCCGTCCCCCCGGCCATCCGGGCCGTGGCACACCTTGCATTCCCTCAGATAGATTGCCTTTCCGTCCGTCGCGCTGACTCTCTTTTTCGTCTGGGCGGCCACCGGGCTGATCGCAAGCCCCGCCACGACCCATCCCAGGGCCATGAGGCCCAGGGGGCCAAACCGCCCTCCAGCACGCTCCGGTCTCCTCTTCATCAGAATCTCCCCTCCAAACCCCCGCAGAACTCGGCATCCAGGCAGGGGGTGCAGGAATCACCCGCATCCACTGCCGCCGAAACCTCTTGCACGTCCTCCTGCGGACAAACCCCCAGAACCTTGGCCTCGGTTTCCAGGAAGACGAGACCGAGCTCCGCCGCCTTCTCGTAAACGGCGCCCGCCGCCTTCTGGGCCAGCTGCCGGAAGAAGTAAGGCGCCCAGCGTCCCAGGTGATTCTCCATGAACGTCCGCTGGGCCTCACGGCAGAGAGTCGCCTTGTCCTCGCCGTGCTGCTCGCGCGCGTACTGCTCCTTGAAAACCAAGAAGTGCATGAACTCGAGCTCGAGCGCGATGTGATCCGGGCGTTCCCCCGCCTCGTCAGCCACCTCCAGACCAAAGGCCCGGTAGCATCCCGCGATGTCCGCCATCCTTTCCGTCTGTTGGTAGACGTGGGCGCACCCGAAATGGGTCTCATAGGGAGGACAATCCTCAGAGACCGCGTGCCCGAAGGTCCCGGCGAATTCGCTCTGCAGATTTTCGATGGAAAGGCCGCCGAGCCGGTCGGCCAGCTCGCCGGCGAGCCCCGCCGCCGACGCACTTGCGCGCCCGCCGGCCTCCTCCGACCAGGCAAGAAAGTCGCGGCGGAGGACATCCTCCCGGGCCAGAAACGTCAGGTCACCGCCGGGATAGCGAAAGAGCGCCGCCAAGTCGCGGTAGGCTCGGCATCTGCCCGAAGCGGGCTCCCTGAGCAACCCCTTTTGCACGACAACCTCCTCCTTTGTGATTCCGCGGCGGGACACCAGCCGGTCTAAATCGAATTCACGCGATCGGCCGATCGGACGAAGACGGGCTCCTCCACCTTCGTGCGGACGACCTCATCCCCCTTGCGGTCATAGCCGATGATGGTATCGTCGTACATGGCCCACGGCTTGCCATGGATGCGCCGCTCGTAGAGTTTTTTCCCCTTTCTGATCTCGTAGCGGAAGACGATGAAGCGCTGGGCGCGGAAGAGCTGCAAGACGGCCAAGAGCTCTCTCGAGGGGGCCGTGTATCGCTCGATGGCCTCGTCCACTCCGGGGCCGAACATCTGGTAGAGGTAGTTGCGGGGAACCCACCGGGGGGGGATGTAATAGCCGTTGGGTTCCGTGCCGAACTGGGGATAGAGGGGCAGGGCCACCTTCGCCACCTTGACCAGGTAGTAAAGGGGGTTTTGCCGGTCCTTCACCCACTGGCCGTCGGGCCCGACGCGGACGAGCCCCTGCAAGCGAATCTTTCCGACGCATGCGGTCATGCAGCGGGCCTCCATGGCCCGCCCCTCGCTTTCGGGGTCCTTGCCCTCAATCCTGGGGTAGCAGGCCACGCACTTCTCGCTGATGCGAGTGGTTCCGCGGAACATGGGCTTTTTGTAGGGGCAGGCCTCGATACATTTCTTGTATCCGCGGCATCGTTTCTGATCGATCAGGACAATGCCGTCCTCGGTCCGTTTGTAGATGGCCTTTCGCGGGCAGGCGGCCAGACAAGCGGGATAGGTGCAGTGGTTGCAGATCCGCTGGAGGTAGAAGAACCAGGTCTTGTGCTCGGGCAGTGACGTCCCCTCCGGGTCGAATCGGCCCTGAACGCCGGCCGGTCCCCGGGCCGTGTCTTCGTGGATGTTGGGGGCGGTCCACTCTTCATCCGGGGGGATGTAGCCGAGGACCCGCTGGTGTCCCTCCGGGCCGTAGCGCTTCTCCGCCGTCTCGAAAATGGTCTTCCCCTCGAACACGCCGTAGGGTCGGGAAGGGCCGTTTGCCCCCCTGGCATCCCAGACCTGACCATTGGGATTGGCCCGCTCCAACATCTGCAGGAGTTTCACGTCCCAGTGGTGGGGATAGCCGCCGTAGGGCTTCGTCTCGACGTTGTTCCACCACATCATTTCCTGGCCCTTGGAGAAGGTCCAGGTGGACTTGCACGCCATCGTGCACGTCTGACACCCGATGCACCGGTTCGTGTTGAACACGAAGGCGAATTGCCACCTGGGGTGCTCCTCCCCATAGGGGAAGCTCATCTTGCGGCCGAGATGCCAGTTGTAGACCTTAGGCATGTCCTTTTCCTCCCGACTCGGCGGTTCGTGCGCCGTTTTGGGCTCCTGAGACGGGGTCGGTCGCCGCCTCCCCTCTTAACCGGGCGCACACCGCCTCAATCAAGTCACCCACGTACCGCTCTCCCTTCCGCCGATACACCAGATGCGGTCCCCTGTAGGAAGGGTTGCGGAACATCTTCAAGATCTGCGCTGGCTCCTGACCCATCCAGAGGAACTCTTCTACGAAGCACTCGGCCATGGCTTGAAGGGCGCTTCCCTCCGGATCGGGCAGGGCGATCCCCGTGAGCTGCAAGGGGTCTTGCGGGTCGAACTCGTCCTTGGGCACCGGCGGACCCTCCTTCAGTCCTTCTTGACCTTGACTATGCCTTCCAGGTAACGCTTCATGAAGTCGTTTTCGTCCCCTGCGGTGAACCCTGTTTTGGCTGGCGCCCAGACGCCCCGCCCTCCGAGGCCGCCGTCCTCCGCCTTGGAGATGCGCACCAACGTCTCTTTCGGGACCGTGTTGATGGCGTGGTTGTCGGACTCCCCGCCGAACAGGAAGCTCATGGCCGCCTTCTTCTTGTGGAACAGGGTGTCCGTCTGGTGCATGGGCATGTGCCAGTTCCGGGTGAGACTTTGCTGGCTGCCGTAGCGCAGGTTCGCCTGGTATCCCGTTCCGGCGGAAAGGGCGCGGCCGTCTTTTCGGGTCTCGTGGGCCTTCACGCTGCGCTCCGTGGCGATGTAGGGGGCGTGCTTCATCATGGCGAAGTTGTACGGATAGGCGGGGTTGTACTTGGCCCGAAGCATGAGCCGGGACACCTTGTAGAAGGGGTCGTTCGGCTTCCAGCCCACGTATGGGCGGTCAGCCGGGTTGGCGTCCACGTAGACATAGTCGCCGTCGTTAATGCCGAGATCCTTGGCCGCCTGGGGGTTGATGTGAAGCTGGTGCTCGCCGACCCCAGGTGAGCGTTTGTCCATGCGGTAGGGATCGCCGAAATTGGATTCCCAGATGAGGCTCCAATCGGTGTCGCTCCACTGCGAGTGCACCCGGTGGCGCGTCTTGGGCGTGGTGCAGAAGAACCGGTACCCTTTCTCCCACAAGAAATTCTTCGTCTTCTGCACCTGGGACCAGGGCATCTTCACGTTGCGCACCGTCCGCTCGTCCCAATGCTCGGCGCTCTGGGCAACGCCGTAGTCGTCCGGCCGGATGAAGGGGTTGGAGCTGACGATGACGTTGGGCAGATAGGGAGTCGCCTCCGGGCCCTCCCGGTGGACGATGAAGTTCTCTCCGTACTCGATGGCCTCATCGAGATCGCTGTACGCCTGGAGCCTTCCGTGATCGGTGTAGAAGGGGATGTCCTCGTGGACCTGCTCCCAGAAGGGGACGCGGGGGTAGGTCCGGAAGAGCATCAATGCGGCGCCGGACTCTCCGTACTTGCCGGCCATGATGTCCTCGAGCTTGTACCCCTTGGTGGTCGTGGAGGTGTCCAGCATCCGCTGGATGTAGACCTCCCGGCGGCCCTCCAGGACGAACTTCCACATGTCGGCGAACCGGCGGTCCCCGGTGATCTCGGACATCTTGGCCGCCAGCTCAGCCAGGATCACGATGTCGTCCTTACTGTCGTAGAGGGGACGAATGCCGCCCTTCCAGATCTGAAGGAAGGGATTGGAGCAGGAGGCCGTCACCTCCAGGCCCTCGAATTCCATCCAGGAGTTCGCCGGCAGGCCGAAGTCGGCGTACTCGATGCTGGCGGTCATCTGGATGTCCGCCGAGATGATGAGCTCCACGCCGGGGTTCACGTTCTTGATCATCTCGTAGGCGTGCTTTGCGTTGTTGATCAGGTTCACGTTGTTGAAGAAAATGGCCTTGGTCGGCGAGGGCATGTGCGTCTGTCCGGTGAACACCTTTCTCCCGTAACGGGGGGTTTTCACGATCAGCGGGACGTCTCCGTGATTCCAGTAGGCCGGCTCCTCGCCCTTGGCGTAGGCCCTGACCTTGACGTCGCGGCCCGGGCTGTTGGGGTCCAGGTTGAGGTGGAAGGGGTCCTCCTTGACCCACCCCGCGAAACCCGGCCCCGTCCAGGCTGAGCCCTGAAACACTCCCGCCTTGTAGTTGCCCGCCCAGGTGTGCACGCCGGCCCCGGGAAATCCGATGTTCCCGGTGAGCATCATCGGCAGGTAGGCGGAACGGTTGATCTCCGTGGCGTGGAAGTAGTGGTTGATCCCTTCGCCCTGATGGATGGCGGCCGGCTTGGTGCTGGCGATGTCCTCGGCCAAGCGGCGGATGAGCTTCTTGGGGGCATGGGTGATCTGGTGGACGGTTTCTAAGTCATAGTCCTTGAGGTGAACCCGGTACATCTCGAACAGAGGCATGACCTCAACCTCTTTGCCGTCCACGGTCTTGACGGTGTACCGGCCCTCCAGGGCGGGGTCGAGCCTCTGGGCGACCATCTTCCCTCCCACGTCGTCCCGGGTGATGACCTTGGGGCCCGCGGATTTGGAATCCCAGACCACGAAGTCCCCGAGGGCCTTCTGCTGCTCCGCAGTGAGTCCCTGAACGCGGAAGCTGGCTCCCCGCGAGATGTCCTTCTCCTGATAGCCCGGAATGAATTCCTGCGGCTTCAGGTGTTTGAGCGTGTCGGTCCGCACGAGGAGGGGGAAATCGGTGAAGCGCTTCACAAAGTCGACGTCGAACCGATTTTCGTCGATGAGAATCTTGGTGATCCCCAAGAACAGGGCCGTGTCGCTCTGGGGCCGGATAGGAATCCAGTAGTCGGCCTTGGTGGAGGGCGGCCCATACTCGGGAGCGATGACGACGATCTTGGCGCCCCGTTCCATGCACTCGATGAAGAAGTGGGACTCGGGCATCTTGTTTTCGACCAGGTTTTTCCCATCCATGATGATGAGCTTGGAGAACCGCAGGTCGTTGAAGTCGCAATCGGAGGTCTGCAGGCCGTGGACCCAGGGGTGCCCGGGGGCCTGGTCGCCGTGCCAGGTGTAGTTGGACCAGTTCCGGCCGCCGCGCGCCTCATCCGGTCCCACCCCGCGAATGAGGCTGTCCAGGATCGCCAACATGTTGCTGAGGCGGTAGAGGCCGTACTTGCCGAACACGCCCAACAGGCCCATCCCCCCGCGGAGCTTGATGGTGCGGGTGCCGGCTCCCTCCATCTCTTCGATCATCTCTGGGGGATAGCCTTGGTCTCGGAGCCGTCTGGCCCCCTCCGGGCCGCTGTAGCGCTTGGCGATGGCGATCATGCCCCTGGCGATGTAGGTGTAGGCCTCTTCCCAGAGCAGGCGGACGAACTCGTCCTGCCCTCGGGCGTCAAACCGGTACTTGGACCGGAGCTCAGGGGTCAGCTCGGGAAACCCGGAGTCCGCCCACTCCTTCCAGCCCTTGCGTACAATGGGGTACTTCATCCGGTAGGGACCGTAGACCCGACGGTGGAGGGTGTAACCTTTGAGGCAACCCCGGGGGTTCCAGTTGACGGTGGCGCGGTTCCCTTCAAGATCGGCGTACCGGTCCACGTCGTAGTTTTGCTCGATGCGCATCACGACGCCGTTGCGCACGTAGGCCCGCATCCGGCAGGCGTGGGTGTCATTGGGTGAACAGACGTAGGCGAACGCGCTGTCATAGCGGTACTGGTCCCGGTAAACCCTTTCCCAACCCCGGTCCGGATAGCTCTCCAGTGGATTTTCAACCTGGACTGTCGGTTTCAACGCCGCCAGCGCCAGGCCATGGTCCGCAACCAGCGATCCCGCCCCAGCCGCCGCCACCATGCCCAGAAAATGCCGCCTTGTGACGTCCATGTTTCTCTGCCTCCGCAAGGTCAGGTCCAATGGGCCCGTCAGCCCACCGGCTTTTCTGCCTCAAGCAGTGCCCTGAACCGATAGGACTCCACACACCGCCGGCAGGCGCCGTCCTCAGGCCTCCAGCCGGGAAAATCGCTTCGAATCGCTTCCTGGACGTGGTCCTCCAGGGTCAACACGCCCGTTTCCCATTCCCACGTGGGAAAGCTGCAAAGGGGGCAAGGCCCGCCGAAAAGCCAGGACTTCTCCTCCTCTTCCAGCGCCTCTGTAAGATCGCTGAAGCGGCTCAGCAGACCTCTGGGGTCCAGGGCGATTTCAAGGATCTCCCGGTGGGTCCAGCGCCCAAACGACCAGAGACGCTCGAAAAGGGGAGGTCGGCTGCAGGCGGGCAGCTTCGCAAATCCAGCGTTGAACGCCTGCCGGCACTTCTCCTTTGTGAGCCACCCTTGGAGCCCAAGGCGGCTCAGCCGGGATTCGACGCGGATGTCCCAGAGGACGCGGTACCGTTCCCGGACCAGGTTTTCTTCGGGGGGTGAGAGACCTGCGGGTAAGGACCGGCCGCCGTAGCCGAAAGCCGGGTCCAGCATGTCGCAAAGATGCGCCCATTCATGCCGCACCATCCGCCGCAAGGAAGGGACGTCGGCGAAGCTTGCGGGGCGGAGCCGGAGGATTGAAAGGCTTCCGTTCGCTCCAAGGTCGATCCCCTCGTCCCACTTCCGAGTAGCCCGCGCAACCCAGAGCGACCTCAGCCTGGTAGGCGGATCCGGAAATTCCCGAAGGGTCTCCGCAAGGATGGACGGATAACCGAGCCGTGTGAAAAAATCGCGGTTCAGCCGCCGGAAACCTTCTTCTCGGCTGTCTTCCCGGGGGAGTTCGTAGAGCGGATCCGCGCGCCGGTGGTACTCTTTCGCCAGGTCGGGTTCGCCGTGAACCTCGCGCCGATGGATTTCGGCGGAAACCACCTCTTCCACCAGCCCGGGTTCAAAGTGAAACCGCAGGCTGAGGGGATGATCTCGTTCGTCGGGCGAGGCGGCTGGGGGACCCGAGGGAGGGCGCCGTTTCCCTCCGGGCCAGCTGGTGGATTTCTCCGGGGTAAGAACGACGGGCTCTCGGGGAGTCGATTGGCTGAGCGATGATGCCCCCGGATCGGAGGCTTTGCTCCAAGAACTCACCAATCTAGGCATCCCAGCCCCCCGTTATTTGTCATTTCATGCAAGCCATCGTCTGCGCCCAAGGATATATAGAGATAAATATCCTTTATTCCTGTTTATCTGAACCCAAATTAGCTCGTACTTTCGACCATAGGCTATGATCTAGATCAGAGTTTGCGAAATATTTCACAAATTTCCGGCTTAAATCCGACTCCTCGAAAGATTCGGCTTGCACGGCGTTCCGTACGAAGTCGGCGCGGTCCTCTCGCCCTGGTTGGCGAGTGGATGGCACGGCCATCGAGGCGTGTGCCGGGCAGGAGAGTTTCAGGCGGAGAGAGGGGGCCTCCCGTCGCCCTTTGGCGAGCCCCACAATCCGACGGCCGACTTCCGGGGGGGAGAGGCCGCCGGGATCGTCAATGATGGTCAATTGCCGGGAAGGAGGGCGCCCTGTATCCTTTGTACGGAAGCGGCAGGCCCTTCGAAGGCTGGTCGTCCCACTGTTCGAGACCCCCAGGTTTCTCGGATTCTCCAAGGCCAGTCGCTCTTGCTGTAGGGATAGGACGGATGGCCGACGCCGAATACATCGGGGCGGATATCCCGAGAGAAGATAGCCTGGAGAAGAGTACCGGGTCTGCCCGATATGCCACCGACTTCTATCCAAAGAATTGTCTTCGTCTGAAAATCCTGCGGAGCGCGAGGCCTCACGCTCGCATCCTCTCGGTGAAAACCGAAAAGGCTCGCCGTATAGCCGGGGTAGAGGCCGTCGTCACGGGTCAAGATTATCCGGGGGCATTTTGGGGTTCTTTCCTGCAGGATCAGACCATCTTCGCAATTGAGAAAGTGCGCTGCATAGGAGAACCCATCGCGGCCGTAGCGGGAGGGGATGACGGCGTCGTTGAGGAAGCGGTTGAGTCCATAGAGATTGAGTATGAGGATCTTCCACCGGTTTTTGATGCCAGGGAAGCCATGTCGGGCGGCGCCCCGATCCTCCATGAAGACCTGGGTAGCTACAAGCGGGACGCCAAGAGCATCTTTCCAATTCCGGGAACAAATATCTGTCACCATTTCAAGCTAAGAAAGGGCGATGTCGAGGAAGGGATTCGCGGCGCAGATTTCGTGTTCGAGGACGCCTACCGTATCCCGATGGTGCAGCATTGCTCGATGGAGCCCCATGCCTGTGTCGCCCGCTTCGAGACGAGTGGAAAGTTGACCCTGTGGACCTCTACCCAAGGTCCACATTTGGCCCGGCAACAGGTCGCCGGGGCCCTGGGACTCCCTCTTTCCAGCGTCCGGGTGGTGGCTCCGTGCTGCGGGGGCGCTTTTGGGGGGAAGATCAGCGCCTGCGCGGAGGTTCTCTGTGCAGCGGCGGCGGTGAAGCTGCCGGGCCGACCGGTACGGCTCGTCTTTGATCGGGAAGAAGAGTTTGGCGCCACATTCGTTCGTCAAGAGTTTTTCGCTGAATACAAGACGGGCGTCACGAGGGATGGAACCCTGGTAGCGAGAGAGGTCAAGCTGATCTGGGATGCCGGAGCCTCCGGGGACTATGAGGCATCCGTCTGCCGAACGGCCGGTCACAACTCCCCTGGGCCCTATCGGATCCCCCACGTTCGCGTGGATTCCTACTGTGTTTACACCAACAAGCCGAAGGCCGGGGCCTTCCGGGGCTTCGGCGTCTCAGAGGTCTGCTTTTGCTATGAGCAGCAGCTCGACCGGATTGCGAAGGAGCTCGGAATCGACCCCATCGAGATTCGGCTGAAGAACATCGTACGAGAGGGAGATGAGAGCGCGGCCGGGCAGGTGCTTGTCGGTGTCGGACTCGAGGAATGTCTGAAGAAGGTCCGTGAGGCGCTCTCTCCCAGAGAAAGACCCTCGCGAGGCCGGAAAGTGCCGAAACGACGCGGCATAGGGATTGCCTGCATGATGAAATCTACCGCCGCTCATAGCAGGTCGGAGGCGGAGATCGAGGTTCGAGGAGACGGCTCGATCCTGCTCAAGACCAGCGCCATTGAACACGGACAGGGCTCCCACACCGTCCTTCGGCAAATCGCGGCAGAGGAGCTGTGTTGTGACCCCTCGGCCGTCCGGGTGATTCCCGTTGATACCGATGTCACCCCCTACTCCGGGGCGTCCTCAGCCAGCAAGGCCACATTCTTCGACGGAAATGCGGTGCGGAGGGCCGCTGTCGATGCAAAGCGCCAGCTACTTGAAACGGCTGCACGCCTCTTGGAGGCGAACCCTGCCGACCTAGTCCTGAAGGGAGGCAAGGTCTCCCACAGGGCGACGCCCGAGCGAAGTATTGGAATCTCTGATCTGACGGGGGGGCCACACGCCTCGCCGGTGCGAAAGGATGGCGGGCCTTTTGTGGGGAAAGGAGATTACAGGGTTGAAGAGTCCCCCCTTGATCCGGAATCGGGCCAGGGAAGGGTCTCGACCTTTTTCATGTTCGCTGCGCAGGGGGCCGAGATCGAAGTGGATCTGGAAACCGGCAAGCTCGAGGTGCTGAGACTCATCGCCGCCCACGACGTGGGGCGGGCCATCAGTCACAAGGGATGTGAGGGCCAGATCGAGGGCGCGCTTATCCAGGGTCTCGGCACGGCGCTTTTTGAGGAATTAGTGTGCGATAACGGGGCGCTGGCGAACGCGGACTTCGGCGACTACAAAATCCCGTGCGCCCTGGATACTCCGCAGTTGGGACCGATCCTCGTGGAGGCCCCGAATCCTGAAGGTCCGTGGGGGGCGAAGGGCGTGGGAGAACCCGGTCTCGTGCCGACTGCGCCTGCCATCGGCAATGCCCTCTTTCAGGCTACCGGCTGCCAAATGAGAACGCTCCCGTTCGTCCCCGAGAAGATCCTGGTCTCTTTGAACGACACAAGCCGGGCGGACATCCCTCGGTGAAGCCGCAGGCGTCACGCCTCCTCCGGCCTGACCCCCGACATTTTGTTCTTCCCTCGAGTGTAAAGGGATTCCTCCACCTGCCCGCGCAACTGCCCGATCCAGGCGCGCAAGAGTCTGTCTGAGGAAGCTGCGAGCGGCGACAGCAAAAGCATGCGGCGGACCCAATTACGGCTGACCTTGGACGGCCAGGCCGGGTCCAGCCACTCCTCATTCCGGCCGAGTTCCGCCAGCGTGGCGAGCCCGATCAGTATCGGCCAGAGCGCCCCCAGCCGTAAACGCAGGCAGCGCCGAGGTATCGAGAGGAGGTATTCCTCGGCGGCGCCGTAGTGCCCGAGGGCCGCCTCTATCCATCCGACGAGCACAGGGCGGGCCTTGGCCCCGGTCGCCGGATTGAGCAACGCTTCGGGCGTAACGCCCGCATGGGCCAGCTCGGGCTCGGGCAGGTAGCAGCGCCCCAGGCGCAGGTCCTTGGGCACATCGCGGAGGACGTTGGTCAGTTGAAGCGCCTTCCCAAAACGGACGCCGATCTCCCCCATGCGCTCGGCGTCCCACCCCTTGAGCGCGGATGTGTGCGCGGTGGTGATCCCCGTCCAGAACTCGCCCACGCATCCGGCCGCGTAGTAAGTGTGCCGGTCCAGGTCGGCGGCCTGTTTGAGGGCCACGATCTGTCCTGAATCCTCCCGAGGAAACGCGGTCAGGTCGAATTCCATACCGCGCGTGAGAGTGACGACGACAGAGCGCACCCGATTGCGGTCGTTTTCAGGCGTCGCCTCCAGGAGCGAAAAGGCTTCCGGAAGAGAGGTCAAGAGATCCTTTTCAGCAGGGAGGGATCGCTTCTCCCTCAGGGCGAGCCCGGTTTCCCGGAGCGCCTGCGCGCTGGCAGGACCCTCGACCTGCGCTCTGAAAGCGAGCAGGTGCGCCACGCGTTCGCTGGGCGGCAGGATGCGCGTGTCGGCGATCGTATCGGCGGCCCGGGCGAGTAGATAAGCCAGGCCCACCGGCTCCCGCAACCCCTTCGGCAGCACGCGAAGCGTCAGGTAAAAAGTCCTAGAAACCCCCCGCAATAGATCTGTCAGGAGTCTTTTCCGGTCGGCGGGCGTAATGGCGGGTAGAGCCTCTAGGGCCTTGGCACTCAAAGTAGGACGTGGGTCAGCCATATGGGCGAAACCTGATCGTCAAATCACCATCCCCCCGGATAGACCCTCTCGGTCCCGGCCGAATCATGATAACACCCCTTCGGCCTGCCCTCCGGAGGGGCAGCCGGTTTTGTTTGTCAACCCGTTGTGCTTTCTTCAAGGCGGGTTGGATTCCAGAAAGGGGGAACCTGCTCGCCCTGGGGCATCCGCCTGAAGGAGATCCAGGGCATGAAGTAAGCCGGCTGGATTTGATCTTTGGCTATTCGGTCCCGGTTATGATATCCGTAGTGGAGAATGAATCCCGTAATCTTTTGAGACTTTCCCGTGCGAGGGAGAAACCAGGCGAGAGGCTCCGGTTGAGGAGGGAGCGGCGATGAAAAGATGGATCGGGACGATTCTGGCTTGTGGGTGGGTTCTCGGGCTCGCCGTTGGGACAGCGTCTTCGGGCGAAAAAGTCCTCGCGACAATGTCCTATATCTTTCATGGTGGGCACGCGCCCTTCTTTTCGGCCCTGGGGACCGGACGGTACAAGGAACAGGGTCTGGACGTCACCATCCAACGGGGATACGGATCGAAAGCCACCATTACAACAATCTTCGGCGGCAAGAGCCATTTCGGCGAGGCCGGCATGGGGACGACGATTGTCTCGCGCAGCCGGGGCGTGAACGTCAAACAGGTTGGGATGATCTACCACAACGATCAATCCGAGGTCGTTACCTTGAAGAGTTCCGGAATCCGGACCCCGGCCGATTTCAAAGGCAGGCGCGTGGCCGACGTCCCCGCCAGCTCGACGCGGACGATCTTTCCGGCGCTTCTGGCGAGAAACAATCTGAAGGAATCGGACATCAACTTCATCAGCATGACGGCGGCGGCGCTGGGTCCCAGCCTGCTGGCCGGCAAGGTGGACATGTTCCTCACGTTCGCCGTCACCGCCGCCCCTCTCAAGCTCAAGGCGAAGAGCATGGGCAAAGAACTCGTCGAGATTCCGTACGGCGAGCACGGCCTTCCCTTTTACGGGAATGGGATCGTCGCCTCAGAGGCCCTGATCAAGAGCAATCCGGACCTGGTTCGGCGGATTGTCAAGGCGACGCTTGAGGCCATGGTCTGGGCGGTGGACAACCCCGAGGCAGCAACCAGACACCTCGTCAGCACCAGCCCTTCGCTCTCTTACTCGGCCGTGCTGGAACAGTGGAAGACAACCATCCGGTTTGTCGTCACTCCGGAGAGCATCCGGACCGGATTGGGATTCATGGAAGAGAAAAAGGTGGCCTTCACCAAGGACATCATCAGCCGGTACATGAAGGGAAAGCTGGGACCCCGCGAAGTCAAGGTGAAGGACGTCTATACGAACCGGTTCATCCCCGGAAAGCTGGTTCCCAAGAGCGCCATGTGACGGCCCCTGGCGGGCGGGCTTCGGCGGATTGAATGCCGGCAGACGAATACGTCCGGGCGGGTGAACGGCGCGCAAGCGGCCTCGGACCCCGAGGCCCCTCCGGCTCATCGGCTCGATTCCGCTCGTTTTTTCTTTTCCCACCAGGCGAGCCAGGCGGTTTTGTCGTGCCCGAACCTTTTGCCGGTCAATACGGTCAAGGCGTTGACGATGTCACCTGCCAGCCAGGGCGGATCGCCGTCCTGACTTAACCGGACGATCAGCGATTCCACGGTAGCGTCGTCGGCCTGACCCAGTTGCGCGACGGCCCAGGCTGCTGCCGGAACCGGATGAAAATACTTCTCCGCCCGATTCTTCGGCTCCGTCCATGGAATGGTCAGCAAGGCCGTTGGGACATGGCCGTGACCCGTCAGGGCCATCGCCCGCAACAGATACCAACGCGCCATCTCCGCAGACGTCGTGCCAAGGGCACCCCCGAAAAGCGAGAGGTTCAGACGGGGAACCTGAGCTGCAAGCCGCCTGGACAACTCCGCCCCAGCCTTTTCGCCGCCTGCAAGGGCGAAGGGCTCGAGCGCGCGGCGAAGCCGAGTTCCGTGACGCCGATAGCTTGAGGGGTCGGCGAGCGCGCGGTCCAGGGCGTCAAGCGCCTGACGCATCCGAATGCCGGAGAGCCGGGGCGAACGCCCGGGCAGCGGGGCCATCGGGCCTGCTGGCCGAGGCCGGGGCTTCATCTGCGGGCCCCAGAGCGTCCCGCCACGGGGGTTTAGGGTCCCGACGTAGGTCCGCCCGCCATAGGTGGCGACTTCGAGCGGCTCACTCTCCTTGAACCTGAACTCGGCGGACCAAGACACTCCATCTCCGCTTCGCCATAACGTACCGGAGCCCTTCCTGACGCTGATCGCCCAGATTGCGCCACCGTCAGCCGCAAAGTCCCGTACCTGGCGACCGTCGAGACCCGTTACGCGCTCGACCCGCAGTCCATCCGTGCGCCAAACGGCGATGTCTTCGGCCGACCAGTTCACCCCGTAAAGCCAACCGCGAAACTCAGTCAGAGCCACAGTCCCATGGCCGCTCGGCCAACCGGGCACAGGCGCTATCCCGCCGCTTCGCATTCGCAGCAGCTTGATGTCCTCGCGATAAAAGGCCGTCAGGCCGGCATAAAGCACGCCGTCCAGAATCGCCAAAGAGGTGATCCGGCTGACCTTCCCTTTGGGCGTCTCATGGTCGTAGAGGACTGTCCAGGTTGCGCCGCCGTCCTGCGATTCCTGCAATCCGGCCCGCCAGGCGGAGGTTGCGGCGAACAGGACGCCGCCGTGAGCCACGATGGCGTGGACGTGGAAGCTGACGCCCTCGGACATGGTCCTCCACGCCCAGTCCCGTCCGTTGGTGACCATGAACTCACCGCGCCCGGCGGAAGAGCGTGGGTCTTCAAACGGCCAATAGAGCAACCCGCCCGCAACCACCGGATCGCCCGCGTCTTGACTGAGAAGAGACCGCTCGTAGCTCGTCACCCCAGTAGCGGGGTCGTAACTGTAAATGTCGGCGGAGTTGTGGTTGACGAACTTCACGCTGTTGACGAACCACAGGCGTCCCCTGTAGCCGATAACTCCCGAGATACCGGGCCAAATCCCCGGCCGGGACAGCGGGACGAGGTCCGTCGCGGCCTGCCCCGTCCCAGGCGTCAACAACAAGGCCACGGCAAAAAGCCACATGATCCCGTGACGGGGTCGCCACCCGCCTTTGGGGCTGCCAGGATGCCGTTGGTTGTCCCCGCCGGCGTCCCAAGTGTGTCCGGCTTCCCCGAACCGTAGGCTTGCCTTCGACCCGTTTTTCAATCAACGTCTCCCGCGCATCGGAAACCCACCATGTCCAGGCCGATGTCGGGTGGGTTTCCGTGTCGATAGCTCGTGCGAAGGCACCAGGGATTGTTTCCCCAGCCTCCTCCCCGGAGCACGACCTCTGAGGGCCGGCCTGGGAATCGGCTCGCGGTCCACTCCCATACGTTACCCGCCATGTCGAGTATGCCGAAAGGCGACGCGCCAAGAGGGAATCTGCCCACCGGAGCGGTTTTCAAGTACCCGTCGGAATCGTCCGCGGCGCAGCAGGGGAGGGCGCCGAAGTTGGCCCGGTGCGCGCCCGCGTGCCGCGGCGGCGCCGGACCCCAGGGATAGCGGCGGCCATCGGCGCCTCGGGCGGCGAATTCCCATTCCTTTTCCGTGGGAAGACGAAGGCCGGCCCACCGGCAGAAGGCCCCTGCGTCACGGGCGCTGACTTGCACGACCGGGTGATCCCCCCGCCCCGCTATCGTGTCGGCCGGACCGTGGGGGTGGCGCCAGCCGGCCCCGCGCACACGCCGCCAGCGGTCTGTCCAGACGTACCCGGAGCCGGACCTCTCCGGGTCGGTGACGTATCCAGTGGCCGCTACGAATTCGAAAAATTGGCGGTTGGTGACCTCGTGGCGCATGAGGCGGAAAGGGCGGACAATCACGACGCGGGGCGTTTCATCGGCCTCTCCGGACGGGTCGCCCATCACGAACCGACCTCCGGGGATCTCGACCAGTTCACCTTCGAAGGCTGAGGCCGGAAGTAGCCCAGCGTATGAAACCAAGGCAACGAGGAGAAAGGTCAAAGCTCGAAGGTTATTCAGCGCCGCCCTGAACATTTTTCTTTCCGCAAAGAGCCTCACGCCCAGGGCAGGATGTACTCCTTCAGGTCGATCTTCTCGACCCACTCCCCGGGGACTTGCGCCCGTTCGGGAAACGGCGTCGGCGGGACGGGTTTTGTCGCGTCGACGATCACCTTGGTGTTCATCTTTCCCGGATTGTTGCGGGTGATGTCGTAGGCCGTGGGATATATCTGACCGCCCAGGCAGTAGGGCATGACGATGAGGTCCCGATCGGCTTCGAAGCGGGACATGACCGCCCAGAGGACCTCCTGCTCGTTGAAGACATCGATGTCGTCATCGACCAGGATGACAAGCTTGACGTTGTTCTCGGCCATGAAGGCGGCGAAGGCGGCGAGCTTGGGCTCGCCGTCGGTGCTTTTCTTCAGCGAGATGTAGGCGTGCGCCCGCGCCCCTCCGCTCATGGGCATATTGACGGCCTGGACGCTCGGCACGACCTCCTTCGCCCGCCGGTACACACTTCCCATCCGGGGAAGCCCCCCTACGATGTTGTGTTCCGGGTGCGCGGCGAAGATGTCGAAGTAAATGGGGTCCTTCCGCATGGTGATGGCAGTGACGTTAACGATGGGCTTGGGTCCGGTGGCGGTGTAGTAGCGCGGCCATTCTCCGAAGGGGCCTTCCTGCCGCAACTCGGATGGGTGGACCGTCCCCTCGACGACGATCTCCGCCCGGGCCGGGACGAGAAGGTCGACCGTTTCGGCCCGGACCACTTCGATTGGCTCGTCCAGCAGCCCTCCTGAGCCGTCATATTCTCCGCCGACGCCCGGGTACCGGGAAATCGCCCCCATAATTGCGCCGGGATGGTGGCCGATGGCAATCGCAAAGGGCATGGGCTCGTTCTTCTCTGCGTAACGCTGCCAGACGTAGTAGCCGTGGTGGGCCTGGTAGATCCAGTTCCCGAGAGTCTTCGAGTCGTGGACCATGTGACGGTAGATCCCCAAGTTGTGCTTTCCGCTCTCGGGGTCCTTGCAGATCCCTAAGCCCGAGCAGATGTAAGGACCGGCGTCCAGGGCGTTATGGGTCGGGATGGGCAGAACGGAGAGATCGGCCTCCTCCCCTGTGAGAATGACCTCCTTGACCGGACCGTCCGATACCTCTTTTGGAGCGATGGGGTTTTGCTCCCGCTCGCAAAAGGTCTCAACCATCCTGTCCAGGGTCGTGTCGAGAGCCATCGCCAACCGTTCGTAAGAGGCCGTCAGGTTGATGATGACCGGGACCTTCGAGCCCTTCACCTTTTCGAAGAAGACGGCGGGGAATTGGTTGGCCTTTTCCAGCTTTTCGACCACCGCCGTAAGTTCATGTTTGGGATCGACTTCGCGCTTCACGCGGGCGATATCATCCGGCCGTTTCTCGGCGACCTCCTCGATGAAGCTTCTGAGATCTTTCGGCATGGCGTTTCCTCCGGGCCTACGACGCGCCCCCAACGCGAGATTCGAGGGCGGACACGTAAACCCTCAAGCCTGATCGTTCGATGCTGTCCCGCATTTGCGGCGGAGGCATCGGAAATCACGTTCCGCTCAAGCCGGACCCATTATTTTACATAGACTTTGGGCGGTGCGACCCGCCTTTTGGAGAAAAGGGAGAGGACAGAGTCACAGAAGATGCCCGGGCCCCGGAGTTTGAGACCCATGGGCTTCAAGGGAAACTTGGGTAGTGGGTCAGTTTGCTGAATGACCCCTGCCTTCCTGCGTTGTAGCCGCGATTTGAGCGAGGGTCATCGACCCACGCGGAAATCGCGGCCAGGCGTGCCCCGATCTCCGCTCGGACCCAGGTCCTCGCTCAGATCGGGGCTACACCAAATGATGACAGAGCCGTGGGCAAAGCTGCGTAGGGGGCTTAATCCGTTCCAAACGGACCCACCACCGAAGCTTGCGAACGGTGCCAAGTCTTGTTTAGGATGATTTATCTGGGTGCGTCTTTTCAGGAGAAGAGAATAAGATTGGGGAGA
The DNA here is from genome assembly GCA_046758845.1 of Nitrospinota bacterium. GTDB lineage: Bacteria > UBA8248 > UBA8248 > JACPRG01 > JBHIBA01. The sequence continues at coordinate 23,365 of JBHIBA010000028.1, forward strand.
GTTGCGGAATGACCGATGGCCCGAAGGAAATCCTGAAATTCTCCGATTACACCTGACCGTATTGTTACATCGCCCTCCGGGGGATGGCGAGGATCGAAAAAGAAAGCGGTGTCAAGGTTCGCTGGGTTCCCTGGGAGGGCCGCCCCGAAGGGGTTCCTTTCCTCGAACGAACCCCCGAAGAGGCCGAACGGCTTCTCGCCAAGCACTCGTCCATAGCCTCCAAATACGATTTGACCCTCATATTTCCCCAGAAGAAATGCCGAACCCGGCTCGCGCATCAGGCGACGCTTTTTGCGCGCGACCAGGGACGAATGGGGGCCTTCCGGGATGCGGTCTACCGCGCCCGCTTTCAGGAGGACTTGGGCATCGGCGACCCGGAGGTCTTGGTCTCGCTCGTCGAAGGGGTCGGACTGGATGGGCCGGCCCTCCGTCAGGCGCTCGACCGGGAGGTCTATGCCCCCGAGCTAGACGCCATGAGACGACAGGGGAAGAGTCTGGGCGTTGAGAAGATTCCCTCTTACGCGGTAGATGGCCGGATAATCTGGGGGACCGATCCGACGGAAGAGGTCCTGGAAGCCCTGATGAAGCGTCCAATGGCGTAACTCTTCGTCCGGCCCTTTCTCAGGAATGTTTGCCGACCCCTTTCGGCTTCCCCCCGGCCTTAGAGTCATCGATCCTTTGACCGGCTCTCCGTCCTTCCAAGGAGCCTTTCGCCGATGAGTGAACTGCGTGAACTGGATACCGGATTTCGGTCGGTCATCCGGCGTCTCCATCAGGCGGACAGGCTGATGCGGGTTCGAAGTCCTGTGGACCCGCATCTGGAGCTGTCGGCCTTCGTCAAGAAGCTGGATGGAGACTTGGCCTTCTTTTTCGAGCGCGTCAAGGGGTGGGAGATCCCTGTTTGCTGCAACCTCCTCGCCAGCCAGAAGAACGCCTTGGTCGGCTTGGGGGTGGACCTCCAGGGGCTACGCGCGGCGGTGCAGCGGGCCATCGATCGCCCCATTCCCCTGGTGGAGGTGGAAAAGGGCCCCTGCCAGGAGGTGGTGTTGACGGACGGGATCGACCTGGGCGCGAAGTTTCCCGTCCCTTTTCACATGCCGGGGGACGCGGGGCGTTTCGTCACGGGCGGGATCGTCATCGCCAAAGACGCGCGGAGCGGAGTCCGGAACGCCTCCTTTCACCGGCTCCAGCTCTTGGGGGGAAACCGAACGGGGCTCAAATTGGACCTGGGGCGACATCTACGAGATCTCTACGAGCGGTCGGAAGATAAGGACCGGAAGTTGGAGATCGCCGTTGTGCTGGGCCCGGACCTCTCTTTGTTTTTCGCGGCGGCCAGCATGGGGGCGCACATCCCCCGGGGCCGGGACGAGTTGGAATGGGCCTCGGGTCTCAAAGGAAAGCCTCTGGAGGTGGTCAAGTGCCTGACGGTGGACCTGGAGGTTCCGGCCGATTCGGAGATCGTCCTGGAAGGAGTCCTCCATCCGAAGGAGCGGGTCGAGGAGGGGCCGTTTCTAGAATTTGTCGGGCTTTATGCCGAGCGGGGACCCTCCCCGGTCTTCGAAGTCCGGGCGGTGACGCACCGGGAAAACCCCATCTATTACGACATCAGCGGGGGTGAGGTGCGCCTGATCCGCAAGCCACTCATGGAACCCGGGATTCTCGGGATGGTGAAGGCGGCGGTTCCCATCGTCCAGGACATCTGCCTGACGACCGGGGGGCTTTGCCGGTTCCATCTGGTGATCCAGGTCAAGAAAGAGCGGCCCGCCGACGAAGGACTTCAGCGCAACGCCGTATTCCCCGCCGTGGCGGCGTTGAAGGACCTTGACCTCATCATTCTGGTCGATGAGGATATTGACCCGCACGATCCCGAGGCCGTGGAGTGGGCGGTGGCCACGAGGTTCAATGCGGAACACGACCTGATCCTGTTTCCGGGCGCCCGGGGCCACGAATACGTACCCGTCTCCGGCGGGATTCGAACCAAGATGGTCATGGACGCCACGGTTCCCCCCGGAGAGCTCGATCGCTACCGGCGCGTCCCCATGCCCGAATTCGACCCCTCCTCCTATGAAACCGTCGTTGGAAAGAATGCTGAAATCCCCCCTGCTCACCCGGTCTTCGAGGGTGGCCCGCTGTAATCGGACCCGGTGAAGCGTAATCTTCGAAGTCCCACGACTCGGCAGCCGCGCTCCCGGCGGGTCCGGCCTCTCGTGTAAGATCTGTCGCACATTTGGTGTCGCTTGGAGGAAAAAGATGCTCTCCCAACGGGTCGCAAGGTTCACCGAATCCGTCATCCGGGGGATGACCCGCGAATGCAACCGCTACAACGGAGTCAACCTGGCCCAAGGCTTTCCCGACTTCGACGCCCCGGAAGAGATCAAGGAAGCCGCGCGCCAGGCCATCGCCGAAGGCTGGAATCAGTACGCCATCACATGGGGAAACCCGAGCATCCGGCAGGCCATCGCCCGCAAGACGGCGCGTTACAACGGAATCAAAGTAGACCCCGAAGAGGAAATCACCGTGGTCTGCGGGGCCACCGAAGGGATGATCGCCACGCTCATGGCGATCCTGAACCCGGGGGACGAAGTGGTGATCTTCGAGCCGTTCTACGAGAATTACGGCCCCGACGCCTTCCTCAGCGGCTCGGTCCCCCGCTTCGTCCCCTTGAGGCCGCCTGAGTTCACGTTCGATCCGCAGGAGCTGCGCCGGTCCTTCAATTCGGCGACGCGGGCGATCATCGTCAACACGCCCCATAACCCGACGGGCCACGTCTTCACGCGCGCGGAGCTCGAGGTCATTCGTGACCTGTGCGTCGAGTTCGACGTCTTCGCCGTGACGGACGAAGTGTACGAGCACATCGTGTTCGACGGCCGCTCGCACACCAGTCTCGCGACCCTAGAGGGCATGCGCGATCGGACCATCACCATCAACAGCCTGTCGAAGACGTACAGCGTGACCGGGTGGAGAATCGGTTACGTCCTGGCCCCGAGGGAAGCGACGGGCGGCATCCGGAAAGTCCACGACTTTCTGACGGTCGGCGCGCCGGCTCCCCTTCAGGAGGCCGCAGCCGTTGCGCTCTGTTCGCCCGATGGGTACTACGCGGACTTGGCGGCGATGTATCAGGCCAAGCGGGACCTGCTTCAGGGCTACCTGCAAAAGGCGGAACTCCCCTTCATCCAGCCCCAGGGGGCGTATTACATCATGGCGGACGTTTCTGCGTTTGGCTTTCCGGACGACGTCTCTTTCGCCATGCACCTGGTTCGAGAGCACGGGGTGGCGACCGTGCCGGGGAGCAGTTTCTATCAAACGCTGGGGATGGGCCGGGACTTCGTGCGGTTTACGTTCTCGAAAAAAGAAGAGACGCTGCATTCAGCCGGTGAGCGGCTGCTGGCGATGACTCGGGGGTAGGGGAGACCGTTCGAAAATGGAAGTCGCCAGAGCGATTGTACCGTTTCAATTGAACGAGAACCTGATCGACACGGCCCGCCTGGGTGGCGCAAGATCCGGCTCTGGCGGGAAACGCTTCCCGCCGCGCGGGCGTGACCTTCCGCGAGCCGCCCTCTCCCGGACAATCCTTCCCTTGACGGACTCCCCCCAGAAGCGGCCGAGCCTTTTATCTCTTGGCAGGTCCACACTGAATAGGTTCAGAAGCATATGAGACGTTCCCTCTGGAATAAGAGAAAATCCCAGGGGGCCTTTTTGAAAACCGGCCCCCCTGGACCCCCCGGAAAACTTTCTTTTCGCGAAAGAGTGCGGCCCTGCAGGGCCGCACTCTTTCGCCTAAAACTGGCGCATTCGGCCAAGGAAT
>JBHIBA010000029.1:0-27100 GCA_046758845.1 Nitrospinota bacterium
CCAGGTCCACAGGGGTTTGAAAGACCTTGTTGGCCGCGCCCATCTGAATGGCCCGGGCCTGGGCGGTGGCGATGTCCGGCAGGCCGGAAGCGCCCCCTAACACCCCTGCGTCCACGGCAGCCTGGAGCGCAGCCTGGCCCGCGTACAGATACCCCAAGTCCACTCCCACGCCACCCATCCCGAGCAAACCGACCAGCGAGACGGCGTACAGAACGATGGCCTGTCCCTTCTCGCTTCGCATGGACCCCTTTCCTTACCAACCTCTCCGACGGATCACGGATCGAGGCAAATGCGCACGGCGTCGGCCGTCGAGTAATCCCCGTTCTCGGGCATAATCCGCACCGAAAGTGTCCTCGCGCTGTCGCCTGCGTCTGATTGCAAGGGAACCCTTGAAGATACGGTAGACGCCGAGGCTTATCCCGAAGGCTGCAATAGATTCAAGGAGCCCCATGGCCCCATAAATGTCCTGAAAAATCGTCATCGTGGACCTTCAAGGCACTCCGCACCAAGGGCCTCAACAGGGACCCTGCTCCCGATTTAGACGTGGATGTAGCGAAATTCTTGCACCCCGGATCCTATTTCTTGACAACCCCCCTTTTTTTGAATCGGGTCAATTTGCCGATTGACCTGAGATATTACCGTCCCCGGCGGAGAAGCCTACTTTTTCTGCGATCTCTAGGTTTTTCATCGATACGCTGGATTGATCTGCTGATTCAGAAGGGGGACCCCGTGGACGCGCAATTCGCTTTCGTTTCGCTGGCTTGGCGAGCGCCAGAAAATTAAGGAAATTACCCACGCCTCGGGTGCGCTCGTAACCGACCGGACGGAAAAACCTGCCCCGCAACCGCTTCCGGCCCGATGTGCGCGACGGCGAGCGAAGACCGATCGCCCGCGGATATGATAAAAAAGGGTGGGTTCCGGAACAAGCAGCGCGGTCAAAACGCGGGGAGTGTGGGATGGGCGACTGCCGAGCAGAGGGCTTGAGGGTCTTCACGGTGGGGCACTCGACTCGCCCCATCGAGGAGTTCCTTCGGGTGCTCCGGGCTCACGGGATTGATTGCCTCGTGGACGTTCGTTCGTATCCCCAGTCCCGCCGCCACCCCCATTTCGAGAGAGAGTCCCTGAGGGCCTCCCTCGAAGGGGCGGGGATCCGCTACACCTGGATGAAAGCGCTCGGCGGGAGGCGCCGCCTCAAGGGCTCGAAGGTCAAGGCCTCAGGGAAAGGCCATCCCTCAGACGAGAGCGCACCGGGGGCTTCCCTCCATTCGGGCATCCCGTCCGAAGGCTTTCGGGCCTATATCGAGCACCTGGCGACGCCGCAGGCCTCCCAGGCCATCGACCGGATCGTCGCCCTGGCCCGGATGTCCCGCGTGGCCCTCATGTGCGCCGAGAGAAATTTCCGCCTCTGCCACCGCCAATTCCTGGCCGACCGGCTGAAATCCCTCGGGGCGAAGGTCTTTCACATCGAGGACGTTTCTCCCCCCGAGGAGCACACCTGCCACCCCTCACTTCAGGTCCGGGGGGGCGATCTCCGCTATCCTCCGAAAGAGATGGAGTTGCCCCTGGTGTGAGACTCCCCCGGGAGGTATTCAGCGCTGAGCGGGTGTACCCCTGACCCCGGAAGCGGCCGTCCGTCTCTGAGCGGATGCAATCCGATCGCGCCTGATCGGCGGGTTGGGCATCTTGGGCAGTGGTTCAGTTTGGAACGGATTAAGCCCCGTACGCAGCTTTGCCCACGGCTTTTTCATGATTTGGTGTAGCGCCGATCTGAGCGAGGACCTGGGTCCGAGCGGAGATCGGGGCGCGCCCGGCCGCGATTTCCGCTGGTGGGGCGGGCATTCGGGTCGGTGACTCCTTGCCCGCCGCCGGGCTGGAAGCCCGGCCTACCAAATCGCGGCTACAACGCAGGAAGGCGGGGGTCATTCAGAAAACTGACCCACTACTGCATCTCGGGGTTGCTGGCCATGAGCCTCGATGTAATGATGGGATACCTCTTCGCACCCCGGGGAATCATGAGCACGCCCCGCGATCATCGGCGGTCGGCATCAGAAGAGAGCAGACAATGATGCTCCAGGGAAAGAAGGTCATTGTAACGGGCGGGGGCAGCGGCATCGGGCGCGCCACGTGTGTTCTGGCTGCCCGGGAAGGCGCAGACATCGCAGTGGCCGACATCAATCCCACAACCGGAGCGGAGACCGCCGAGAAGGTGAAGGAAGAAGGGCGGAAGGCCATCCTCATCGACATGGACACCTCGAAAAAAGCGGACGCAGAGCGCATGGCGAAGGAGACGGCCAGCGCCTTCGGCGCCATTGACGGGCTGGTTTGTTGCGCCATCAAGCTGGTGCCCGGAAAGCTGGAGGAGTTGCCCGAAAAGGACTGGGACATGGTCATGGAGACCGGGCTGAGAGGGTACTTCCTGTGCGCCCAGGCCGCCGGCCGCGTCATGCTGGAAAAAGGGAGCGGCTCTATCGTCTTTGTCTCCTCCATCGGGGGAATGCAGACTTACCCCCTCGCGGGCGCCTACAGCATCTGCAAAGCGGGGGCCATCATGCTCGGCAAACTCTTCGGCGTGGAATGGGCGCCCCGCGGCGTCCGCGCCAATGCCGTCTCTCCCGGCCAGGTGCGCACCCCCATGACCGAGGCCATGTTCCAAGACCCGGAGGTCGCCGCGGGACGGGCGGCGGTCGTTCCGATGGGTCGGGTGGGGACGCCCGAGGAGATCGCGGAGGCCTGCGTCTTTCTCCTCTCCGATCGAGCCCGGTACATCACGGCAGCGAACCTGCCCGTGGACGGAGGGCAGGTGGAGAGCAAGATGATCCACACGCCCGGCAGGAGTTGGGGCGGCAAGAAGATCGAATATCAAGCGGGCGGCCATATGGGGGGAAAGAGGCATGAACCGGTTTGAGGGAAAGGTGTGCATTGTCGCCGGCGGCGCCCGGGGGATCGGCGCGAAGACCGCCGAAATGTTCGTTGACGAAGGGGGACGCGTGGTCATCGGCGACGTCAACGAGGAACTCGGCGCAGAGCTGGCGGAGAGGCTCGGTACCGGAAATGCCGTTTTTCAGCGGTTGGACGTGACGAGTCCCGAGTCCTGTCAGGCGGCCGTGGACCGGGCGGTGACCGAGTTCGGCGGATTCGACGGTCTCGTCAACTGCGCCATCAAGATGGCCCCGGGACCGCTGGTCGACCTTCCCCTTGAGGATTGGAAGCTCGTGGTGGACATCGGGCTGACCGGCCTGTTCCTCATGTGCCAATCAGCCGGCCGGTGGCTGATCGACAATGGGCGCGGGGGTTCTTTCGTCAACCTATCCTCGAACGCGGGCATTCAGCCCTACGGCATGTCCGGCGCTTACAGTACCGTGAAGGCCGGCATTATTATGCTCTCCCAACACTTCGCTCTCGAGTGGGCGCGGAAAAGGATCCGGGTGAACGTCGTCTGCCCCGGCCATACGGAGACGCCCCTGACCGCCTACCTGCAGGACCCGGAAATCAAACGAGGGCGCAGCGAGGTCACCCCCTGGGGGCGCGTCGGCCAGCCGATAGACGTCACCAACGGAATTCTATTTCTGCTTTCAGACGAGGCCGACTACATCACGGCGGCCCGACTGGACATTGACGGCGGGCTGACGAAGAGCATCTTCAACCACATGCCCGGGAGGAAGTGGGACTGATTCGATCGAGAGCGCCGGAGTTACTAGAACCTATCTCAAAATGGGCCATGCCCGAACCATCATACCCGCATGTCGTAAGTGGGCATCCGGAAAAGCTTGAAAACACTGGATTCCCGCTTTCGCGGGAATGACGACCAAAGGCCCAAGGCATGGGAAATGGGATTTTGAGATAGGTTCTAAGCACAGCGCCTCAGAATCGACAAGTCAATCTTCCATGTGAACAGCCTCGCAGCGGCCCAAGGCATGGCTCAGAAAATGTTTTCCAATATGATCCGTGTCATGGTTCCCTCTTCAAGAGACAGCAAAGATCATGTAAGAAGAAACGTAGCTGAATGCCAGCATGCTCGGCAAGGAGGACCTAAGGATTTTGAAGGGGGGACGTAAATCTTCTCATCCCATCTTCTTCGACACTCCCTGGGAAATCTTCGGTGAGCACGATCCGGCCGCCAACGCACCTTCGTCGAAGAGATGAAGTGCCTAGGGGCGTGATTACGCAGAAGCCATGAACTAGGGGGACTTGCCTGATGATGCACGCGCTTGCAAGCTTCGTGGCCCTTGCCTTTTCGCTTCTGGTCTCCTGGCCGGCGGGAGCCTACGAGGTGGCGCCCGTTTCGGGCGGAGGCACGGTGGCCGGCCGCATCATCTTCAAAGGGGATGCTCCGCCACCTGTCAAACTCCTCATCACAAAGGACGAGGACCACTGCGGGAAGGGACAGGTCGAGCGCAGAGAGGTGGACGTGAAGGAGGGCGCCCTGCGCGGTGTGGTGGTCTACCTGGACAAGGTCAAGAAAGGCAAACCGTTTCCGAAAGAAGCGATGAGCCCGGTCGTCGATCAGCGGAAATGCGCATACGTCCCCTTTCTCCAGGTCGCTGCAAAGGGCGCCAACGTCACGATCCTCAACAGCGATTCGGTCCACCACAACATCCACACGTATGAGCTGATCGGCTCGGCCCGCCGCTCCATGTGGAACATCTCCCAGCCGAAGTTTAGAAAAAAGGTGACGAGAAAGCTCCGCGTCAGACGGGGCAACGCCATGCGAATCGAGTGCGACGTGCACAACTGGATGTTGGGCTGGATGTTCGTCGCAAGGAATCCTTATTACGCCATCGTGGGCGAGGACGGGACTTTCCAGATCGGAGACGTGCCGGCCGGCAACTACACGCTGAGGGCCTGGCACCCCGTTCTGGGGACGAAGAGGAAGAAGATAACGGTTCCGGCGAAGGTGAAGGTGGCCGCCACATTCACCTTCACCGCCAAGTAAATCCACATCTGCCAGACATCGAAGGGCGAAATGGTTAATTTCCGGGGGGAGGAGGGGGCAAGAAAGATGTCGAGGGCGGCCGCAACGGGAATGACACTGCTTCTCCTCGTTCTTCTGACGGCATTGACGGCCAGGGAGGGAATTTCCCAAGGACACGGAAAAGCCAAAGAGGGAATGAAGGGGATGGAGCATAAGGCGATGAAACAGGGGCCCGTGGGTCGCTGCATGGAACCGATGGGCACGAGGCCTCAAGAGCCTTTGAAGGGAAAGGTGACCATCCTCAAGCCTCAGAACGGGGTTGTCATCAACTCCCGGACAGTCAAGATTGAATTTGACTATCCGGAACTTGGGAAAGCGGGAAACCATTTGCACCTCTATCTCGATGGCCTCTGCAAGAACATGATCAGGAGCGGCAAAAGCTACTTCCTCAGCGGCCTCAGCGAAGGGAAACATCAGGTCCAGCTCCGGATCGTCACCAGCGAGCACTTCGAAGTCGGACCCTCGGCAAGCGTTGAGATAACTGTTCAACGGACAACCTCCGGCTCCAAGCCGCGCTGATGGGGATCGGGGTGACAAAGGGTCCGCAAGATGGATGACAAGGACCTGCACGAGCCAGGGATCGCCCTTTTTTCGACTTAGGCGGTTGGGTCCGGCAGAATCTTGGTGGGCAATGGGCTTTGGAGGAAGGGACATGAATGGAATTCACTCCATCGGCGTCCTGCTGGCAGGGGGAATCCTGGCCGCGACCTCGACCATGCTGCCCAGGATCGGCTGGGGAGCGGAGTTGTCGCCTCTGCCCCCTCCGAAACCGCAGAAGGCCCAGCAGGTGGAACTCGGCCGGTACCTCTTCTTCGACCCGAGGCTCTCGGGAGACGGAGGGATCAGTTGCGCCACATGCCATCAGCCGGAAAAAGGTTGGGGCGACGGCCTTCCCCTCTCCAAAGGCTACCCGGGCAGCGCGTACTTTCGAAACGCCCAGACCCTCCTGAATGCGGTCTACCAGAAGCGTCTGTACTGGGAGGGTCGCATGAGCGGCGCAGACCTGCCCACGCTGGTCCGGGACCACCTCACGGAGGCCCACTTCATGCAGGTGGACGGCCGCCTCTTCCCCGAGCGCTTGAAGCAGATCCCACAGTACGTCGAGGGGTTCCGAAAGGCCTTCGGGGGTGAACCGACCTTCGGCCGGACGCTCAAGGCCCTCGCCTCCTTCCTCCAAACTCTCGTTTCCCGCAACGTCCCGTTCGACCGGTATCTCAAGGGGGAGACCGCAGCCCTCTCGCCTCTTGCGAAGAAGGGTCTGGCCCTCTTCCAAGGCAAGGGGGGTTGCATCCAGTGTCACTCGGGGCCGCTGCTGAGCGACGGCCGGTTCCACGCCCTGGGCGTGCCCGAGAATCCGCGCATCTTCCAAGAGCCCCTTCGGCACATCACCTTCCGGCGCTTCTACAAGGTCATCGGCGTCGAGAACTACATAAGATTAAGAGAAGACGTGGGCCTGTACGCCGTGACGAAGGCGCCAGGGGATCGGGGAAAGTTCCGCACCCCCACGCTTCGGGAGGTCGCGCGTACTGCACCCTACATGCACAATGGCGTTTATGCCACGCTCGCAGAAGTGGTGGCCTTCTATGACGGGGGCGGCGGCAAACATCCCAACAAGAGTCCGCTCCTCAAGCCCCTGGGGCTCAGCGAGGACGAGCGGCGCGCCCTGATGGAGTTCCTGAGGAGCCTTTCGGGCGATCCCGTGCGCGTACAGGAGCCCGAACTCCCGGAATATGAGGTCCGGGAGCTGGGCCAAAACTGAGGAGGCGGCCATGACCAAACGAAAGCGCAGACGATTTCCTGGAATCCTGGCCGTCGCGCTGTTCTTGGTCGGCCCCCTATTCGGAACGGGGGTTCTGTCCCAAGCGAAGAAATTTCCCCCGCTTGGGCCCCTTCCTCCTGTCCCAGTGCCGGCTGACAACCCCATGTCCCCCGCCAAGGTGGAGCTGGGGAAGCTTCTCTTCTTCGACGCCCGCCTGTCAGGTGACGCAAGCGTGGCGTGCGCCTCGTGTCACTTCCCGACCACGGGCTGGGGGGACGGGGGCGACCTGAGCCGAGGCTACCCGGGCACCGAGCACTGGCGGAACTCTCAGACGGTCCTGAACGCGGCCTACTACCAGAAACTGTTCTGGGGCGGCGAGGTCCCCAGCTTGGAAGTCCAGGCCCGGAGCGCCGCGACGGGAAACGTGGCCGGAAACGGCGACCCCATGATGATGGAGGAGCGCCTGCGGCAGGTCCCCGAGTACGTGAAGCGGTTCGGGGAAGTCTTCGGGACAAAGTGGCCGCGGATCGCGGACGCGTGGCGGGCCATCTCGGCGTTCGAGCGGACGCTGGTGTCGAAGGCGGAAAACGTGCCCTTCGACCGCTTCAAAAAGGGCGACCGAAAGGCCCTCTCCGAAAGCGCGCGGCGGGGCCTGGCCCTTTTTGAGGGAAAAGGCGGGTGCATGCAGTGCCACAACGGTCCGCTGCTCTCGGACGATGACTACCACAACCTCGGCGTGCCCCCAAATCCGGCCTTTGAGGAAAGCCCCCTTCGGCAGATCACCCTGCGGTACCAACACGTGATCCGGGGGGTCCCAGAGGAGGTATACCGCAAGGCCGACCGGGACCTGGGCCTTTACTACACCACCAAGCGGGACGCGGATCGTGGGAAGTTCCGCACGCCCGGCCTCCGGGAGTTGAAGTACACAGCGCCCTACATGCACAACGGGGCCTTCTTCACGCTGGAGGAGGTGGTGGATTTTTATAACGAAGGAGGCGGGGCCGACCCCAACAAGAGCCCCCTTCTTAAACCCCTGGGGCTCACGGATGAAGAGAAAGAAGACCTCCTGGCCTTCCTACTCTCCCTGTCGAGTGATCAACCCCTGGTGGTGAAGCCCCCGGTCCTGCCTTCGTATGGGGTGATGCGTTAAGGAGAGACCCATGGCTGAGAAAGCGGCTGGAAACGGGTTTTGCATGTCCCGTCGGGCGTTCCTGCTGACCAGCGGAACCGCAATCAGTTTGGCTCTTGTGCAGGGAATCCCCGCTTTGGCGGGGGCGAGTCTGCAAACGGCCTCCTATCCCCGGAAGAAGTTGGGCAAGGTCAGCCGCCTGAGCGCGGACGCGCCCCAGTACTTCCAGTATCCGTGGAAGGACGCTTTTTCGGGGTGCATGCTGGTCAAACTGGGGGTTCCGGCCGGTGGGGGTGTGGGCCCGGACCGGGACGTCGTGGCATTCAGCACCCTCTGCACCCACATGGGCGGACCCTTGCAGGGGACCTACAAGGGGAAGTACAAAGTGCTGGGTCCCTGCCCGTTCCACCTCAGCACCTTCGACCTGACCAAGCACGGGATGGTGGCGGCCGGACAGGCCACGGAGAGCTTGACCCAGGTGGTCCTCGAGGTGCGAGGCGACGACATCTACGCGAAGGGGGTCATGGGGCTGATCTACGGCTACCATGCGAACCTGGCGGCCAAGCCCTGAGGAGGGAGGAGAGATGGCGAGAGCGGCGACGAACTACTACCTGCCTGAGGATCGGGTCCCCCTCCCCCCGCCCGACGCCCAGGTCTTCACCACCGCCTGCGACTACTGCGTCGTGGGCTGCGGCTACAAGGTCTACCGCTGGCCCTTGGGCCGCGGGGGCGGACCCAAGGCCAGCGAGAACGCCCTGGGGGTGGACTTCCCGACGGCCGTCATGAGCGGCAAGTGGATCAGCCCCAACATGCACAACATCGTCCTGGTGGATGGGCGTCCCCATCACGTCATCGTCGCGCCGGACGGCGACGCGAAAGTGGTCAACGTCGGGGGGAACCACTCCATCCGCGGCGGCGTCCTGGCCCAAAAGCTGTTCAACCCCAACAAGCCCTCCCAGGAGCGCCTGCGGCACCCGATGATGCGGGTCAGGGGGACCCTCCAGGCGGTTCCCTGGGAGACGGCGCTCGCGGTCATGGCCGGCATCTCCCGCCACGTGCTCGACAACTATGGAGAGCACGCCTGGGCCATGAAGACCTACTCCTACCAGTACTTCGAGAACACCTACGCCATCTCCAAGCTCGCCTACCGGGTCATCCGGACCCCCGCCTTCGCCCCTCATCACGCGCCGGGACCGGGGTCCGACACGCCGGGCCTCAAGTGGTCGGGCATCAACGCCTTTAGCGCGTCCTACGAGGACTGGGGTGAGGCGGAGGTGATCTTCTTCTCAGGGGTGGATCCCTGGGAGACCAAGTCGGTGCTGTTCACGACGTGGATCATGGGGGGAAAGACGCCGAACAAGAAGCTCATCTTCGCCCTGCCGCGCAAGACCAGTGGGGTGGTCTTCGGCGAGTCGCGCGGCGGCCTCCACCTCCCCGTAATCCCCGGAACGGACACGGTCCTGCACCTGGCCATCATCCGCCTCATCCTGGAAAGCGGCTGGGAGGACAAGGAGTGGATCGCCCGGAGGATTTCCAACAAATGGGAGATCAACTCCGGCATGGGCCGGGGCACCCGCAACACCCCGTGGCAGTGGGTCACCACCTGGGGCCGGTACGGGACCGACTTCGCCGGCTACAAGAAGTGGGTGCTGGGCTATCAGTATGCCGAGCTGGAGACGGCCTCCAAGGTCACCGGGGTTCCCGAGGCGCTGATACGCGAAGCCGCCGAGCTTTTGGCCAAGCCCAAGGCCGATGGCTCGCGCCCCAAGGCCTCCTTCATGCTGGAGAAGGGCAACTACTGGGGCAACAACTTCGGCAACACCGCCTCCTATGCCGCCCTCGGCCTCATCTGCGGGGCCGGGTCGCGGCCGGGACGGGTCATCTCCCGCGGCGGGGGACACCAAAGAGGCTGGATGGGAGCGGCTGCCTATCCCCGGATCATGTCACCGGAGAAGGCGCCGGGACGGCGCAAGAAGCCCATCGACCTGGACCGTTGGGTCGCGGACGGCCACGTCCGCTTCGCCTGGGTCATCGGCACCACCTGGTGCCAGGCCATGGCCGCCTCCCAGGAGCTGATGGACACCTTCGAGCGGATGACCCGGCGGAACGCTCACCAGATCGACACCTTCGACGTCGGCGCGGCGGTGGAGACGCTGAAGCGGCGCGTGGACTCCGGGGGCATGGTCGTGGTGGACCAAGACATCTATCTGGTGACCCCCATGGGGACCGACTTCGCCGACCTGGTCCTGCCCGCAGCCACCTGGGGCGAGGAGGACTTCACCCGGTGCAACGGCGAGCGGCGCCTGCGCCTGTTCAGCCGGTTCGCCGATCCCCCGGGGGAGGCCAAACCCGATTGGTGGATCATCGCGCGGTTGGCTCAGAAGATGGGTTTCCCGGGCTTTGACTGGAAGGACAGCAACCAGATCTTCGAAGAGGCCGCCCGCTTTGGGCGCCGGGGCGTCCTCAACTACCATCCCCTCGTCGTCAAGGCCAAGCGAGAGGGCAAGCGCGGCCACGACCTGCTGCGCGAGTACGGCACCACCGGAATCCAGACGCCCATCCGGATGGTGAAAGGCCAGCTCGTTGGGACCCAGCGGCTGCACGACGAGACCCTTCGGCTTGGAACGCCTGAGGGTCCCACCGTCCATCCCAAGTGGCTCACCGCCTTCGGCACCCAGGTCGGCAAAGCGGTGCTGCTGAAGAGCCCCTGGGAAGACTTCAAGGACTTCCACGAGCGGATCACGCCGAGGGGGAATGAGCTGTGGGTCACCAACGGCCGGATCAATGAGCTATGGCAGTCTGGGTTTGACGACTTGCGCCGCCCGTACATCATGCAAAGGTGGCCGCACCAATTCCTGGAGATCCACCCCCAGGACGCCCGCTCTCGGGGCATTGAGTCCGGGGACCTCCTCGCCGTGGAGAATGACGACGTTCTGGTTCAGACGGGCGGGTACATCGGGGTCGACGGCCGAGAGCTGACGTTCACGGAGTTGATGAAGGCGGGGCGGATCAAGACCGGCACGGGGAGCTTCACGGCCGTGGCCATCGTGACCGATGCGCTTCGCCGGGGGGTGACGTTCGCCTACTTTGGCTTCCCGAAGAACCCTGCCAATTCGGTCGTTCCCCGGGTGGTCGATCCCATGACCAACCGCTACCGCTTCAAGCTGGGCAAGGGGCGGGTGCGCAAGATCGGCGAGTCACCCTACAAACGGTCCCTGACAACCATGAGCTTCGTTCCCCGATCGATCAAGCCCTAGGGGCGTGGGGGACACCCGCTCACCCAATGGCAGAACCGGCACCACCTCGGGGGCACAACATCCAAACGCGGAGTGAAACGCACATGCAAAGTAAAATGACTCTTGGTCTGTTCTCGCTCGCTGCTGCGGCGGTCGCCCTGGCGCTGACGGCTTCTCAGGCAGCGGCTCAGAAGGCGGATGTGCAGGCGGGCAAGCAGAAGTACCTACAATTCTGTGCATCGTGCCACGGAACAACCGGAAAAGGGGACGGCCCGGCGGCCGCCGCGCTGGACCCCAAGCCCCGCGATCATACCGACGCCAAGTACATGAAGAACCTCAAGGACGAGGAAATCTTCAAGATCATAAAAGAGGGCGGCCCCGCCGTGGGCAAGTCGCCCCTCATGCCGCCTTGGGGCGGAGCCCTCTCCGATCAGGACATCCGGAACATCAGCGCACACATCCGGACCCTCACGAAACCGGCGAATTAACAGAATTCGGCCAACGGTGGGCGCTGGCCCGCTCGGCCGATGGGTTGGAGTGTGCCCGCCTGGGGATGAGAAAATCTCGGACCGCCTGCGAAATGCAACAATCAGCCATCCGGTTGTACGGACGCGATCCTCCATGAGGCTTATCATTTTGACAGCCCCTTTCTTCACCGGATCTGTTCCTCTAATATCAGGCGTGAGGATTTTCTCTGGCGCGGTTAGGAAGGGTCGCACCCCGGAACCCTTTGCAAGAGATCTTGCCGGCGCTCCTCTCAATGTCCACTTCTCCGCCGATGTGAGTAACGGGCATGGAACCTCCCGAGACGGTGCCTGCTGAAGAAAGCCGCCTCTTCCAAGTCGAGCTCCCCGGCGCCGACTACTGGCGGAAGACCATCTGCTGCCAGGATGCCTGCCCCGTCCATACGGATGCGCGCGGCTACGTCACGGCCATCGCCGAAGGCGACCTGGAGCGCGCATACATTATCGCCCGAGGCCCCAACCCCTTCGCCTCGATCTGCGGACGCGTGTGTGCGGCCCCGTGTGAAGCGGCCTGCCGTCGGGGAAAGATCGACGGCCCGGTGGCCATTCGTGCGCTCAAACGCTTTGTCACGGAGCGCTACGGGGTGGAAGCCGAGTTGCCGTCCGGAAAGGGCGGACAAGGTCCTCTCCATCGGGGACTCCGGAGCCTTCGAGACCTGCGCTTTCAGCCCCCGACGCGGACCCTCAACGACTTCTCCGTCCTGGAATCCGCCCGGCGCAAGGCCAGGCGGGTCAGACCCACGGGCAGGAAGGTCGCCGTCGTCGGCTCGGGCGTTGCGGGCATGACGTGCGCCCACGACCTCGCCTTGCTCGGCCATGAAGTCACCGTCTTTGAGAAACAGCAGGTCGCGGGGGGGATGCTGATGCTCGGCGTGCCCGAGTACCGACTGCCTCGGGACCTGGTCCAAGCCGAAATCCTGGCCATTCTCGCCCTCGGGGTGGATCTGCGACTGGGCCAGGCGATCGGACGCGATTTCACCCTGTCGGACCTGCGCGACGAGGGGTTCGAGGCCGTCTTCATCGCCATCGGCGCCCATCGCAGCCGGGACCTTCCCATCGAGGGGCTGGACGCAGACGGCGTTCTCCGCGCAGTCGAGTTCCTGCTGAACGCAAATCTCGGCTTCCGGATCGATCTCGGCGAAGAAGTAGTGGTCGTCGGGGGGGGGAACGTGGCCCTGGACGCGGCCCGCGTGGCAACGCGTGTCCCTAGCCTGCTCGGCGCGACCCCCGGCTCAGAGGGTAGAATCGAGGACAGCGTGCTTTTGCGCGAGATGATGGACGTGGCGCGCGAGGCGATGCGCGTGGGCGCCCGCGAGGTGCATGTCGTGTGCCTGGAGTCCTGGGAGGAGATGCCCGCGTCGGCTTTTGAGATCGAGGAGACGCTCTCCGAGGGCGTCATCATCGAGCCGCGAGTCGGGCCCGTCCGCGTGGTGGTCGAAAACGGTCGCGCATCCGGGCTACAGGTCCACACCTGCACCCGGGTTTTCGACGATAAGGGCCGCTTCAACCCTGAGTTCGAGCCGGGGTCGAACCGGGTCATTGCGTGCGATTCGGTCATCTTCGCCATTGGACAGTCCTCTGACCTTTCGTGGATCCGCGAAGAGGACGGAATCGAAACCTCGCCGCGGGGGACCATCCGGGTGGAGCCGGAGACGCTGGCGACGACCGCCCCGGGCGTGTACGCGGGGGGCGACGTGGCCCATGGCCCGCGCATCTTCATCGAAGGCGTGGAGAACGGCCACCGGGCCGCCCGCTCCATCCACTCTTACCTCTTGGGCGGCCGGGTATCCGTCCACACGCGGGTCCAGTGGGCCTCGGTTGAGCCGATTCGGCAGGTTCTCCTCGGCGAACGCGGGACGACCTTCTCCCTTCCCGTCATCAACCCCGGCTATCAGAAGGTTGCCCGGTGCGAGCCCTCCTCCCTGCCCATTGACCGCCGGATCGGGATCTCAGAAGTCGAGGTCGGCTACTCCCCCGAGGAGGCGACGGAGCAGGGGCTGCGGTGCCTGCGGTGCAGCGCCAACCCGATCTTCGACGGCGAAAAATGCATCCTCTGCGGCGGCTGTGTGGACGTGTGCCCTTCCCGGTGTCTGCGGATGGTCCCGCTGGAAAGGCTTCGGGGCGGCGAGGACGTGGCGGCGCTGGTTGGCGCGCGCTACCAGACCTCCGCCGAGGAGGCCGGAGCCTTGGGGCGGGGCGCAGCGATGATCATGGACCCGGAGCAATGCATCCGGTGCTCCCTGTGCGCCCAGCGGTGTCCAACGGGCGCCGTCACCATGGAAAACTTCTCCTTCCAGGAGGAATGGGCCGAACATGCGTGATCGCGCCGAAGCCATGCCGCTGAAGGAGTCGGCTCCCCGGCGCCGTTTGCTCCTGGGCGTGGGCTGGATCGCATTCCTGGTCTCCTCCCTTGGACCGATCCTGGCGAACATCCGTTTCCTGTTTCCGAACGTGGTCTACGAGGGGGAGGACGTTTTCAAGCTCGACCCGCCCGAGAAGTATCCCGTCGGATCAATCACGTTCTTCTCCGAAAAAAAGATTTTCCTCTTCCGGAAAAAGGACGGCTTCCGCGCCTGCACGGCCATTTGTACGCACCTGCGCTGCGTGATCGGTCCTTTCGTCGGCCCGCCCGGCGCGCCGCCCGAGATTCTGCGGTCGCGTTGCCCGTGCCACGGGAGCGTTTTCGACGGGTGGGGGAGGGTTCTCGCAGGCCCTGCTCCCCGGCCGCTCGACTTTTACCGCGTGGCGAAGACCCCGGACGGCCGCGTCGTCGTGGACGCCCGAAAGGTGGTCGGCCCGCACGAACACTTCCAGGTCTGAGGGAGACGCAATGGCCACCCAAACGCCGCCCCCGCCTGCGAAGAAGCGAAGGGCAGGGGCCTGGCTCACGGAGAACCGGGTGTGGCGCTCGATCTTCCGCCGTGGCTATCCGGACAACGACCTGGACCGCGCGGCGGTCATGTTCTCCAACTTCTTCATGCACGTCCTCCCGGCGCGGACCCACGTCAACAGCCTGCGGCCAAGCTACACGTGGGGGCTGGGCATCATCTCCTTCTACCTGTTCATCATCCTGGTGGGGACAGGGGTCCTGCTCATGTTCTTCTATATTCCTTCCACCGAGCGCGCCTACCCGGACATGAAAGACCTCCAATTCGTCGTCTCCTACGGCGTCATTCTTCGGAACCTCCACCGTTGGGCCGCTCACGCGATGGTGGCCATCGCCTTTTTCCACATGTGCCGGGTCTTCTACACCGGCAGCTACAAGCCCCCGCGCGAGTTCAACTGGGTGATCGGCGTGCTGCTCTGGGGGACCACGCTGATGCTGAGCTTCACGGGCTACCTGCTCCCCTGGGACCAGCTCGCCTACTGGGCCATCACGGTGGGAACAAGCATCGCGAGCTACCCGCCCATCATCGGCGAGAAGTTCCGCACCCTCATGCTGGGTGGCGACACGGTGGGGCAGAACGCGCTGATCCGTTTCTACGTGGCGCACGTGGTGGTCTTGCCGGCCGTTATGGTATTGCTCCTGGGCGTTCATTTTTGGCGAATCCGCAAGGATGGCGGCCTTTCGCGTCCCCTCGAAGGCCGCACCCCCGGGGTACTTTCCGCACAGGAGGGCGCGCCGTCTGCCTTCTCGCCGCAAAAAACCTACCTGCTCGTCGAGCTCGCCAAAGGGAAGACGCCGATGGTCGACTCCCAGGCGCCCGAAGAGGAGGTCCAGAGTTGGCCCCACCTGGTCTTCCGGATGCTCACCGTGTTCGTGGGGGTCGTGGCGGTCCTGTCGATCTTGGCCTACTTCTTTGACGCGCCGCTGGAGGAGCTGGCCAATCCCGAGCATCCCCCGAACCCCGCCAAGGCGCCCTGGTACTTCCTGGGCCTGCAGGAGATGGTGAGTTACTCGGCCCTGGCGGGGGGCGTTGTGGTGCCCGCCGTCCTCATCGTCGGCCTGATGAGCATTGCCTATATCGATCGGTCCCGGGAGGGGGAGGGACTGTGGTTCACCTCGTCTCAGGGACGACGCATCACACTGGTCTCTTTCGTCGGGACCATCCCCCTTGTGCTCCTGCTCACGTACCTGCACGAGCACTACGCGGTCCGCAAACTGATTCCCGGCGCGTCGCAGCTCGTCGTGGACCTGTTCAACCCGGGAACCATCCTGATCGTCCTCTTTGCGATCGGCTCCCTTTACACGTGGCGGCGGACCGGCTCCAGCCGGATGGGCGCGCTGGCCTTGTATTCCTACTTCCTGGCGGCCTTCGTGGTCTACACCGTCATCGGGTTCTTCTTCCGGGGGCCCAACTGGGCATGGGTGTGGCCGTGGTAGACGGGGGGTTTGCACTAGCGGGGAGAGATGTCTAGCCCGGGGAATCCAATGGCAGGGGTGAGCATGAGGTGGATCGCCGCCTTCGCGGGACTCAGCGCCGTGGCGGCGGTCTTTTTCCTTCTGTCCGTATGGAAGGACTATAGCCGCGAGTGGCGGGATTACCAGCGGACGTTTCGCGAAATGCTCGCCGCGCGGGCGGCGACGGTCGATGAGCGGCGGGAGGCCTTGAAGATGGGGGACCGGTTCGAGCAGATCCTGGTCGCCGAGGGCGAGCGAGTCGATCGTTGCGTCATGTGCCACCGGGGGATCGAGCACCCCGCGTTCTCAGGCGCGCCCCAACCCTTCGCCAAACACCCGGACATCCCCCGCCATCCGTTCGAGGACTTCGGCTGCACCGTCTGCCACCAAGGCCAGGGCCGCGCTACAACGGCCAAGGACGCACACGGCGAGGTCGCGTTCTGGGAAGAACCGCTCCTGCGGGCGCCATTCATCCAGGCGAGCTGCGGTCCGTGCCATGCGGGTCCTTTGAAGGGAGCTCCCCTCATCCAGCGGGGCAGGCAGTTATACCTGACAAACGCGTGTATCGGGTGTCACAAGATCCGGGGAGTGGGCGGAGCCGTCGGGCCCGACCTCACGTTCGCAGGAGAGCGGCGAAAGGACCCCAAGTGGCAAATCGCTCATCTCAAGAACCCCCAGAAGTTTTCGCCCGGCTCGACCATGCCGCCCTTTGCCCGCCTGCCTCAGAAGGACCTCGAAGCCCTCGCCGTTTACCTCCTGAGCCTGCGCCGCGCCCCAGCCGCCCTTGCGCTCGCCGCGCCGAGGGGCGAAAAAAAATGAATGAAACCAATGCGGGCAAGGGCGGCCGCTGAAACTGCCTGGATCGGCCTGCGGTTCATTCAGGAAAACCGCGGACGGCTTCCCTAGCGTCGCGTCCCGGAAATTTGTGAAATAAGTTCGTGCCCTTGGCAAAGCCGTGTGCCACTGGCAGCTTGCCTGCCAGTGCCGCCTTTTCGATTCTTTGAAGGCCAAGTGGAGGCACGGGCGGACAAGCCGCCCGTGGCACCCCCCATCCAGGGATATCACATATCTTCAACGAATTTCTGCGACGCGACACAAGGCCGGGTTTTGCTGCCCGTTCAATGGACAGTCACGAATTGCCTATCCCATCAATGGCTGTGCGTCGTGAGCCTTTCCTCGAAGGTCTCCCCGGCGGCGAAACGCTCGATGGAGAGGGAAGAGACGTCGATGGTTCGGGCTTCTCCGTCGAGGATGAACTCCGCCATGAGCCTCCCGGTCACGGGGCTGTGCATGAAGCCGTGGCCGCTGAATCCGTTGGCCACCAGAAACCCTTCCACCCCCGGGACGGGACCCATGATGGCGTGGTTGTCTGGGGAGATCTCGTACGTGCCGGCCCATTCACCGACGACCTCCGCCCTTGCCATAGCGGGAATCCGCTGACGGGCCTGCTCGACCGCCCAAACCATCCCTTCCCAGTCCGTCACCGTGTTGTGACTGGGCTCGACGTCCCGGGGACCGTAGAGGAGGAAGCCCTGACCTTCGCGCCGATACGCCGTACCCCGCTGGAGATCGATAATCACGGGAACCACGCCCTCGATCGCGGGAATCGGCCCGGACACGAAGATTTGCCGGCGAATCGGTTCGACCCGGATGTCGATGCCGACCATCCGGCCGATCTCGGCGGCGAAGGGCCCGCCTGCGTTCACGACCGTCCGCGTCGAAATGCTGCCCTTCTCCGTCCTCACCGACAGGACGCGCCCCGAGGAGACCTCAATGCCTGTGGCTCGGGTCTGCTGGTAAATCTTGGCCCCGAGCTCACGCGCGCGCCTCCGATAACCCTCGACCACCTCGGCGGGCCCCATGAAGCCGTCCCGGGCGCAGGAGGTCGCCCCCAGGAGGTCATCGGTCTGGACGTAGGGCCACCGGGATTGGACCTCATCGGGCGTCAAAAGCTCCACGTCCCGAATCCCGAGGCGGGCGTAGAGGACCTGGTTCGCCTTGAACTGTTCAAGCTGAGGCTCCGTTGAGGCCAGCATCAGGTAGCCGACCCGGCGGAATTCGGGGTCAACGCCGAATTCCTCCTTGAACCGGTCAATAACGGCGAAGGCCTCAAGGGAGAATCGGACGTTGACCTCGGTTGAGAAGTCCAGGCGCACTCCGCCCGTGCATCGCCCAGTCGATCCCTCGCCGAGGAAATCCTTCTCCAAGAGGACCACGCCGTTCAGGCCGCGCTTGGCCAGATGATAGGCCGTGCTGAGGCCCACGGCGCCCCCGCCGATGATGACGACTTCGGCCGTTTTTTCCATCGGAGCGCCCTCCGGTTCCACTATGGGCTACGGTCACGGGGTTAGAGGACTCGGGGGAGGATTTGCCGGCTGATGAGGTCCATCGTCTTTCCAGGCGATGGGCGCAACCCGCAGCCGAGATCGGGGCTTTCATCCCCATCTACCAAATCTCAACTACGCGCAGCCTTCCTGATGCGGCAGATGAATGCGGCTGGCCCGGCCCTATGGCTTCGGTGAGTTACAACCCTTTATCTCTCCATCCGGGCAATCAGGGAAGATCACTTGGCCGTCTGGCCTCCATCCACGGGCAGAACAACTCCCGTGACGTAGTCCGAGGCGGGGGAAGCGAAGAACAGGATAGCCGCCGCCACATCCTGGGGAGTGCCCGGCCGCCGCAAGGGAACGTTCTCCCGGATGAACTTTTGTCCCGACTCCGACTCCAGAAACTCCCGACTCATGTCGGTCATGACGTACCCAGGGCAGACAGCGTTGACGAAGATGCCGTCCCTCGCTAGCTCCACGGCCATGCCGCGGGTGAGGGACGCCAGACCCCCCTTGGCCGCTCCGTAAGCCGATAAGCCGGGCATCCCCACAAGGGCGGAAGCCGAAACGACGTTGATGATCTTTCCTCCGCCGCCCTTGCGCATGACCTCGGAGGCTTGCTTGGCGCACAAATAGGCCCCCCGCAGGTCGATGGCGTGGGTCCGGTCCCAATCCTCCAGGGTCGTGTCCCAAAACGGCTTGCCGATCCCGATGCCGGCGTTGTTGACCAGGATGTTCAGGCCGCCGCAGGCCCTCACCGTTCGGCGGAACACGCGGGCGACGGCATCGGGGTCAGAAAGGTCCGCCTTGAGGCAGAGGCTGTCCGGCTGTCCACCTTTTCCGGACGCAGCCTCCGCCACCGCCTCGGCTGACCCCTCAAGGGCGTTGCGGTCCCGCCCCACCAGGACCACTCGCGCCCCCGCCCCGGCCAGAGCGACGGCTGCAGCCCTTCCGATACCACGGCTGGCACCGGTGATCAGAGCAATCCGCCCCCCGAGGTCACATAATCCCCGGCGCTCTTGGCTCGAAACGATCCCTCAAACCTCCCCTGCCCCAACTTCACACGCCGCTTAGTTCCACGGATGCGCGGGCTTTTTTGGGTCTACGGGACGAGGAGTCGGACCGTAAGCAGGCCCCGGCCCCGGGGGGCATGACAGCAGAAGCGCGTCCAACGCCGGCCCGGACGTCGAATGTCCTTGCCCAGGGGTCGCGGCAACGTCCTTCCTCGCCCCTTGTAGGGTCTTTCGGGCAGTCTCGATGCATCCTCAGATGGGGACGACCGTCATCTCCTCCACCGGCCACTTGGAGAGGAATTCCACCCCCGTCCGGGTGACGTGGATGACCTCCTCGATGCGCACGCCCTGCCCCTCGTGGTCCCCCTCCTGGGTCTCGATGGCGAAGCACATGTCCTCCTCGATGGTCATCGGATGCTCCAGCGAGCAGCCCCGCCAGACCAGGGGAGGCTCGTAGAGGGTGAGGCCGATGCCGTGGGCCCAGTTATTGCCCGCCGTCTGGTCCTCGTGCATCACACCGATGTCGCCCCAGACCTTCGGGCCGGGCGGCCACTTTTCGGCGATCTGCTTGGTGGAAACGCCGGGCTTGATGATGTTGATGGCGTCGTAGAGCCAGTCGTAGGCCCGCTGGTAGGCCTCCTTAGTGGCCTTCCTCGGCTCGCCCAGGCTGAAGGTCCGATAGTAACAGGTCTTGTATCCGTTCCACGAGGCGTTGTAGCAATCCATGTAGAGGACGTCGCGGGGGTTGAGCCGCCGGCCCGTCCAGTGCCGGAGGTTCGGCCAGGTGTAGGGACCAGAGGTCACGAAGACCCCGGAGTGGACCTCCCCGCCGTTGCGGTAGCAGGCCCGGAAGGCCTCGCCCAGCAGTTCATTCTCCGAGACGCCCGGCCGAAGGTTGCTGCGCACGGCCTCGAACATGGCGTCGCTGATGGTGCACACGTTCCGCAGGCACTGGATCTCCTCCGGGAGCTTGATCTTCCGGGCCTCCAGCAAGGCCAGGTAGCCTTCGCCGGTGGTCTTCACGCCCTTCTTCTCAAAGGCCCCCTCGATGAAGGGATCGGAGAAGTCCAAGGCCAGGGGCTCTTTCTCGACGTTGTGCTTCTTGAGGTCGTCGTAGATCTGATCCACGAAGCGCTTCACCGCCGCCTCGTGGGCCCCCTTGCCCATGCACCGCGCGATCCAGCCCATGCCCGTAATGGCATACTTCACGTTCCCCGACCCCAACCAGGGCGCGAAGCGTTCGGTATGGTATCCGATGTCTCCCTGCTCATAGATGATGGGCCAGTCGGCGCCCCGGCACAGGAGCGAGTACCGAAGGCCGGAGCTGGGGGTCGTCCATTGGGGGGTGTAGGTGCTGGTGATGTAGCGGGTGTTCCATTCGTTAAGAGACAGAAAAGCGCCGACCTTGGACACCTCGAAGAGCTGTTCCTTCGCGCGGGCCAGCCTCCCGTCCCGAAGCTTGTCCAGGTTGATGCCCTGGATCCAGTCCACAGACGACATGGGATACGACATGCCGTATAGCTCGGTCATTCTCTCCTCCTTCCGCCCCTATGGGGCGCATGGTCTTGTACGGATGCCCCACCCGCGGAGAACGGATGGCGCCGGGCGATCGCTCCCGCATTTCACCCTTCGCAGAGCCAGAGAGAGTATATTCCCACCCCGTTGTACGCTGGGCCATGATCTACGTCAGTTCCGGGCGGCGCCTCGATGTTCGAGGGCCCGGATCGGGATCCCGCTCAAGGTCCTTCAAGGGCTTCCAGCACGAGCTTCTTGCACCGTTCCAGGTCGTAGTCCCGGTAGGTGGTCAGGGTCTGGGCCTCCAGGGAGCCCTCGCCATGGAGGGAGACCACATAATTGTAGCCGCCGAACTCGGAGGCCGTCAGGTCTTTGATGAGATTGAACAGCCGCAGGCGCCTCTCCGTGGGAACGGAGGGGACGCCCCGCAGGTACTTGGCCAGGAGGCCGTGGACCTCGGGGTTGAGATAGTCCGCCTCCGACGGCTGCGTGATGACCAGCCCCCCGGCGATGTCTTGCAGGAGACGGCTGGCCTCGTGGAAGTGGCTGGCGAAGTAGTGTTTGCCGACGTTCAGAAAGACAGAGTTGGGCGCGGCGATCCCCGGCTCCATGCGCTCGCAGTCCAGGGCGGCCGCCTTGGTGCAGGCCCGGATAACCTCGGTGTAGGTGATCAGGCGGGTGATCTTGTCCCGGACGTGGCCGGCGCTCCCTACCCCGTTGGCTTCGGCGATGAGCTGCGCCGCCCCGATGAACAGGTCCCCCGTGGGCGGTTTGTAGCTGATCGCCGTAAACCGGTGGAAGCGGGCGAACAGGCCCGCCAGGGGCCCCGCGTACTCCCACTCCCCGCACAGGAACACCCGCTCCCAGGGGACCAGGACGTCGTCGAAGAGGGTCACCGATTCGGTTTCGATGTGATAACGGCTGATGGGGTAGTCGAAGCCGCTCTGTTCACGATGGGTCGTTGGCCGGCAAACCAGCTTCAGGCCCTTCGACGCCGCCGGCACGGCGAAGGCCACCGCGTAGTCCGCATCCTCCTGCGCCATGGCCCGGGTCGGCAGAACGATGATCTCGTCCGCCACCGGCCCCATGGTGGTGTGGGCCTTCGCCCCCCGGACGACGATGCCCTCCTCCCGCCGATCCACGATCCGGACGTACAGGTCCGGGTCCTCCTGCTGGTGCGGACGTTTGCCGCGGTCCCCCTTGACGTCGGTCTGCGCCACGGCGAGGCTGAGGTCTTCGGCGCGGCAGCGGGACAGGTAGGCCGCGACGCGCGAGGAATAGTCCGTTGCCTTCGCCCGGTCCAGGTGATGAGAGATGACGGTGAGGGCGAAGAGGGCATCGGAGCCGATGGCCTTGATAATGTTCAGGACGCTTCGGGCCCCTTCGGTGGTCTTTTCGATCAGTTCCGTCCGGCGCAAGAGGTCATCGGCGCTCCGGAGAAAGGCGAAATACCGGCTGTAAGGGGCGCCCTCACCTTCGGAGACGACGAAGAGGTCTCGCAGATCCTCGCGCTGAGCCAGCCGGAAGACGGACGCGCCGTGCTCGACGCAGATCCCCAGGACGGGGTGCGTGGTCACGTCCTCCACCCGCCTGCCCCCCTGGAAAACCGTCCGGCCGTCCCGCAAGCCGGCCACGTATTCTTCCGGGGACCGAATCCCCACCGCATCTTCCTCCTTTGCTCGCTACGCTCGGGTTGCGAGGTACGGGTTACGCGTTACGGGTTGCCAGTTGCTCGCTACGCTCGGGTTGCGTGTTGCGAGTTCCGGCTTACAGCATCTCCTAACTCGCAACTCGTAACTCGCAACCCCGGCCCAAAGGGCCGGCCCGGTCCTCAAGTCCGCTCGTCCCTCAGCCGTTTGGCCTTGTGTGTTGTCCGTTCAAGCGTCCCGAAGGGCTTCAGATCCACCTGGGGCGTCACCAGCAGCGCCTCCCGCAGCCTCTGGCGGACCCTCTCGCGCAGGGCGGGCACGTCCGACCGCCCCGGAACGGGCTCGGCCAGGACGGTGCAGACCTCCGCGCCCGACCTCTTGTCTTTTGAGAGAACGATCTGGAACTCATCACCCAGCTCGTCCATACCCCGGATGACGTCTTCCACCTGAATGGGATAGAACTTGGCGCCACGATAGACCACCATGTCGTCGTGCCGTCCCAGGATGCCGCCCGGCGAGCGGGCATGAGTCCGCCCGCACGCGCAGGGACCGGTATCCAGGCGGGCGTAATCGTTGGTCCAGTACCGGATCATCGGGGATGCCTCGCGGGTCAGGTGGGTGATGACCATGACCCCTGTCTGGCCTTCGGGCACCGGCCGGAAGGTCTCGGGGTCGACGACCTCAATCAGGTGATGGTCCTCGGTCCAGTGAAGACCCGCCTTGGCCGGACACTCGGCGGAGCAGGTGGGGTGGATCTCGCTGAGGCCGTAGATATCCAGGGCGTCGATCGCCAGGCCCGCCTCGATCTTCCCGCGGGTGCCCTCGGTCTCCGTCCCCCCCTCGCCCCCGAATAAGCCGATGCGCAGCGGCAGGGCCCGCGGGTTCACCCCCTCCTCCCGGATGCGTTCGGCGATGTGCAGTGCGTAGGAAGGCGTGGCCAGAAACACCGTCGAGCCGGCGTTCTGGAAGTACCAGATCTGGCGCTCGGTCATGGTGGCGCCGATGGGGACCACGAAACATCGGAGCATCTCGGCCGCGTAGTGGACCGCCATGCCGGCGATCCACAGACCGTAGCTGAACGCGTTCTGGATGACGTCCCCCGGCCTCGCCCCCGCCTGCCAGAGCATCCTCGCGGTGAACCGGCCGATGGTCTGGGCGTCGTTGAACGTCCAGAGGGTGTGAACGGGGTTGCCCGTCGTGCCGGTGGAGGGGTGGAGCTCGCGGACTTCGGAGAGGGGGGAAACCACGTAGCGGCCGAAGGGGGGATGGGCGGCCTGCTCGTCCCGGAGCTCCTGCTTGTGGACGAAGGGGAGGTCGTTCAGGTCGTCCAGGCTCCGGAGGTCGCCAGGCTCGAACCCGACCGCTTGGAACTTCTCCCGGTAAAAAGCCGAGCGGTCATAGCACCGTCGGACCTGCTCGTGGAGTCGGCGAAGCTGCAACTCCTGCAACGCGTCCCGACTGAGGGCCTCCACCTCCGGCTCGTAGAATGACCCGTCCCGTTCGGTGGCCTGAGAGTCGTCTGTCATCCGCTGAAGCACGAACCCGCCGTCCTCCCGCCGCGCAGAGAGGTTCCCCTGTCCCCCCGCAAACCGCCACCCGTTCAGGGCGCCTCGGCCTTCTGGATGATCTCCCCCCGCTCAATGGTATACACCTTCTCGGCGAACTGGATCCGCCTTTCATCGGATTCGGCCATGAGCACAGAGATCCCTTCCCCCTGAAGCTCCTGGATGGTGCGGGCCAGCTTCTCCCCCAGGGCGGGCGAGAGCCCTTCAAAAGGCTCGTCCAGCAACAAGGCCTTCGTGCCCCTCATCAGCGCCCGGGCCAGGGCCACCGTCTTTTGCTGACCGCCGCTGAGCTCCGAGGCCCTGCGAGGGGCCATCTCCCGCACGTCGGGCATCAGCCGATAAATGTGGGTAAGCCTATCCTGGCTCCCCTCCTGCCGGGTGGCCCAGGCCGGCAGCAGGATGTTGTCCTCCACGGTCAGGGCGCCGATGAGCCGCCGCTCCTCGGGCATGTAGCCGAGGCCCAGGTGGGCCCGAGAGTGACCCGGCACCTGGAGGAGGTCGGCGCCATCCAGATGGATCCTCCCGGCCGAGACGCGAAGGATTCCAATGATGCTCTTGAGGGTGGTGGTTTTGCCGGCGCCGTTACGGCCCACCAGACCGATGAGCCCGCCCGGAGGCACGTGCAGGCTGACCCCCCGCAAGATGACGAAGCCCCGGATCTTGACCTGAATCCCGTCCACCCGCAGCATGGGGCCTACACCCTACCCAGGACCGCCCTGCGAACCTCCACATCCGCCAGGACGGTTTCAGGATGGCCGTCAGCGATGACCTTCCCGTTGTCGAAGACCAGCACCCGCCGGCCGTAGCGTTGCACGACTTCCATGTCGTGCTCTACGAAGACGGTCGTGATGTTGCTTCCTTCCAGGATCGGAATCAGGGTATCCATGACCTGAAACTTGTCCTCGATGCTGACGCCGCTGGTGGGCTCGTCCATGAGAAGCAGGGTCGGCCTCAGCGCGAAGGAAAGGGCGATGTCCAGGAGCTTTCGTCCCCCCTCGGGAAGCTCGCTGACGGGCCGCTGGGCGTAGGACCTCAGGCCGAAGCGCTCCAGGGTCTCCCCGGCCTCCTCCATCCACCGCGAGCGGTACAGGGACTGCCAGAAGGCGGTGCTTTTGCCCTCCTGGGCCGACAGGGACAGCAGGACGTTCTCCATGACGCTCAGGCGGGTGTAGATCTGGGGGATCTGAAAGGAGCGGGCGACCCCCGCCTTGATGATGCGCCTGGGGGAAAGGGCCGTGCTGTCCTTTCCCAGAAGCAGGATCCGGCCGCGCTCCGGGATGAGGTAGCCGGTGATCAGGTTCAGGAACGTGGTCTTCCCCGACCCGTTGGCCCCCACGATGCCGACCATTTCACCCCGGCGCACCTCGACGTTGACGCCGTCGGCGGCCCGGACCATGCCGAAATACCGGGTCAGGTCGATGGTCTGCAAAATAACGTCCCTCTCAGCCACCGGCCAGCTCCCCCCTACGCCTGCTGACGCTGCTGACTACGGACTCGTAGATCGCCCAAAGCCCCCCGGGACGGAAGAGGATGATGAGCAGCATGATTCCGCCGAGGGTCATCTGCCACGCCAGGGGGAAGTACTTGGACGCGTAGGTCTGGATGAACACGAAGGCGACGGCGCCCACCAGCGGACCGAGCACGCTCTCGAAGCCGCCGAGGATGGCGACGAAGACGAACTCGCCGGACTGGATCCAGAAGGCGTCCTCCGGCACGATGTGGCCGACCGTGAAGGCCGCCAGGACGCCGGAAATCCCGCCGAGTGCGCCGGTGAGGATGTAGGTCAGGTAGATCACGCGGCGGACGGACTCCCCCGAGTACTCGATCCGGATCTCGTTGTCTCCCAGGGCCCTCAGGAAGTAGCCGAGGGGGGAGGCCAGGAAACGGTAGACGATGTAGGTGACGAGGCCGGCGATCGCCAGCGTGAGGTAGTAGAACCCGAATCCGCTTCCCGGGATCGGGATCCCAAGGAAGGTGGCTTCACCCGCCGACAACCCGTCTGTCCCGCCGGTCACCCAGTAAAACTTCAACAGGGCGGCGTACAGGATCATCGAGAACGCAAGATTCAGCATGGCGAAGAAGACCCCCCGGTATCTTGCCATGATGAGCCCGACGAGGGCGGCCATGATCAGGCCCGTCAGCGCCCCCAGGGGAACCAGCACCACGGTTTCGTGAAAGCCGAACCATTTGACGCTGAACCCGACGGTGTAGGCGCCGGTGGCGTAGAAGAGGGCGTGGCCGAAGGTGACCATCCCCGCCCGGAGGAACAGGGCCACCCCCTGCACCGCGATGTACAGGAAAAGCGCCGTGGTCAGGATAAAGAGGACCCAGCTCGGCACCACCAGGGGGGCCGCGACGAGCAGGGCCGTGGCGACCAGGGCCGCCAGGAGGGCATGCTTGGATTCCAACTCAGATCCTCCTCAGCTTCACCGCGCCGAAGAGCCCCTGCGGCCGAATCACCAGGACGATGACCATGATCAGGTAGATGACGACGAGCTCCAGTTCTGCGAACAGGTGAATGGCCGCGGCCCTGGCAAAGGCGACGATGAGAGACCCCAGGGCGGCCCCTTCGAGGCTTCCCATCCCCCCGATGGCGATCACGGCAAACGCAAACACGATCACCTCCAAGGCGAAGCCGGGCACCACGGCGATGGTGGGCGCGATGAGCGCCCCGCCCAGGGCCGCGGCAAAGGCGCCCAGCGTGAAGGCCACCAGATAGATCATGTTGACGTTGATCCCGATGGCGAGGCTGACTTCCCGGTCGCTGATCACCGAGACGACGAGCTTGCCGAAGCGGGTGCGCCGGACGAGCCACACCAGCGATCCCCCGAAGACCACCGAGATGCCGATGAGGAGAAGTTGATATCCGGGGTAAAGGATCCCGCCGACTTCGAACTCTCCGAGGAGGGTGTAGGGCTCACTGACGAACATCGGCTCCATCCCCCAGATCAGCTTCATCGTGTCGTCGAGGATCAGGAGTATGGAGAAGGTCAACAGCAACACGATGTGGATGTCGCTGCCGTAGATGCGCCGCAGGAACAGCCGCTCGATGATCGGTCCGGCGAGGAG
>JBHIBA010000030.1:0-25972 GCA_046758845.1 Nitrospinota bacterium
GGGCCGGTTTTCAAAAAGGCCCCCTGGGATTTTCTCTTATTCCAGAGGGAACGTCCCATATGCTTCTGAACCTGTTCAGAAATGGCCCGTCCGTCGCCGGAGATGGCCGGACGGCATGAAAAACCCGAGGCGGCTATCCGGGAGGGGACCGCCTCGGGGTCTTCTCGATAAAACCCGCCTTAGCCGGCGCCCATCACCGGCATCTGCTCTTCTTCGGTGACGGCCCACGGGATCATGACCTTTTGCAGGCGGATGATAAGCCCGAACAGGGAAAGGCCGATGACCGAGAGGATGAACAAGGCCGTGAACATCAGGGGCGTGTTCAGCTCGTAGTTGGAGACGATGATGAGGTAGCCTAGACCTTTGCTGCCCCCCACGAACTCCCCGACGATGGCCCCGATGACGGCCAGGGTGATGGAGATTTGCAGGCCGTTGAACAGGAAGGGCAGGGAGTTGGGGAAGCGGATCTTGGCGAGGATCTGCCATTTGGTCGCGCGCAAGGACCGGGCCAGGTCGAGCAACTCGGCCTCCACCAGCCGCAGCCCTGTGATCATGCTGACGACGATGGGGAAGTAGCCGATGAGGAACGCGATGAGCACCTTGGAGGTCGCCCCGTAGCCCACCCAGATGAGCAGGAGGGGGGCGATGGCGATCTTGGGAATGATCTGAAGGATCACGAGCAGGGGATACAGCACGTCTTCGAGGAATTTGTACCAGACGATCAGGATGGCCGAGAAAATCCCGATGACGATCCCGAGCAGGTAACCCATGATGGTTTCGAAAAGGGTGGTGTTGATGTGCGAGCCGAGCAGATGCGCCTTCGAGAGCATTTCCTTCAACGTGGCCGACGGCGCCGGGACCAGGAACTGCGGGATCTCCGCCACATTCACCCACACCTCCCACAGGAAGATGAGGATGATGATGCTCCAGCCCGTCGTGAGGGTCCGGTCCATCCCCGGCCGGATGGTCTCCTTTGCGGCCAAATTGCTCACCAGGAAGTAGCCCCCGTAAACGCCCACCAACCACACGGCGAACAGGACGAAGAACAGCCCCACTGACCAGCCCGTGTTCTTGGGAGCCCATCCGAACCATTCCGCCAAGTAGGACGCCCCTATGAGCAACAGAACGCCCCAGACCGCGGTGATCCCCTGGGCCAGGTTGACGTTGAGATTCGGGACGGCGCTGGTCAGGGCGAAGTTGAACAGCCACATCAGAATCACCCAGGCCGCGATCCCCGCCATCCCCCACAGGACCATAGAGGCTGTGCCCGCGGGGAAATAACCCATGCCTTGCGCGATGGCGGTCGTTGGGGCCAAGAGCAGGTAGGCCCATACGACCGTCAGGAACGGGGACGCTTTCCGCCACCGGCTGTGGAAGTACACCTGGCCTGCCCCGAGCACAAGGAGGTACACGATGACCGTCAGGATGATGAACGCGATGGGGTCCAGGACGGAGAAAATCACGCCTGACTCACCGATAACGTTAGAAATTTTCAGGATCCTGAGCAAGACGAAGATTGCCAAGAAGACAATTCCGCCCTTCCAAAGCATCGGGGACTTTGCCATGAGCCCAGCCTCTTCTACCGGCGGTTTGTATTTTGGCTCTTCCCGGATACCGCCCCCCCGGAAAGGGCCCGCGCACAAACACCCCCTCGCTCGCGAGAAAAATCCGAAGAGTGCCGCGTTTGCTTGAATCTTAGCCGAGGTTTCCGGCGGGTGTCAATCGGAATTTAAATGGCCCCCCTTTCAGATTTGCTCAGCGCAATCCCGGCAAAACGGATTCGGTGAAGCGTTCGACCTGTTCGGACTGGTTGCGGGAAGCGAACCGGAAAATGAACGTCCGCACGCCAGCCTCCTTCATGGCGGCCAGGCGCTCCACGACCTCCTCCGGGGGGCCGAAGGGATCCCGGTCCCAGATGGATTTGGAGAGGTCTCGATGGTCCGTCGTATAGTACCGGTTCAGGTATTCGAGCGCTTCGGCCCGGGCGGCCCCCCGATCCTTCCCGACGTTCAGGGTGACCTGATAGGCGGGCGTCAGCGAATCCATTTCCCGTCCGCACGCGTC
Source organism: Nitrospinota bacterium (assembly GCA_046758845.1). GTDB lineage: Bacteria > UBA8248 > UBA8248 > JACPRG01 > JBHIBA01. The sequence goes on from JBHIBA010000030.1 coordinate 2,065, forward strand.
GGCGTATTGCCGGATGCGCCCCCACAAGGCCCGGTACTCCGCAGGGGTTGCCGTACAGGTCATCCATCCGTCGGCCAGGCGCGCGACCCGCCGGAGCATGCGCTCCACGATGGGTTCGTCAATGTCAAAAATCTGGGGGTTGGAGGAGATCCAGACGGGGGGACCCCCTTCTCTCGCCGGTTTGGGGTAGAGGTCTACGTCCGGCAGGGTATGGAATTCATCGCTTCGACGGACCGGCCCGGGGGACCAGAGGTCGCGCAGGAGCCGGATCTGCTCCTCCAGGAAGCGCCCCCGGCGTTTGTAGGGAACCCGGGCGACGTCGAACTCCGAGGCGAAACCCGGCCCTCCGGCCTCCGCGCTTCCGCCGCCCACACAAACCGCCAGGATCGTGCGCCCCTTGGAGATGCGGTCGAGCGTCGCCCAAGACAGGGCGATCCACACGGTCTGCCGAAGGGGGGCGATGAGCGCCGCCGTGCCCAGTGCCACGCGCCGGGTCCGGGTCGCGATGGCCGAAAGGGTGGTGATGGATTCCAAGCGGGCCTTCGAGAAGAAATTGTCGCCCACCCAGACCGAGTCGTATCCTAGCTGCTCCGCGCGTTCGGCCAGGTCGAGGAGCTGGTCGACGTCATAAGTATCAGGGAAAATGATAGGAACCCGAGTGTTTACGTTGACGCCGAAGCGCATGCAAGGGCCCAAGCGCCCTCCCCCATAAGGCCGAGGTCTGGAAAGAGGGCGATGTTACTCGATGCCCATCACCCGGTCAACCGATGGAAAAGACAGGGATTTTACGAAAGGGGGCTCCAAAAGGGGTCGATACGGAATTCACCGTGGGAGAGAATGGGATGGAACTGCACGGACGCCGGGTGGTGGTGACCGGGGCTTCCTCCGGCATCGGGAGACAACTCGCTCTGGACCTGGTCCGCGAAGGGGCCAAAGCCGTCCTGGTGGCGCGTCGAACGGAGCTTCTAAAGGACGTTCAAGGGGAGATCCGCTCGGCGGGCGGCGACGCCGAGGTTTACCCTTGTGACGTGTCCGATTCCGAGAAATACCAGGAGACGGCACGCTTCATTCTTGAGGCGGGTCCGGTGGACGTCCTGATCAACAACGCCGGATACGGCTTTGCCGGCCCGTTTCTGAGATACAGTCCAGCCGAGGTTGAGCGCCTGATGCGGACGAATTTTATGGGGGCGGTCTTGGGCGTCTCGGCCTTCGCCCCGGGTATGAAGGAGCGGGGCATGGGACACATCGTGAACCTGGCCTCCATGGCGGGACTCATCCCTGTTCCCTACCTGGGCGCCTATTCCGCGACCAAGTTCGCGCTGGCCGCCCTGAGCCAAGCGCTCAGACACGAGCTCGCTCCTTTCGGTGTCGGAGTGAGCACCATCTGCCCCGGCGCCGTTGACACCCCCTTCTTCGAAGCGCACCCCAGCTTGAGCAAGCCGAGGGGACTGAGGCGCGCACGGGCCATAACGGGCGCTCGGGTGAGCCGGGGGGTCCTGACCGCCATCCGCAAAAACCAGGGCTTGGTGATTTTTCCCAGGAGCCTTTCCTTCCTGGCGGTCGTGATGCGGATCGTCCCCGGTCTGCAGAGCCTGGCTCTTGCTTTCTACGCCCGCCGGGCTGCCCGGGCCTACGGCGGGCGCTGAAGGGGCGGGCTATTCCAGGGGCAGGTCCGGCCGGTTTCCCCATTCGGCCCAGGACCCGTCATACCCCCTCACCCGTTCATAGCCCAGGAGTCTGAGAGTGAAGTAGGTGTGGGCGGCGCGATGGAACGTCTGGCAATAGGGGATAACTTCCTTGTCCCGCGTCACGCCCTGAGACTCATAGAGGCGGGCGAGCTCTTCGGGCGGGAGCCAGCCGCCGGGAAGGCCCTCAACGGTGCGCACCCAATCGATGTGAACGGCGCCTGGAATGTGTCCGCCCCGCCAGGAATATCTCTCGCGTCCGGAGTATTCACCCGCGCTGCGCGCGTCCACCAGTGCGACGTCCTTCTGCCCGAGCTTCGACCGGATCTCCTCGGCCGTGATGACCACGGATGGGTCGAGCCGGACCTCGAACTGTTTCGCCGGGTACGAACTGGCGGTCTCGCTTATGTCGGCCCCCGAGGCGACCCAGGCCTGGAATCCGCCGTTGAGGATGCGAACCTTCCGGTGTCCTGCGTACTCCAGCGTCCAGAAAAGCCTGGAGGCGTGCAAGCCCCCGGTGTTGTCGTAAGCGACGACGGTCGTCTGGGCGTCAATCCCCAGGCTTCCGAACACGCGGCCGAGCTGCTCGGCGGGTGCAGCCATCTTGGGGACGCCATTGACCTCGGCCCGGATTCGGTCGAGGCTCAGGTGAACCGCGCCTGGGATGTGCCCCGCCACATACTTCATCGCTGCGCGAAGGTCAACGATCCGAACGTTCGGGTCTTGCCTGTGGGTCCTGAGCCACTGCACGCTCGCGAGCAGATGGGCATTAGGGTAGTCCTCCTCCGGCCAGGCGGGCTTCGCCCAGACGGACAGGAGAAGGGGGAGAGCGATGGCAAGGCTCCGAGAAATCGTTGACCTTTTCATCGAGGTTCCCTGCGGAGGATGTGGGAAAGAACGAAACAGCACATAATACCATTATAGCCTCGATAGAGGGTTCATCGCCATTGCTTCGGGCGCGCTGCGGGGTTATCTTCAAGGCCGGAAACTGCCGGCAAGGTGAAGGCCGGTCAAGCCGTTGCCAAGATTGTGAAGTTTTTCGGAGTCAAAGGGAAAGACCGATGAAACCTGTCCTTCGATTCGGCGTTTTTATTTTGGGGCTGCAGGTCGCTTTCGGCGGACCGTCGGTAGCGGCGGACCTCAGCCGGCAGGAACCCGTTGTGGTGGAAGTCCGCCTCGGCACCCGGGACAACCATCTGAATTTCCAACCGAACCAACTGACCTTCGAAACGGGGAAGCTCTATAAACTGGTCCTCATCAACCCTTCGCCATCGAAGCATTACTTTTCAGCCCTGCGTTTCGCCGCCGCCGTCTGGACCCGGAAGGTCCAGGACGGGAACATGGAGGTCAAGGGCGCCGTCCGGGAGATCGAAGTCCTCCCGGGTAAGCGGGTCGAGTGGTTCTTCGTTCCCGTTCAGGCCGGCTCTTTCCAACTTCGTTGCACCATTACCGGACACGCGGAGGCGGGGATGGTCGGGCGGATTGCCATCCGCTGAGTAGACCTTTTTCACACCGATGAGAGGCGGGGGGATTTCCGTGAGCCGGAAGGCGCATTTTGACGTAGTCGGAATCGGTTTGAACTCGGTTGATTTTCTCTGCGCTCTTCCACGGTTTCCCCAGCCTGACACGAAGACCCAGATGACGTCCTTCCTGCGGCAAGGAGGTGGCCAAGCCGCGACGGCGATGGTGGCGTGCACCCGCCTTGGGCTCCGGGCCGCCTATTTGGGCGCGGTGGGGGATGACCCGATCGGGGAACTCTCTCTGGAATCCCTCAGGGCCGAGGGCGTCAATGTGGACGGGGTGGCGGTAAAGCCGGGTTTGCGCAGCCAGTGCGCTGTGGTGCTGATCGACACCCACACCGGGGAGAGGACCATCGTGTGGGACCGGGAGGCGTGTCTGGAAGAGAGCGACGTGAAGAAAGATTGGGTGGCCGGTGGCCGGTGTTTGCTGGTGGACGGGCACTCCCTGCCGGCTGAGATCCTGGCCGCCCGCTGGGCCCGGCAGGAGGGGATCCCGGTCGTTTTCGACGCTGAGCGCGTCCGGGGCGAAACCGAGGACCTGCTCGGCCTTTGCGACCACGTCATCGGAAATCAGGAGTTCCCGGTCCTCGTGACCGGAAGGTCTGACCCCCGAGAGGCCCTCAAGGCCCTCCGAGAGAAGGGTCCGTCCGTAGTCGGGATGACCTTGGGCGAATCGGGGGCCATCGCCTATGACGGGGAAAACTTCTACGAAAGTGAAGGCTTCCAGGTGCAGGTGGCCGATACGACGGGGGCGGGAGATGTCTTCCACGCCGGCGTTTGTTACGGAGTTCTCCAGGGTTGGTCCATCCAGAAAACCGTGGATTTCTCCAACGCCTTTGCTGCGTTGAGTTGCCAAGCCGTCGGGGGGCGCTCGGGTATCCCCGGGCTCCACGAGGTGGAAACCTTCCTGAAAGAGCAGGGGCGGATTCAGGCGGTGGGAAAGACGGTGGGGCTCCCGGAGGGTGAGCGAATCGGCTGACCTTAACCGACGCGGCGGACGACGACTTCCAGGACCCGCTTGGACGTCGCATCCGTGACGCGGAACCTCAACCCGCTGCTTTCAAACTCCTCCCCTTCTCGGGGAATTCGCTCCAGGGTTTTCGTGACGAAGCCGGCGAGGGTTTCGTAGCTCTCCTTGGGCAGGCGGAGACCCAGGATTTCATTGATGGCGTCCACTTCCATGCGGGCGTCGATCCGGAACGAGCCGCCGGGCAGCCGCTCATAGAAGGCGGGCGCCTCCTGGTGCTCGTCATAGATTTCCCCGACGATCTCTTCCAGCAGGTCCTCTATGGTGGCGATGCCCACGCTGCCCCCGTATTCATCCACCACCACAGCGAAGTATTCGCCCCGATCTCGCAGGGTTTGCAGAAGGTCATCGGCCCGCATGGATTCGGGCACGTAGAGGACGGGTCGTATGAGGGCTTGGATGCTCTCCTCGTCCGACGGAGCGGTGAGAACTTCGAAAGCGTTCACGATTCCCACGATGTTGTGCGTTTCCTCCCGATAGATAGGGATGCGAGAGTAGGCCTTCTCCCCCATGCGCAGGGCCACCTCTCCGACCCTCGCCGTTTCGGGCATTTCGGTCACCTCCACCAAGGGCACCATGACTTCTCTGGCGGTGGTGTCGCCGAAGCCGAAGATCCGGTGGATCATTCTCCGCTCTTCCATCTGGACGTCTCCGCCGGCGGTCTTACTCTGCAGCATCAATTCCAGTTCCTCCCGGGTCACGGAGACCGAACGTTCCTGCTCTGAGGGTTTCAGGAAAAGGCCGGTGAACCGTTTGACGAGGTAGACGATGGGGAAGAACACCTTCGAGGCGGCCCAGACGACGTAGGCGGCTTTGGGGGCGAGCACGTCCGCCTTTTCACGGAACAGGCTCTTGGGGACGATCTCTCCCAATGTCAGCAGCAGCGGGGCCATCACGACCAGCGTGAGGACCTCTCCGTATTTTGGACCCGCCAGCGAAAGGATCAGCCAGGTCGAGACCGTGACGTTGGTCACAAAGGCCAGATTGTGGCAGGTGAGCGTGGTGGCGACCAGACGCTCGGGGCTTTCCAGAAGACGCAGGGCAATGATCGGGCCACGTTCGCCCGCATCCGCCCGGGATTTCAGTCGGAGGCGGTCGGCGGCCACCATGGCCAGCTCCACCCCCGCGAAGAAGAACTCGGCGGCCAGGCAGATGAATATGATGGCAAACGCCAGCACAGGGCTCATTCCGGCTTCACCCAATCTTCGGGGATTTCCACCCGGACCTTCAAAATCCGCCTTCCCCGCATTTCGGCGACCGTGAAGGCGAGACCGTCTCGCGTGACCCTCTCCCCGACTTCGGGCGCCTGGCCGAGGAGGCCCATCACGAATCTCCCGAGCGTGTCGGCCGGGCTTTCAGGAAGACTAAGGCCCAGCCTCTCTTGCACTTCGTGGACGGGCATGCGCCCGGAGATGAGGTATCGGCCTTCTTCGAGAGCGACGAAGTCGCCCTGCGCGCCCCCTTCGGGGGTTTCCCGGAACTCGCCGAAAAGCTCCTCCAGCACGTCCTCCAGCGTCACCAGGCCGACCAGATCCCCGAATTCGTCCACGACCAGCGCGAGGTGTGTCTTCCTCCGCTTGAAGTCGTGGAACAGGTCGCTCACCTTTTTGCTCGGGGGGACGAAGTAGGGCTCACGCAGGGGAAGCCGCTGGCCGGCTTTCGGTCCGGCCGCGCCCCGCACGAGGGGCAGAAGGTCCTTGGAGTGAAGGATGCCCATCACGTTGCCAAGATTGCTCCGGTACACCGGGATCCGGGAGTGGGGGTTTTTCCGGATGGCCTCGAGGATCTGGGGGATCTCCATGTGGTAGGAGAGGCGAAAGATGTCCGGGCGGGGCACCATGATCTCGGAAACCAGCGTGTCGCCGAACTCGAAGACCTTGTGGATCAGTTCGCGCTCCTGATCCTCCAGTTCCCCCACTTCATGCCCGATGTCGATCAGGGTGCGGAATTCGTCCTCGGAGAGGATGTTGTCCGCCGTCGGCCGGCCGCCGCCGAGGCTTCGGATGATCCAGTCGGAGGCCTGACGGAAGACCCACCGCAGGGGTGTAGCGAGAACGGAGAAGACCGCGATGGGGCGGGCCACCCAGCGGGAAACCGTCTCCGGTCTCCGAAGGGCGATGGACTTGGGCGTGATCTCGCCGACCACCATGAGAATGGGCGTCATGATCAACACGGCCAGCCACTTGTAGTCCTCACCCAGCCAGGAAATCACCAGGGAGGCGACAATGGCCGAGGCGGCCAGATTGACCGTCTCGTTCCCCATCAGGATGGAGATGATCAGGCGGCGAGGCCGGGCCAGCAGGTCCGAGATCACCTGAGCGACGGCCACCCTCTGGGCCTTCAGGTGCTCCAGCCGCGTCTGCCGCAGACTGAACAGCGCGACCTCCGACGCGGAAAAGAACGCCGAGAGACCCATCAAAACGAAAAAGGCGAGAATGCGCGGGAGGAGGGAGATTTCCATCTAACCGCTGAGAGGGAAGGGGGAGGCGGGGGTGGAGGTCATGGGGTGCGCCGGGCTGTCGGTGCGCGGCCGCCCTCGGGCGCTCCTGACCGGCCCAAAGCCGTGTTCAAAAGGTTCGTCTGACTCGTTGCTCATCTTTTCCGGGTCCGGCTGGACCCTCCAGCTCCCCCTCAGAGCGCGAGGCTCTTCAGATAATCCCGAAAAGTTTCCGATATATCCGGCCGCTTGAGGGCCAGCTCGACCGTCGCCTCCAAGAATCCCAAGACGTTTCCGGCGTCGTATCTCCTTCCCTCGAACACGAGGCCGAAGACGGGCTGTTCCCGGCACAGGACCCGAAGACCGTCCGTGAGCTGGATCTCCCCGCGCCGGTCGCGTTCCGTCTTGCTCAGGATATCAAAGATCTCCGGTGTCAGCACGTATCGGCCGATGACCGCCAGGTGGGAAGGCGCGTCCTCCGGGGCGGGCTTTTCCACCAGGTCGCGGATCCGCCAGACTCGATCCCGAACCCGATCTCCCGCAATGACTCCGTAAGCGCCGATCCGCTCGCGAGGGATTTCTTCCACCGCCACGACCGATCCGCCGGTTTCGTTGAAGAGGTCGATGGCCTGGGCCGTCACGGGTTTTTCCGAGTCGATGATATCGTCGCCCAGGATCACGACGAACGGCTCGTCTCCGACCACGTCCCGGGCGCACAGGATCGCATGCCCCAGGCCCAGGGTTTCCTTTTGGCGGATGTAGACGCATTGGACCATGTCGGAGATGGCCCGCACCTCCTCGAGGGCGGCCGTCTGGCCCTTTTTCTCCAAGACCTGCTCCAGCTCCACGGAAACGTCAAAGTGGTCCTCGATGGCCCTCTTCCCCCGGCCGGTGACGAAGATGATGTCGTCAACACCTGAAGCCTTGGCCTCCTCCACTCCGTACTGAATGAGGGGTTTGTCCAGCAGGGGGAGCATTTCTTTGGGCGAGGCCTTGGTGGCGGGGAGGAAGCGGGTCCCCAGCCCGGCGACCGGAAACACGGCTTTTCGGACCTTCAACGCCACGCCTTTTTTGTGGCTGCGCCCACGCCTAACCCCATTGGATGGCATCTGCTCTTTCGGGATCGATGGTCTAAAGCAAAAAAATACTCTACCGCCGGCCTCGGCGTCAACTTGCCCAACACATTTCGCGTGACGAGAGGAGACGCTGGAAAGGACCGAGAGTCTTGAGTCGAAGGCGGAGGGACCCCGACGCCTGCAGTGAATTGCTCTGAGGGAGTTGAGGCTTGTCACAGCGCTCCGAGCGAAAATTGGCCCTCAACGAGCGACGCTCGCACCGAATTGACGACGCTCAGGACGCTTCTGCAGTGGTCCTTTAGGGAGAGAAAAGCGGTGGCCGATCCCCACGTACAACGTCCAGACACGAAACTCCACGGGGCTCCTCCCCGGATGGAGCGCGCTTGGTGGGATCTGCACCCATCGGAGGGCGCAACTGCCGATATGCTGCCAACACCTGCCCAACCAATTCCGCTTGCTGCTCCGGATTAAATGGTCCGTTACCGGCGCGGACGAGCTTGATGGTTCGGGGCCCAGTCGGTTTCCAGCGGTCCGCGAAGAGCGGGAGCGGATAGCCTGCGAAGACCGCCACAACATCACGTCCCAACGCCGCCGCCAGGTGGTGGCCTTGGGAGTCGTAGCCCACGTAGAGATGGCTTCGGGTGACCAGGCTGCCAAGCTTCCCAATCGGACCCTGGAAGGAGACCACAGCCTGGGGTGTCTGGCGAAACGCTTCGAACAGCACCTGGGCAAGCTGATCGAAGTTCTCATGCATGAAGAAGTGCTCAACGCGCCATTCGATCTTCCGACTCTTCCGTCTCTGGTCTTCTAGGAACTCTCGCACCGTGGCGAGCTGACCCGTTTCCGTGTTCCGGTTGACCTCCTCCCAGCTGGCGAGAATGTTCCCTTCGCGATCCCGGAAGGTAACGTGTACGTGCGTTACGTCGCGTAAGTGGTCGGCCGAGATGGATTGACTCCGTCGATCTTCATACCTGCGCTCACCCTGTCCGGGAATCGTCACAATGCGTCCATCCACGAGGCGCAGGACTTCCACCGTCGGAACCTCAAGACCTCGAACAAGCTCGTTGGCTTGCGTCTCTTCCTCCCAACCAAGCCCTTTGTCGAGGATCACCGTCGCTCCCTCAGCGAGCAGACAGGGGATCAGCTCGCGTTCGAACGGTGACGCGATCCGCTCGCTTTCCGTGCCATCCCAGATCCGTTTGTCCTGGTTGCCTCCAACACCCAGGTTGATCGCGACCACCAGAGGCCGTCCATCCAGCCTCAAGCGTCGAAAGACCTCTTCGCCGAAGGCGTCATCCTGGGGGCGGAGGTGGAGCGTCGGGTAGAGCGGCCGGTTCTCGGGATCGGGACCGAAGACCGTTTCCAGCCACTGCTGGAGATCCTCCCCCTGACTTGAAATGGCTGTCCCCTGAGCCAGCACATCATCTGCGACGGTGCCATCCCAGAAGAAGTGTCGTTGGGCTTCCTCAGCGACCGGCATGAATGGTAAAAGTCCGCTCTGGCTAATCCGCGAGTTCAGATTCACGATGAACCACTGGTCATCGCGACCCAACCCCTGGGTCTCTCTGCGTACCGCCTCTGCAGCTTCGGGCCAGGCGAGGAATCGCTCCACCAGTTCACCGTGGCGCGCGTACCGCAGTTGACGGATCCCAATCTGGGGGTCTCCACCAAACAGCTGTTCAAGCTCTCGGTCGCCGAAGAGGACAATCTCTGCCTGGGGAAACCTTCGTCGCATCTTCTCGATGGCCAAGCTGGTCAACGCGATATCCGCCCCGATGGTGACCCTTGAGAAGAGCAAGACCTTGCGCACCCGTAGGGCCCCTGTGTGATCCAGGCGCTTAGGCAAGCGCTGCTGGCGCACGCGCTGGCCCATGTCCTCCTCGGTGTTTAGACCAAAGGCCGTCAACCGGTCATGGAACCCCTGGGTCTGTGGCAGAGCTCGTACACGCATGATTGTGCGGGCCAGGACCGCTTGCTGGGCCAGGAGGTCGGACCGCTGGAATGTATCGGCCAGACGCTCGATGAGGCCGCTGAAATATGCGGACGTCGCGGGCTTGGCCAGCTCCGGGTCGTCCAGGGTCGCAAGATCCGTTAGCAGGTCCGCCGCCTCAAGGAACAGCAGGCCGTGGCGGTGGCCTTGCATGAAGAGCTCAACGGCTTCCTGGGCTGTTTGGGCGGTCCACTCCGCACCCAACCTGCCGGCGGCCTTTCGAGTCCGCAGTTCACTGCGCAGATCCTTAATCCGCTTGTTCAGCCGCGCCTCACTCATCTCCTGTTTGGCCCGTCGCATCCCGGAAATGGCTCGCCCAGAGACGCCCATCCTCCCGAACCTCACCCAACGCACGAGCAATCGACAGCTTCTTCCCGATGCCGTTTGATGTTTCCCCTGATTCGCTCCGGCGGGCCAACGGGCTTTTTCCCTTTTTCTTGCGCCTTTTTCCGATCCCTGGCCAGATCGACCTCAACGCCGTCCTCGGACAGCATCCACAGCCGGTCGGCCTCCCGATGGAACCAGAGCAGCCAGTCGTCCTTCTTAAACAGCCACTGGCCTGTAATCGCTTCCTCATATTCCTGAATCGAGGGATCATCATGGTGGGCAATGATGCGTGTGATCCGCGCGATATCTTCCCTTGAAAACGTCTGGCCAAACTCCTTGTTGTAGCCGGCTAATTTTTCCTTGGCTGGCTGAACCCCTTTTTTCATGTGTGCCCGGCGACCCTCAATGGCTTCTTGGCTCATTACCTCGCGCTTCGGGCCTGGAGGCGTGCCTTCGATATCCCGCTTCCGTATCCTGCCTTCTCTTGTAACGGTGTCCCCGATATCGTGCAGGAGGGCGGCGACCACACCCCACCTTATCACGGCCTTGGAGGCCCTTTCACCCAGTAGGATCTCTGACATGAATTTCACCACATGGGCTGCGTGATGGACGGGGTTTCCGCGGCGCGCCTCGATCGGGTACGGCAAGACCATCGGATAAAGGTTCATCCCAATTCCACCTTCTCCAACTATCCCAGGCTTTTGCGCCTGAGCTTTAACCGGGCGCTTGTGCACCCGAACGACGCCCGGCACGGCAACCTGCCACGAGACAATATTCCCCCTACCCCCCGCCGTCTATCTACGCCGGAGGCGGTCAGCCAGGCACCAAGCGTAACCGGCTTACCCCCTCCAGAATAACGGCGAACAGTTCCCTGGATGCGGCCGCCTCAGCCAGCATCCGTCCACTGGCGAAAAGTCTTCTCGTCCACGATCTTGATTTCCAGTTCTTGCGCCTTCTTCAGCTTGCTCCCGCCCGCATCTCCCGCCACGACGAGGTCGGTGTTCTTGCTGACCGAAGGGGCCACGCGGGCCCCCCGGGATTCGGCCAGGCGCTTCGCCTCATCCCTCGCAATCGACAGCGCTCCGGTGAAGACGACGGTCTTGCCCGCCAGGGGGCCCTCGGCTTGACCGGCCTTCTGTTCTTTTGACAAGGGGGCGGGCCAGCCGACCCTCGCCTGGCTCCGCAGTCTTCGGATGACTTCCCGGTTCTCCTTCCGGCGGAAGAAATCGACGATACTTTTCGCCACGATCTCTCCCACTTCGCGCGTCTGGACGAGGTCTTCCACGCTGGCTTCCATCAGGGAATCCAGGTCGCCGAACTCCTCGGCCAAGACCGCCGCGACGTGTTCGCCGACGTGGCGGATTCCCAGCCCGAAGAGAAAACGGGCCAGGGTGGTCCCCCGGCTGGCCTCCAAAGCCGCCAGAAGGTTCGAGGCGGATTTCTCGGCCATCCGCTCCAGTTCCGAGAGGGTCTCCTTGTCCAGCCGGTAGAGGTCCGCGACGTTTTTGACGAGTCCCCGGTCCACCAGTTGAGCCACCAGCTTTTCCCCCAGGCCGTCGATATCCAGGGCTTTTTTCGAGGCGAAGTGGCGGATGGCCTCTTTGAGCTGAGCGGGGCAGGAAAACCCGTTGGTGCAGCGGTGAGCCGCCTCCCCTTCGACCCTTTCAACCGAAGCCCCGCATTCCGGGCACGTTTTCGGCATCTTGAAGGGGCGCGCGCCCGGCGGACGCCTCTCCGGGACCACCTTGACCACCTCGGGGATGACATCGCCCGCCCGCTGAACCCAGACGGTGTCCCCCACCCGGACGTCTTTCCTCTCCACTTCGTCCTGGTTATGCAGGGTCGCCCGGCTCACCTCCACCCCGCCCACGCGGACCGGCCGGAGATGGGCGACGGGCGTCAGCGTGCCGGTCCGCCCCACCTGGGCCGCAATGTCCTCGACCACCGTCGTCGCCTGCCGGGGCTTGAACTTGTAAGCCACCGCCCATCGCGGACTCCGGGCCGTCTCCCCCAGGGCGGTCTGAAGACCGAAATCGTTGACCTTCACGACGATGCCGTCCATCTCAGAATCCAGCTCTTCGCGCAGGGGTTCGAGTTCTCGGTAATAGGCCAACACCTCGTCGATCCCCCGGCAAAGCCGCGCCCGGTCGCTGGTCCGAAGGCCCCATTGGTTCAGGCGCTGAAGGGTTTCCCATTGGGTGGATGGCCGGGCCTTCGAGGAGCCGTCCTCCTCCAGGCGTCCCACGCCGTAGCAGCAAATGGTCAGCGGTCTTCTGGCCGTGGTGGAAGAATCGAGCTGGCGCAAAGAGCCGGCGGCCGCATTCCGGGGGTTGGCGAAAAGGGGCTCGGCGGCGGCCTCGCGCTCCCGGTTGAGTTGACGGAAGGCCTCCAGGCCCAGGTACACCTCCCCCCGGACTTCCAGCAGGCGGGGTGGAGACTTCGTCCGCAGGCGAAGGGGGATGGCCCGGACGGTTTTCAGGTTCTGCGTCACGTCCTCCCCGGTCACCCCGTCGCCGCGCGTGGAGCCGGTCTCCAGTCGTCCGGCGCGGTAGATGAGCTCGACCGCCACCCCGTCCAGCTTGGGTTCGGCCACATATTCCAGCCGCTCGGGGGCTTGGATGCCCTCGGCCGCAAGGAATCGTTTGACGCGGGCCTCAAACTCCTGCGTTTCCTCCTCGCTGACGGTGTTGTCCAGGCTCAGCATGGGGATGTGGTGGCGGACCGTTCCGAAGGCCTCCAGGGGGGGCGCACCGATGCGCTGCGTGGGGGAATTCGGAAGAATTAACCCCGGGTGCTCCTCCTCCAGGGAGATAAGCTCCCGCATCAGGGCGTCGTACTCAGCGTCGGAAATTTCCGGGTCGTCCAGGACGTAGTAGCGGTAGTTATGGTGCTCGATGGCCTCGACCAGGTCGGCCATCCGCTTTGGTGCGGTTTCCTTCATCGTCAGGCGCGAAACTTCATCAGCCGTCCTGCGTGGGCCAGAGCTATGGACATCAAGTATCGCATGGGCAGACGGCCGAGCCCCCCCGCCGCACAGTACCGCTCGCCGAATGTCCGATCTCCACCGGGGCGCCGCCCGTCCGGCCGGCAGGTCGGCGAGCAAAGGAGGACAGGGACGGGATGCCAGCTGTGGGCCTTCAGGGACACGGGAGTGGAGTGATCCCCCGTGACGACCAGGACGTTTGGGGGCGTGTCGGGTCCTTTGCCGCCCCCGGGGCCGAAGAGAAGGTCCGCGATCCTCGGAACCACGGCGTCCACCTGTTCGATGGCCCCCCGCTTTCCGTCGAAGTCTCCGTTCTCTCCGTACACATCGGTCGCCTTCACGTGGATGTAGAAGAAATCGAAGTCGTTCCATTTTTGGGCCGCCATGTCGGCCTGCTCGTTCAGGTCCGGGGAGCCCGCAGAAACCTCCATTCCCACCAGTCGCGCGAGGCCCCGGTACATGGGGTAGCCGGCGATGGCCAAGGCCCTGAACCGGTACCGCTCGGCCATGGAAGGCAGGGGAGCCAGCGTGTCGAGACCGCGAAGGAGTGCGGCGTTCGCCCTGGGTTCTGCGGACAGGAGGTCTTTGGCGCGCCTCACAAAGGCGTTGACGGCGCGCGCCGTTCTCTCCCCTTCGGGCGCCGTGGCCCGCGCTGCCAGGGGGGGCACACCAACGGCCTGGGGGTCGGTGTCGGAGACATCGGCCGTGAGGCCCTCGCCGCGGAAGACGACCAGCGCCCGGTGCTCTTTCTCCGGGCGTACGAAGCACTCGACGCCGTCCAGGCTCGCGCTCTCGCCTCCCCCATTGAGCCGCTCCACGAGCCGGCGGTTTGTCTCATCGTCGATGCGTCCGGCGCGCCGGTCCGTTACGTTTCCCGCCGCGTCCACTGTGGCGAAGTTCATTCGGGCGGCCACGTCCCCGGGCTGGAGGGGGAATTTCAGGCCGAGGGCGGAGAGTACGCCGCGTCCGATGGGATGAGCCACCGGGTCGTAGCCGAACAGGCTCAGGTGTCCGGGCCCGCTTCCCGGCGTCACGCCCGGCTGGACGGGGTCCAGCAGTCCGGAGATCCCGCGCTCACAGAGGGCGTCCAGGTTGGGGGTCCGGGCGGCCTCCAGAGGGGTGAGTCCGCCTGGACCGGTAGGGAGGTCCCCCAGACCGTCCAGAATCAGATAGACGATCTTGGAATCGGAGTCTTGAACCAGAGCGTCGGGGAGTTGGAGATCGGCCACAGATCAAGGCGCTCAGCGCAGCAGGCGTTCCAAGGTGTCCCGGATGAATTTGGCCGGTTCCCGGCGAAGGGTTTTTTTCAGAAAGCCGGGGTGAAGGCTGACCTTGGGGGCCGTCAGGGCGCCTTGGACGCGGAATGGGACTTCGAAGGGTTTCCCCGGCTGTATGAGGTTTCCAAGGAGACCCCGCGAGAGCCGGCGGCTTGCCTCTTTGTCGAATACGGCGGTCACCTTCAACCGGCTTTGCAAATCCAGGCCCACATCCCCTTTGGCAACCACCGAAAGACCGGGGGAAGTCATTCCCAATCCGGGCAACATCACCTTCCCCTTCTCAATTTGGAACGGGCCCGCCAGGCGGTCGAACCGCTTTTTCCCGTTTTCAAGGCCGAAGATTCCCCGCATCTTCACAAGCTCCTCCAACGCCTCCAAGAATCCGAGGTTTCGGAGCTCCCCGTCGGTGATCGATATCTTCCCCTTCCCTGAGAGCGCTCGCTTCAGCTCTTCCGTCGCGACCCCGACCCCTTTGAATTCGGCCTCGAGATCCGCCCGGCCGGACACCAGGGCGGGTCCGGGTAGCTGATCGGTCAGCGCTTTCTCGGCCTGCACGTCCTTGAGGCTCAGACTCCCTTGGAATGGGGCGGGTTGGCGATCCAATGCGTATTCCCCGCTCCCCTCAAGTGTGCCCCCATAAACCTCCGCCTTCATGCGCTCGGCGCGGAGTCTTCCTTCCCGAAGGCGGAGATCGGCGGTCAGATTTTGAAAATGAACCCCCCTGGCTTCGCCCTTTTGGACCCGGAGGGTCCCATCCGCCTCCGTCCTCTTCAGGATGGCTGGGAACTCACGCGGGTTCTCGGGGGGTTGTTTCGATTCCGCAAAAACCGGGCCGGATGGTCCACCAGGCCGCCAGGACACCTTCCGGATGACCTTCGATTGGGGAAGCCGGGCGGATTTCCGCGCAGATGGTTGCTGGCGGGGAAGAAAGTCTTCCAGCCGGAAAGAAGACGCCCTCACGTCAAACCGGACGCGAGGAGCCCGAAAGTCGGTGAGGCGGGCCTCCAGTTCCATCCGGCTCTTGCCGATTTCTGCGCGCGTCCGGCTGATCTGAGCCGATTGGGGAGTGACCAGCACGAGGCCGTGAAGGTTCCGGACGCGGGTCGGCCAGCCGGGGAGGCTGGCCGCTCCGTCTTCGATGGTGACCCGGATCTGCGTCCGCCGGCCAAGGACTTCTTCCAGTGTTCCATTGGCGAGGATTTCGATCCGGGTCTTGCCGGCCAGCCCGAGCTGCCCGGCCAGGGGGAAGAGGGTATCCAGGCCCTCCAGGTTGAACGTATTGGTCTCCCCTTTCAGGCCCAAGACGCCGTCTGATTGCCGCAGTTCGCCTCGAAAGCTGATCTGTCGCAGTTCGACGGAGAAGGGCTTGACCTCCACCTTGCCGGGGCTTGAGACCAGGGTCGCCTCCAGTTTTAAGGGGGTGCCCGCGGGTTTCCGGAAAGCCGCACCGTACTGCACCCCCATGTTTTGACCTTCCAGGGCCAATGTCATGGAGGTGCGTGGACCTTCCCCCCGCAGCGCGACGTTGAATCCGATAAGTCCGGCCAGTTTCAAGGCGTCGGCCTCGTTTCCGAGGATGGCTTTCAGCAGCGGCAACAGGTCGGAGCCCTGGATCTGAGCGCCCTGAGCTTCCGCTTGGAAACGGAGATTTTTGGGATCGAGCGTTCCCCGTCCCGTCAGGTGGAAGAGGAGGTTTCCGAAAGAAAGCTCCCCGTCCGCCTGAATGGCGGGCGGCGCCTCTGGCTGCGTTCTTGTCAGTTTCAAGCTTGATTTGAGATGGAGGTTGAGGTTCGGGTCTTCGCTCAGCGACCGGGCGCCGACGCGACCCTGTATCTTTCGCACCGAGAGGTCCCCCTTGATCTCCGCTTGGCCGGCAAGGTTTCCTCGAATCCGGATCTCCCCGGACGGGCTCGCGCCGGTGAGCCGCAGTGGGCTGGCCGATAGCCCACGGTTGAGCCAGCGTTGGAGGATGGGAAACCAGCCGTCTCCGATGGACACGTCCGCTTCGATCGGCGAAGCCCAGAGGTTTCCAAAGTCCACCGGACCGATTTGGGCGTCTGCTTGAAGACCGGGTTCTTTGGCCCGAAGATGGACTTCAACGGCCGAATCCGGAGAAGGCTGACGCATGGTGAGGTCGATGCCTCGCAAAACGATGGGCGCGCCGGCTCTGGGGTCCTCGATGTGAAACTCCGCGTCCTCGATGTTGAGGTTGCCGATGAGGAAACCGGTCAGAAGCGGAGCGGGTTCGGTCGGAGCTTCGGGGGGAGACGGCGCCTTTGTGCCGGGGGAGGGGACCGGCGAAGGGGGTCCGCCCGAAGGGGCGGGAGGGAGAGATTTCGGACCGAAGAGGTTGTTAAAGCCGGCCTTGTCCCGACGCAGAACCAAGACCGTGCGGTCCAGATGGACGCTTCCGATTTCCAGGCGTCTTTGCAGCAAAGGGCGAACGCGGACGTTCGCCCTTAGGGTCCCGGCGGTGAGAGCGGCTTTTCCGCCGAACTCCTTGGGGTCCCGAATCTGCAACCCGTGAATCTCTACGCTCAGACGGGGAATGACTCGCACCCTGAGGCTCGAAACGTGGACGGGCCTGCCAAGCCTGTGGCTCAACTCTTGGGCAATCCGCCCGCGGTACCGTTCGAGGTTGACCAGGTAAGGGAGAATGAGCAGGAAGCCGATGCAGAGAAGGGCAAGGACTCCTAGAGCCTTTAGAATTCTCCGTCCTGCGGAGCGTTTGCGCCTCGCTCGCCACATGTCACATTGAGTGAAAGCCGGCCTTCATGCCCGCTGCTCGATGACAGGCCGAGGCGGGCACGCCGTCGGGAAAGGATACCCCTTCCGCAGGGAATCAACAAGAGGGTCGCAGAAAAGGGAAGTCTTCAGAGGCTGGAAAGTTTGGACTGGGCCGTCTTCGCCTCTGTCGAATCGGGATATTCTTTGACGAGCTGGCTCAGGAGCTGCTTGGCCGACGCCTTGTCCCCCAAGGCGAGGAATGCGAGTCCTTGCTTTAACAGGGCGCCGGGAACCTTATCGCCCTTGGCATAGTTGATGACCACCTTGTCATACTCAAGGATGGCCTTGTCGTAGCGCTTTTCCTTGTAGTAGGTTTCTCCAATTCCGTATTGCGCGTTGTCCGCCAGTGGCGAGGTCGGAAACCGCCGGAGGAATTCCTGAAATTTCTTTCTCGCGTCCCTCGATTTTCCCGCCTTGAGGAGGGCGAGGGCCGCAGAGTGGGCTCGGTCGTCGACTGAGACGGCCGGGGCTGGAATCACGCGTGGAACCGGCGGAGCCGTAGTTTTCCGGGAAGGGATGGGACCCCCGTTCCGGGTCCGAGGCGTTGGCGCAACCGGACCGGCCGGCCGGCTGGACTTCACTCGGGGGCGTGCGACGGTTGTCGCGGGAGGGGCAGGAGCCGGAGCCGAGGCCCGCGGTCTCCCGGCCCCCAAGTTGTCCTTGACCGAGGAAACCTCCCCTTCCAGGGCGGCCAGGCGGGCTTCGAGGGCCTCTTTGAGCTCGCGAAGGTCCTTCCCGATACTGCGTTCCCGGAACTGGCGTTCCTCGGTGCTCCCGGTGGCCTTGGCGGCCTCCCGCTGCGTTGTGGCTAGGCGGGATTCGAAGTCCGCTTGGATGCGCCGTACGGCCTCCACTTCCTGCTGAAGGACTTGGAGGCGATCGGTGACCGGCTCCACCGCGGACTCAAGGTCCTGCCTTATGCGGCCCTCGTCATCCCGGAGCTGCCTGACCTCCCGCTTCAGCTTCCGGACGTCGGAGCGAAGGAGATCGATCTCTTCGGTGGTGACGCAGCCCGCAAGGAGAACCACCAATCCCACCGCGATTCCCCCCATCCGCAAAATCATCCCGTCAACTCCTTCGTTGAGGCCGAGGGCCGGCAGAACCCCCGCTACTGACCCACGACGACAAATTTTGCCCGGCGGTTTTTCTCCCAAGCTCCCTCGTTGTGGCCAGGATTGAGGGGCCGTTCTTCACCGAAGCTGATGGTGGAGATGCGGGTCCCGTCGATGCCTAGCGCAGCCAAGTAGGCCTTGGCGCTGTTGGCCCGCCGATCTCCCAGCGCCAGGTTGTATTGGACGGTCCCGCGCTCATCGCAGTGACCCTCGACCTGAATTCGGACGTTGGGGTAGCGCCTTAGAAAGTCGGCCTTGCGCGAAAGGACCGGCTTGGATTCGTCCTTGATCTCCGAGCGGTCGAAGTCGAAGTGGATCAATTCGCCCTCAAAGGCGCGCATGGCCTCCTGGAACTCGCGTACTTTTCGCGCCCGGTCGTCCTCTTCCGTGACCCTCGGCTGAGGAGGCGGGCTGGGCGGCGGGGGGACTTCCGGACGGACGACGGGCGCCTCCCGAGGCGGGGCCGGTTCGGCCGGTTTTACCGGTTGGGGCGCCTTCTTCGGGCACCCCACCGCTAAGACTGCCAGGCCGATAATGGCCAGGAACGGGATGCGTCCTAGAACGCCTTTACGCCACATAGGTTATCCTCCCTTCTCTTTCGAATCCTTTTAGCCAGGCTCGGATCTCAGCCCAGATCCCCCGCGCCGCAGCGCGGCCATGATATCACGAGTCGGTTCTCTGCATAAAGGTGTCACATCAATTTTTGCTCCGCGGGGACCACGCTGGCGTTTCCCCCCTCCCTAGCCGCCGCAGCAGTCCGGACGCCACATTCAGCAAGTAGATGGACTTCTGGCCTCGGCCATCCAGCGTGAAGGCCAAAAATCGCCCGTCGGGCGACCAGGCCGGGTCGGACTGTCCTCCCGGGATCGAGGTGAGTCTTCTGAGTCCGGTTCCGTCGGGCCGGACGACGAACAGCTTGAACCGGCGGTCTTCGATTCCGTTAAAGGCGATGAGATCCCCCTTGGGAGACCAGGTGGGTGAAGAGTTGTAGTTGCCCTCGAACGTGATCCGCCGGAGGTTCCTTCCGTCCGCGTCCATCAGATAGATCTGCGGAGACCCCGAGCGGTTGGACGTGAAGGCCAGCTTCTTGCCGTCCGGGGACCAGGAGGGGTCCACGTCAATGGCGAAGTGTTCGGTCAAGCGGCGGAGCAGACGCCCGTCGGGATGCAACAGGAAGAGGTCGGTGTTCCCCCGGTTGCCCAAGGCGACGGCGATGAGGGAGCCGTCCGGAGACCAGACGGCCCCCGTTGCCAGGTCGGCCTGGATGGGAAGCCGTCGGCTCCCACCCCGGACCAGGTCCGCCAGGAAGACCGCCGGCTGGCGGTGGAGGTAAGAGGTGTAGGCCAACCGGGCGCCGTCCGGAGACCATGCGGGCTTCAGGTTGATCGAACCGTTCTGGGTGATCGGACGGGGAGAGAAACCATCGTAATCCATGAGGAAGATTTCCTTGCTTCCCCGGCGGGAGGAAACGAACGCGATCTGGGTATCAAAAGATCCGGGCTCCCCGGTGAAGAAGCGGACGACCTCGTTGGCGAAACTGTGTGCGATGCGCCGCAAATCAGCCGCTCGGCCGACGTATTTCTTGCCGACCACCATGGTGCTCTGGACCACCTCGAACAGGCGGGCTTCCACTTCGAGGTGATCCCCATTCAGGCGGAAGCCCCCTTTAATCAGGGCCTCGGCCCCGATTGTGCTCCAGCTTCGAAAATCGATCTGCTCCGGGAGCAGCCCCCCGCTCAGCGGGTCTTCCAGGAAGGAGACAGGGTCTAGCAGCCGGAAAAGTCCGGTGGCCTTGAGGTCTTCCGTGATGACCTCAGTGAGCTTCAGGCCCAGGGGGGTTTCGGGCTCCGTCTGGCCCAGGTTGCGGAAGGCATCCACGGCGAGGGGCAGCTGGCGCCCTCCTCCAGGGCCGATGATGATGTAGTCTTCCGGCTTCACCTGGGCGGACGCGGAAGCGAAGAAGAATGAGCAAAGCCCGACGATGCCGATGAGAAGAGTTGTCCGAAACAGCATATTCTTGCGCACAGGCGTGATTAGCGAGTTAATCCCCTGCGGATTTCGGGGTCGAATAGGAGTCCCTGGGCCATCAGTCCGGCGGTATATTCCGGTGGCAAGGGGGGCAGACCGCCCGCGGCCTGGACCTTCGCGACCGCCCGCATCACCGATTCGTCGAAGAAGCGGTTCCCGGAAGACCTTTCGACTTCGGTCTTCACGATCTGGCCCTTTCGGTCAATGTGAATCACAAGAGTGGCCTTGAGGTCCGCCGCTTGGAGGGACTGCGGCAGGACCCAGGCCGCATAAAAAATGCGCGCGATTTCATTCTTGTAGATATTGAGCCCCGCACCGCTGGCACCCCGCGTGCTGAAGCCGCCCCCCCCGCTTGGGCCGCCTGTCGCGCCGGGTTCATCGGCCTTGGCCAGGATCCGGCTTCGGATTCGCGCCAGGGCCTCTTCCTCTTTGGTCGTCAGCCGTTTTTTTTCGGGAGCCACTTTCTTGCGTGAAGGGACGGCCTTGGGTTTCTTCGTGCTGCCGGGCCGAGCGGTCGGTTTTCGGACCGGGGTTTTCTTTACGATTTTCTTTGGGGTTTTCTTCGGTTTTTTCTCAAGAACTGGGACCGTCTTCTCGGCCTTCTTCGGCTCTTTGGGCTTGGCCGGCTCGACCGTCTCTTTGGCTTCGGGCTTGGGCTTTATGGGCTCGACCGCCGAAACCTCGGGTTTCGGGGGCGCCTTTTCCTCCGTTTTCTCAACTTTAGGGGGCGGCGATACGCTCTTGGAGGGTCCTCCCCCAGGGGCCAATCCGGTTTCTCCCGGTCCCATCAGGCTCACGCTTAGGGAGGGGGTGTAAAGGGTGCGGCGGGGACCGGAGCCGGAGGCCAGCATCACCGCCCCGCCGAGGACGAGGGCGTGAATCGCGATGGAAACCCCTACCATGACTCCCCAGCGAGCAGTCGGTTCCGGGTCGTCTCGCATCATGGCTTCCTCAAGGTTTTGGCCTCTGTGACCATGCCCACGCGCCGGATGCCGCTGGCCCGGATGGCGGCCATGGTCTCCACGACAAACCCGTAAGGCACGTCCTTGTCCGCCCGCAGGAAGACCTCTTTGGTGGGTTTGTCTCTGTAGATCGCCTCCAGCTTGGTGCGAAGCTGGGGAACGGTCAGGCGGGCCCGGTTCAGGAACACCTGCCGCTTTTTCGTGATGGATACGATAAGCTGTTCCGCATCCAGGGGCAACTCCCGCGCGGCCACAGGCGGCAGGTCCAGGTCGACGCCCTGCTGAAGCATCGGGGCCGTCACCATAAAGATGATCAGCAGGACCAACATGACGTCCACCAGGGGAGTCACGTTGATTTCCGAAAGTGCCCGACCGCTCTTTGAATTGAAGGCCACAGTCTTGCCGTCTTCCTTCCTTTTTCCGCTGAGGCTCAGCGGCCGGCGTAGTGACGCTCGACCAGATTCATGAATTCGGCCGAGAAGTTCTCCATCTCGGCGGTGAGGGTCTGTACGCGCCTGAGGTAGGCGTTATAGGCGATCACGGCGGGGATCGCCGCCGCAAGACCCACGGCCGTGGCGACGAGGGCCTCGCTGATGCCGGGCGCCACGACGGCCAGGCTCGCTGCGCCCGCCCGGCCGATGCCCCGAAAGGCGTTCATGATCCCCCAAACCGTTCCGAAAAGCCCGATGAAGGGCGTGGCGCCGCCCGTGGTGGCCAGGAAAGTCAGCGCCTTCTCCAACCGTGTCATTTCCAGGTTTCTTGCGCGGGACATCGCCCGGCTCACGTTCTGCAAGACGGACGTATCGGACGCCACCGCGACATCCCCCCCCACATCCCCTTTGGCGACCACCTCGTGCAGCCGGGACAGCTCCCGGTAACCGGCGCGGAAGACTTTAGCCACGGGGCTGTGGATCCACCCTTCCGACTTTTCGTAGAGGGTGTCGAGGCGTTGATTGTTCCAAAAGGCATTCAGGAACTTCTCGGACTGCCCGCGGGCGTGCGCCAGCGAACGGTACTTGGAGATGATTATGGCCCAGGAGACGACGGAAAAAACCGCCAGGATGAGAAGCACCAGCTGGACCACAGGCCCAGCGTGGGAGATGAGGCTCCAGACACCGCCCTGGGAAAGGTCTGTAACGGTAGGCACGTGACCTCTCGACCCCAAAAACCCTGCTCACTGAAAACGTACCAACGGCGGGCGAGAAAGTCAATGGCGCGCCGGTGAATTTCCCCACAGGGGCCGTCTCCGGCTGGCTTTT
The DNA here is from genome assembly GCA_046758845.1 of Nitrospinota bacterium. Taxonomy (GTDB): domain Bacteria; phylum UBA8248; class UBA8248; order JACPRG01; genus JBHIBA01. The sequence goes on from JBHIBA010000030.1 coordinate 24,535, forward strand.
TGAAAAGAGGCGCCTCAACCGGATTTCAGCTGGCATGCAGCGCAAATGAATTGTCTTATCTGAAAGGCCGTGCTTTTCACCTGAGGGCTGGTTCTCCCAGCTTGGGTTCGGGCATCGGCGTCCACCACTTCTTGATCTCGAAGTCCTCCGCGATCACGTTGGCGGCGTTGTAGCCGGCGCCCCCGTTGATGGAGCCGCCGAAGTGGCTGCTGGACCCGGCCAGGTAGAGGCCATCGAGCGGCGTGCGGTAGTGGGAGAGCTCGGGCGTGGGGCGATAGTAGCCCACTTGGTCCAGCGTGTATGCGCCCACGTGGTGGCTGCCGCGCTTCATGTTGATACAGCTCCGCTCGGTGTCGCGCGGCGTGAAGAGATGGGTGCCCAGGACGTTCTTTTCGTTCAGGTTGGGGGCGCAACTTCGCCACACCTCCCATAAGCGCTGAGTGAACTCTTCCCGCTTGGAGTCCCAGGCGTCGGCCCCCCCGTCGGCCAGGTCGTAGGGGACAAACGGCCACCAGAAGGCCACGTGCTTTCCCGGGGGCGCGTAGGAGGGGTCAAAGAGCGTGTTGCAGGCCCCGTTCCCCATGGGGTAGGGGGGAAATTCCCCACGGTGGGTGGCGTGGAAGTTCTCGGCAAGCTGCTCCTCGGTGGTGACGCCGAGGAAGACGTTGAAAGCCCGGTTGAGGTCCGGGTCGAAACCAGCGGCGGTATACCGGGGTGGCTCATTCAGGGCCAGATGCAGCGTGCAGATGGCGTGAGGAGACCACTTGAACTTGCGCAGCTTCTCCGAAATCACAGGCCCGAAGGCCTCCTCGCCCGCCATCTCGAGGGTCTGGGGGGCGTCCACCGTGCTGACGACGACCTGCTTGGCCTCGATCGCCCCGCCGTCCTCCAGGCGGATGCCCGTGGCCTTTCCGTTCTTGTGGTTGATGGCCGAGACGTGTGCGCCCTGGAGGATCTGTCCTCCGTGGGCCTTGAGGCATTCGGCGAGGGCATTGGTGAAATGGATGGCGCCGCTCTTGACAAGGGAAAAACGGTCCATCCGGCTGAAGACGCGGGGGAAAAATGCGCCCGTCCCGGGGTCGTTCTCCAGGGCGAGGATGTGGAACCAGAGCTTGAACAGCGTGCGGACGTGCGGGTCCTCGAAGTTTTTCTCCACCGCCTCGTACATGGTCATGTTGCTGTACGATTTGACCTCCTCCCCCAGCTCGCCGCTCAGTCGGGCCGCCATTTCCTGGGGGGGGAGCGGCCGGTTGTACATGACCGATGTGACGAAGCCGCGCATCTCCAGGGTGTATTTGGCGTGGATTTGCCGGTAGCGATCGGCGTCCTTGCGGGAGAAGCGGGCAAAAGAGGCGGCGGTCTTCTCGGGGTCCTGATGGATGCAAAGGGCCGTGCCGTCGCCGAAGGCGATCCCGTGCTGGACCTCGGGGAAGATCAT
>JBHIBA010000031.1:0-25835 GCA_046758845.1 Nitrospinota bacterium
CACCCCCAACCCAAAGCAGGCCCGGCCACGCAGTGCCGGGCCGTCAAAAGTTCTAAGGGGGTCTGGGGGACGTCTTACAAGAAGCCCCCCAGGATTTGCGCCTTACAAAAAGCGCCCCCTGGCAAATCCTCACCGCCTCAAAGGCGTCGCCCGCAAAGGCGGCTCGTCAGTCTCCCCCTTCTTCATGAGCGCCCTCGTCCTGCAAGATGAGGGAGGAACCCAGGGCCTTCTCGACGTTTTCTTTCAACCGGGCGAGCCCCAGCCCGCCCGGTGATGAGACCCCCGGTAGGATGCAAACCGCCGGCAACGGCTTCGCCCGCAGGGCCTCCAGGCCCCCTGAAGCCCAAAGGGCGCATTCCTCAGTCACGAGGAGAACCGCGCAGCCCTTTTCCACCGCGCGATGGACCTGCTCCGCGGCCGCCTGAGCGTCCTCCGCCTCCCGCACCTCCACGCCCAAAGGGCGGAAAGCCATGCCGGACAGGGGATCGCCTATGAAAACCGCCTCAGACATAGGGCCTTCGAAGGTCCCCCAGGATGGCTTCCTCGGCCTCGCCTCGGGCCAGGCCCGCCATGATGCGGCGCACGTTCTTCACTTCCATCTCTACGCCGTGGAGGTAACCCACCAGAGGTTCAGGGCCAAAGGCGATGTATTTTCCGGGATGAACAAATTCGCTCAGGTGATCGTCCATCAACCGCTCCAGCCGGTGGCCCATTCCCTTCTCGTCCGCCACGCGCAGGAGGTCGTCCATCAAACCCTCCAGGACCGTCCCTGCAAAGGGCGCCGCGAAGGTTGACAGCGTCCCCCCAAAGGCCTCCAGGAAGAGGGCCTCGGACAGGGAGCCGCCCCCCGCCAGCCACGCCTGAACCTCCTGTCGGTCCGAGCCCCGGAACTTTCCCCGCAACGCCACGCTCAGGTTCAACAAGTCCACGCGCCGGACAAAATACTGGCGGGCAAAGGGTACGGGGTTTTCGTCGAGTCGCCGAAAGACGATGCCGAACATCTCCGCATCCAGAACCCGGTCCACCGTTTGCACAACCGGCTCCCTGGAGACCCGCTCAGAAAGTCGGGACAGGGCCTTGCGATAGTCCAGCGGCGCCTCCCCGCCCAAGAGAAAGCCCCCCTCGCTGACGATCCTCTCCACGCCTGCGTACTCGGGGTCCCCCCCGAAGAAGGTCCGGCGCGCCCTGTCCTTCAGTCGCAGAAAATCCCACCGAATGGCGAAGGCTGACGCAACGGGAGACCCCTGCGTGCCGAAGGCGACCTCCTGCAGCGCGGACGCCAGGCGCACATTCAAGTGGGCCTCCCATCCGAGAGGGTCTGTGAGCGGCCGTGCGGCCCACCAGCGGCTTGCATCGCGCAGCGCGTTCCAGGCCCGGGTCACCGACTCGGCCTCGACCGCCCTCTCCAGGTGAACCCGCCGGAGGAGGGAGCCTTCCAGGACGCGGATGCGGCCGACGGCGCATAGATATTCGTCCGCCTCGTTGATACTGCCGGTGTAGAGACCCTGAATCAACTCGACTCCTCCAAGGCCGCGTCGAAGAGGAGTCTGGCCGCTTTGTCCTCCACTCGTTCTCTCACCTGCCGGGCAATGACCTCCAGGGAGAGGTTCACCTCTACGCCGGGGCGGTGTAGCACGGCTCCGGAGGCGATCTCGAACCCCGAGTCGGCCAGGCGGATGGCTCCCTTGCGGCCCCGGGAGGAAAGCTCGGCGTTCAACTCCTCCACGAGGGAGTCCCCCCATCCCCCCCGCCCCGCGGGGGCGAGCGAAAGCGCCTCCTCCCCGGTCTCGATGGCATCGAGGAGAGCCCCTTTCAGGGCCGCCCGCAGGGCCGCCTTCGATGCGGCGAAGGACTCCGAGGCGGTACGGAACACCCCGTCGAGGGCCGCCTGCTTCTCCGCCAAAATCGCCTTGCGCGCCGCCAGGCGGGCGTTGGTCACGAGCCTCTCTTTCCTTGCCTCCGCTTCATGTCGCGCCCTTCGGAGGAGGCGGCGTTCGGTCTCCCCTGCGGCCCGTTTCCCCTCGGAGCGGATCTTCTCGGCCTCCTGGCGGGCAGTCTCCAGGCGGGCGCCCGCCTTCGCCGTCGCCTCATCGAGGATTCGCGCCTTTATCTCCTGAAGACCCATGTTCCAAGATCACGGGGAAGACAGCTGGATACCGTTGAGCATGAGAATACTGGCCAGTAAGCCGAAGACCGCATAGGTTTCAACCATGGCCGGCAGGACGATGGCCTTGCCCGTTTCCTCCGGCCTCCGGGCGATAAGAAAAATGGACCCGGCGGCGGCGCGCCCCTGACCGATGCCCGAGAAGAATCCGGCGATGCCTATGGGCAGGCAGGCCCAGAAGATGCTCAGGCCCTGGTCGATGGAGACGGTAGCCAGCGTTCCGGCCAAGAATCCGATCTTGATCAGGACGAGGAAGCCCACCAGAAGGCCATAGATCCCCTGGGTTCCGGGCAGCGCCTGGAAGAGAAGAACCAGACCGAACTTCCCCGGGTCTTCCGTCAGGACCCCCGCTCCGGCCGTCCCGGCAATTCCCACTCCAAGCCCCGAGCCCGAGCCCGCCAGGCCGATGGCGAGCGCCGCGCCGAGGAGCGCCCATACCACGCCGTCCGTCATGCTGGTCCCTCTCCTGATTACGGTTGTGGCCGCCCCGCCGACTCCCTCGCATGAGCCAAGAGCAGATAACGCGGGTTTGGCCGTAGGGACAACGAACTACGCTTCCAAATCCACATACCGGGGGGTGGCCCGGAACGGCGAGAACGCCCGGCCTCCCCCCTCGTAGAACTTCGAAAAGAACTCCACGTACTGGAGTCGCGCCGAGTGGATGAAAGCCCCCAGGGCGCTGATCACCAGGTTGAAAACATGGCCGACGAGGAAAACCACCGGGATGAGCGCCACGCCCACGACCGGCACCTGTCCCAGAAGCTCGGTGAAGGTGTTCACGACGACGGCGATGACGCTCGTGGCCAGCCCCAGGGCAAAAAGACGCGAGTAGGAGAGGATGTCCCCGAGGTAGCCGACCAGGCCGTACAGGCCCAGAAGCCCCCCGCCCGCTTTGGCAAACACGTTCCGGTAGCTCCTCCCCCGCGCTGCGACCGCCGTCGCCGCGGCCGCCAACGCCGTCCAACCCGCAAAGGGAATCACGGACGGGGGAAAGACCCCCCCCCAGGCCAGCCCCACGAAGAGAAATCCGCTCAAGAGGAAGACCTCTACGCCCTCTTCCAGCAATGCCTCTCGCAGCCCCGAGAACTTCCATCTAGCCACCAGCTTGGCCGCCAGGCCCACATAGATCTGGATGACCCCCAAGGCCAGGGAGAGGATGAGGAAGGGGACCGGATTCTTAATGGGGTCCAGGACGACCGCCGCATCCGCCCATCCCTTCAGGAATCCCAACGTCCGAGGAAGGATCTCCAGGAAATTCCCGAACCAGCTGCCCACGAATACGCCGAAGAAAGACGCCGATAGGCCCCCCAACGCCAGGAGCATCAAGAAGTCCTTCGCCCCCGCGCCCAGGCGCACGCGTTGGAACGCCAGCCAAAAGAGCAGGGCGATCACGATCCCATATCCCGAATCCGTCAGGCACAACCCGTAGAACACGAAAAAGAAGGGGGCGAGGAGGGGAGTTGGATCAAATTCCGTGGGCTTGGGGAGGCCATAGAGGCGCGTAAGCACCGAAAATGGCCGGATGGCCGCAGCGTTCTCTAGCTGAACCGGGGGAGAATCCTCTGGGCTGTGCTCGAGAAATTCCAGATGCAGGTGAGGTATCTCCTTGGCGAGGCGGGCCCGCAGGGCGTCCTTTTGATTTTCCAGCACCCAGCCCATCGCGAGCGCGGTGTCTCCGACCCGGACGAAATAGCCCTCCGCTTCCCTCCTCGCCCTCAAGATGTCCGCATAATCGGAGGCGGCTTGAAGGCCTGGCCGGTAGAAGGCCAGTTCGCCAACCCCGTCGAGGACCTTCTGACGCTCGACCCCCAAGCCCCGCCGGCGTTCTTCCAGTCGAGCGAGAATTTCGGCGGGCGTCGCCCCCCAGTCAACGGGGCTCTCATCGGTCCCGAGCGGGGCTTCCGGCTTCTCTGCGACGGCGATACCGGCCTGGCGAAAAGCGGTCTCCACCATCTCCTCATCTCCGCTGAGGGAGGCCACGAGGAACCTTTCACCCCGATGGTCGGAAGAGACGCTTTCCGTGTGGACTCGGTCTGCCGCCTCTGCGAGAGCAAGCATCAGCCTGCGTCGCGACCCTGGCGATCCCTCGGCCAGGGTTACCTCCACCGATCGAAGGCCGTCGAGGTCCGAAAGGCGCACATCCACGTCCCGCCAAGGCTCGAGGCCGTCCGCAAACTGCGCGACCCGTGCTCCCTCGGTAGAAATCTGGTGGAGCTCCGATTCGGCCGCGAGGATTTTTTCGGAAGCCTCCTCCAGAGGGAATTTCCGGAAAGCCTCGCCTAGACCTTGAAGGCTGAGGGCAGGCTTCTCTGAGAAAAGAGATTTCAGCCCGCCCGGTCCGGGCGCGTGGGTTTCGAGGAAAGAGAGGCACCGGCGGAGCGTGCCGGCCTCCCCCTCCGTGTCAAAGCCCCGGCTGCCGTAAGGCTGAGCCAAGCCCAGCCCGCCTTCTTCCACGGGCCAAGAATCGGGCTCGATGAGCTCCACGAGGCCGCAAACTTGTAGCGCCGCCAAGAATTCGGGGACAGCAGCAGCATGGACGGCCAGAAAGGCCCTCTGGGCCTTAACGACCGCCATAATGTGCTCTCATTTTGTTCAAAACCAGTTCTACCGCTTCCTTACACCGGGAAGAGAGTGTCTCGCGGATTCGATCAAGTTCAGCCTCGGCCTCACGGGCAATGACGTCGGCCTCGCGCTCGCCCTCTTCAATAGCGGATCGCAAAAGGGCCTCCCGCTCGGCCGCGCACCTGGCCTCCACCGAGGCTATCATCTCGCGCGCTTCCCTTGCCACCTCTTCGAGGATACGGTGGGCTTCGGCCTCCGATCGCTCGACGACTGCCTCAGCCTCCTTTTCCCAGCCAGAGATTTCACGGATTGTGTCGCTGATCCTGGACATGAAAACCCAATTTTTGGAAAAAGGCTGCGATGGGAAGTTCCTGGGCGCGCCAATGGGTGAACGTTTTAATAGGGGTTTTTGCCCCTCCTGTCAACGATTTTATACCTCGCCTATCGCCAATCCTGGCTTCGAACTCGATTCGCCGGTCCCACGGCGGGGCGCATGCGCAGATCGACCTTCAATGTCCCTCAAGCCTTCAGGAGGTCAACCAGACGGATGAGGTCGATATTCGTATAATATTCGATTTCTATTCGTCCTTTGCTCGCTGTCCCTCGGATCTTGACCTTCGTTCCGAATTTTCTTTTGAGGTCTTCTTCCGCTTCCCGGATGTGGGCGTCATGGGGCCCTGCCGACCGCCTTTTGGGGGCGCGCTCGGGGGAGTTGGTAAGGGCCTCTACCTCCCTGACCGAGAGCCCCTTGGCCTTGATTCGTTCGGCGAGACCCATCTGGGCGGCGGGCGTCGGCAGGGCCAAGAGGGCCCGGGCGTGCCCGGCCGACAGGAGACCGGCTGCGACGTCACCCTGGATAGATTCGGGTAATTTCAACAATCTCAATGCGTTAGCAATGGTTGAGCGGTCCTTTCCCACCCTGAGCGCCGCCTCTTCTTGGGAAAGACCGAACTCTTGAGTGAGGCGGCGGTAGGCCTCAGCCTCCTCGATGGGGTTGAGATCTTCGCGCTGGAGGTTCTCAATAATGGAAACCTCCATGACTCCTCTGTCGTCGACGTATTTGATGATCGCGGGGACCGAATCCAGGCCGGCAAGTCGTGCGGCCCTCCATCGACGTTCCCCTGCGACAATTTCATAGTTTCCATCCCCGAGCGGGCGGAGAAAGAGGGGTTGAACCACACCCCCCGTCTTGATAGAAGCGGCGAGCTGTTCCAACGCGGCCTCATCGAAGTGTTTGCGAGGCTGGTGAGCGCCCGGACGGATGCTGGTCAGGGGCACACTGAAGACGGTTTCGGGGGAAGGCGCGTCTGTCTGTGGAAGTTGCACAGCTGGCGGCGCGTCCCCAATGAGTGCGGCGAGCCCTCTTCCAAGGGGCTTTCTTTCCATATTGGCCTTCGCCTCCTCAGTCAGCGAGAATGCCTTTTCGGCAGCGGACCATCGCTGCCCGGCTTGCGGATTACTCCCTTATCCATTGGCGATCACCTCTCCCGCGAGACGCAGGTAGGCTGTCGCCCCGGTGGAGCTGATGTCGTAGAGAATTATGGGCTTTCCGTGGCTCGGCGCCTCGCTGAGACGGACGTTCCTCGGGACCACCGTGTCGAAGATATGACCGTTGAAGTGAGCGCGGATATCCGCGGCCACTTGATGGGACAGGGCCGTCCGGGTGTCAAACATCGTCAATAAGATCCCCTCGGTATTCAGTCCTGGATTGAAACGGGCTTGTACCAGGGAAATCGTCCGCATCAGCTTGGAGAGGCCTTCCAGGGCGTAATACTCGCACTGCAAAGGAATAATCAGCGAATCGGCTGCGACGAGAGCGTTGAGGGTCAAGAGTCCCAGAGAGGGGGGGCAGTCGATGAGTATGTATTGATAGAGCGGGAGATACGGAGACAGGGTTTCCCGGAGGCGAAATTCTCGGCCGGGCAACTGGGCGAGTTCCATCTCCGCGGCGATGAGGTCGATTCCCGATCGGATGAGGTAGAGATGCTCGAGGGCGGTCTTCTCGATGACCGATTCCGGAGAAGCTCCCTGGGTGAGCATCGCGTACGCGCCGCCCTTCGGACCCGGGTCTTCCTGTCCGAAACCGCTGGTGGCGTTGCCCTGAGGATCGAAATCGACCAGGAGGGTCTTCCGCTCGGCGGCGGCAAGGCAGGCGGCGAGGTTAACCGCCGTCGTGGTTTTTCCCGCGCCGCCTTTCTGATTGACGATGGCTAAGGTTCTACCCACTGCCTCCCACGATATGCGAATGTTTCACGTGAAACATTATCTCTCAGGACCAAGGGCTATGATTCGTCCCCCCTCCAGCCCGGTCACACCCAGAAGAAAGCACCCTAGCGACGTCATCGCGGCGCGCGCGGTCTCGAGTTCCGCCTCCCCGCGCACCCCCTGCCGGATCAGAAGCCGTCCCCCGTCTGCCAGAAGCGGCCAAACTTTTGGCAACAATTCCGACACCGGCGCGACCGCCCTGCATAAGATTGCCTGAAATCCGCCGAGATGTCTACCCCCTTTTTCGCCGTCTTTCGTTTTTTTCCCTTCCCAAAGGGTCTCAACCCGCTGGTTAATCACACGAAAGTTCCCCGCGCCCATGGCCCCGACGACGGCCCTCACCGCTTCTCTGAGAAATGACGCCTTCCGTCCCTGCGATTCTACCAAGACCATCTCGACCTGGGGGAAAAGGACGCCGATGGGGATGGCCACAATGCCCGCGCCTGCGCCCACGTCCAGCGCCCTCTCCCCGGCGCGCGGGCTCCAAAGCCGCAGAAAGTCCAAAGATTCCGGAAGCAAGCGGCTCGCGATTTCCACCGGGTCGCGCAAACCCGTCAGGCGCACCCGCCGGTTCCACTTATCCAAGAGAGAGAGGTATGCCAAAAGCGCAGATATTTGAGGGGCTCCGAGGGGATGATCTTTGCGATCAAACGACGAAACCAGCGTTTCCCGAAGCCGTGGATCATAAGGCGAACCCATAGACCCGCCTTGAAATGTCGGCATCGTTGATCTTACGCGGCGGACCGACGAAGGCGCTCCAGATGGACCATGAGCAGGCCGATGGCTGACGGTGTCACGCCGGAGATGCGAGCCGCTTGGCCGAGCGTCCGGGGACAGATTCCTTCGAGCTTTTCCTTCACCTCGGCCGAAAGCCCTCTTACTTCAACAAAATCAAAGTGTTCTGGAATCCTCCGGTCTTCGAGGCCGCGCGCCCGCTCCACCTGACGAGCCTGTCGGGCGATGTACCCCTCGTACTTGACTGCGATCTCGACCTGCTCGACCACATCCCCGGCAACGTCCTCTTGATCCATCAGCAATCCATCGCCCAAGCGACCCGAAAACAAGCGAGAAAGCGCCCGAACATCGGCATAGCGCAATTCGGGACGTCTCAACAACTCTTTCAGCGTGCAGGGGCCCTGAACGGGGGCGGCGCCGAGGGTTTCGAGGGCCCGGTTCACTTCGGCAGTGGGGCTCACGCGGGTGGCGAGAAGGAACGCCAGCTCCCTCTCGATGGCAGCTCGCTTCTGGTCGAACCGGCCGTAATCTTCGTCGCCCACCAAACCGAGCGACCTTCCCGTGTCGCGCAGGCGCATGTCGGCGTTGTCGTGGCGCAACAGGAGCCGGAACTCCGCCCTGGAGGTGAACATGCGATAGGGCTCTCTCGTCCCTTTGGTGACGAGATCGTCGATGAGGACGCCGATGTACGCCTGGCCCCTCCCCAGGACGGTCTGCTCCCGGCCCTGAACGGAAAGCGCCGCGTTGATTCCCGCCACGATCCCCTGCGCGGCGGCCTCTTCATAGCCCGTCGTGCCGTTCAACTGCCCCGCGTGATAGAGGCCCCGGATGGGCTTCGTCTCCAGCGTCGGGTGAAGCTGGGTCGGCGGCACGAAGTCATACTCGACGGCGTAGCCGGGCTTGGTCATCTCCACGTCTTCCAGCCCGGGAATTGTCCTCAGGAACTCGACCTGCACTTCCTCCGGGAGACTCGTAGATATCCCGTTGGGGTAGATCTCGTCCGTGTCCAGGCCCTCCGGCTCCAAGAAGACTTGATGGCTGGCCTTTTCCGCGAACCGGACAACCTTGTCCTCGATGGAGGGGCAATACCGGGGGCCGGTGCCTACGATCACGCCTGTATACAGCGGGGAGCGCTCCATATTCCGCCGGATGACCCCGTGCGTTCGTTCGTTCGTGTACGTGAGGTGGCACGGCGCCTGCTCCCGACCGATCCGCTCGGTCGAATATGAAAATGGCGGCGGAGGCTCATCGCCAGGTTGAATCTCAAGCCTTGAAAAATCGATGGATTTCCCGTCCAGGCGCGGGGGTGTGCCCGTCTTGAGGCGGCCGACCTCAAACCCCTTGGCCTTCAGGGCATCCGACAGGCCCAGGGCGGGAGCCTCTCCCATTCTTCCGGCCCGGATCTTCCTGAAACCGATGTGGATCAAACCGTTCAAAAAAGTCCCGGGGGTCAGAACCGCCGTCCGGCCGCAGATCTCCTCGCCGCCCTCCGTGCGGACGCCCTTGACCCGGTTGCCTTCGACGAGGACGTCCACGACCATCCCCGGTTTCAGCTCGAGTCCCGGCTCGCTCTCAAGGACCTTCTTTGCGAAAGAGCGGTAGAGGAGGCGATCCGCCTGTGCGCGCAAGGCCCGGACGGCGGGACCTTTTCGGGTGTTGAGCAGACGGAACTGGATCCCGGTGGCGTCGATCATCTTCGCCATGGCGCCCCCCAGCGCGTCGATCTCCCGGACAAGATGCCCCTTGGCGATCCCTCCGATCGCCGGGTTGCAGGACATCTGGCCGATCCGCTCAAGGTCCCCTGTGACCATGATCGTATCGAGGCCCATGCGCGCGGCGGCCAGACAGGCCTCGATGCCCGCATGTCCCGCCCCGACTACGATAACGTCGTAAATTCGCATGGTTTCAAATCCCCCCAAGGCCGGGTGTCAACGGGATTCCCACCCGCGCAGAATGGTGTTATTTTAATCCTGTGCGAAGATAATGCCACTCATCGGAACGCTGCTGGTGTGGGTTTTTTCACAAAGGTTGGCCGCGCTGTTGCTCCGAGGTCCTCACATCGATGCACGCTTGATAAACATTGGAAGCCCAAAGAATCCGAGCGCTGTCTGTAGACAATAAACGGCAGGCGTTTGCTCCCGGGCGCGGGCTTTGTCTTGCGCCGAAAAAGGGTTGCTCAGAACGCAAAGTGCGATTGCTGTTAGATTAGAGAGAGAATGCGAGCCTGATCATCGGAACCCTGTGGCCGAGAAAGACAGAGAAGGAGAGCTCCTATGCGTGTAGCGATCATCGGATCGGGCAACGTGGGCGGTGCGCTCGGGCGCCGCTTGCATGAGGCGGGTCATGATGTCGCCTTCGGTGCGCGCGATCCCAACAGCGAAAAGGCCAAGTCCGCGGCAAAAGCGGCCGGGGGCCGCGTCGCGGCGATCCAGGCCGCAGCGGCAGGGGCCGAGGTGATTTTGCTCGCCGTGCCTTGGGGCGCCGCAAAAGATGCCCTCGCGGCGGCGGGCGACCTGGCGGGGAAGGTCATCCTGGACTGCACGAATCCCCTGAAACCCGACCTGTCCGGCCTGGAGGTGGGGCATACCACCTCTGGGGGCGAGCAGGTGGCGGCAGCGGCGCCGGGAGCGCGCGTCGTCAAGATCTTCAACACAACAGGGGCCGGCAACATGGGCAACCCGCGCTACGGAGACAGGGCGATCACCATGCTCTACGCCGGTGATGATGAGGATGCGAAGGCGACGGCGGCGCAACTTGCCAAAGATGTGGGGTTCAATCCCATCGACCTCGGCCCTCTCAGCGCCGCCCGCCTGCTGGAGCCTTTCGCCCTGGTCTGGATCACGCTTGCCTATCGCCAGGGGCTCGGCCCGGATTTCGCCCTCGTGGCGCTGCCGCGTCCCGCGAAATGACCCGGCGTCTGCATCAGGAGCCGCCTCGCCGGGCTTCGCCGAACTGGCGCAGGCAGATCGCGTGAGCCGCGCGCGAGCCGCGCGGACGCCTCGGTATACCGCCCCTATTTGCCGATGCAGAACTCGCTGAAAACGGCGTCGAGGAGGTCTTCCGTGAAGGTCTTCCCCAAGAGCGCGGCAAGCGCTTCCAAGGCCTCGGTGAACTCCACGCTCACGAGCTCCGGGGAGAGCCCGGTCTCCATGGCCTTGATCCCGGCGGTCACGGAATCGGCCGCCGCTTTGACCCGCTCGCGGTGGCGTTCGCGGGTGAGCATCAACTCCTCATTGGCGGAAGCGCCCCCCAGGGCCGCCTCCACCATGGCAGCTTCTAGGTCCTCCAGGCCGTCGCCGCGAAGGGCCGAGAGGCGAACCAGGCGGTTCTTCCCGAAGACCCCTTGGGCTTCCCCCTGATTCAGCCCCATCCCCAAGTCCATCTTGTTCAAGACGCCGATGACCGCCAGGCCGGCCCCCTCCGCCAAGCCGGTTCGGCCGCACACGCTGTCCAGAATCTCCACGTCCTCGCGCGCCAAGGGAGCGGAGCCGTCGACGACCACCAGGACCATCGACGCCGCCTCCACCATGCGCTGGGCCCGGTCGATTCCCGCCTGCTCCACGGGGTTTTCTGCTTTCCGCAGGCCCGCTGTGTCGATGAACCGGAATGGGATTCCGCCGATCACGGCCGTCTCTTCGATGGTGTCGCGCGTCGTTCCGGGATAGGGGCTCGTGAGCGCCCGATCCTCCCGAAGGAGAAGGTTGAGAAGCGAAGATTTCCCGACGTTGGGCCGGCCGATGATCGCAACCGGCGTGCCCTCCCGCACGGCCTTGCCCGCCCGAAAGCTGTTCAGCAGCCAGACCAGGCGGTTGCGCGCCAACGCCGCCCGCTCCGCAAGGCGCTCGGAAGCCTGGATTTCAAGGTCTTCGTCGGGGAAGTCGACGGCCGCCTCCAGCTGTGCAGAAATTTCGATGAGATCGCTCCAGACCTCGTCCAGCTCTCGCGAAAGCCTTCCGGAAAGGTGCCCGAGCGCGGCCCGGAGACCGGCCTGGGAGCGGGCCGAGATGATGTCCGCCACCGCCTCCGCCTGGATGAGGTCCAGACGGCCGTTCAGGAAGGCCCGCCGCGTGAACTCGCCCGGCTCGGCGGGTCTCGCCCCGTGGTCAACTACGAGGCGCAGGGTCGCACGCAGGGATACCTGGCTGCCGTGCCCATGAATCTCGACAACGTCCTCGCCGGTGTACGAGTGAGGCGCGGGCATCGCGGCCACGAGACCCTCGTCGAGGATTTCCCCCGTGTCAGGATTGATCACTCGCCCATGATAAAGCTTTCGGGGGGTGAACTTTGAGAAACGCCCGCCGTTCGGCTTACGGAAAACTGATTGCGCCAAGGGGAAGGCCCGCGGCCCGCTGATTCGAATGATCCCGATGGCCGCCTCGCCGGGGGCGGTTGAAATCGCCGCGATGTCGTCCGGCCGGTGAGGGGAAGGTTCGGCGTCGCGAACCATGAGAGGTCAGGGGGCGGGGGAGATGACCACGCGGCGGAATGACCCCTCGCCCTCGCTGAAAGTCTCGACGCCTGCTATGTCCCGGACGGCCGTATGAACGAGGCGGCGGTCCCGCGCATTCATGGGCCTGCACGTGACGGGCCTGCCCGTTCGCACGGCCTTTCGAGCCAGCCGGGTCGCCATGTCCCGGAGGTTCTCCGCCGTGCGCTCTCTGTAGCCTTCGGCGTCCAGGTGGATGCGGATGCGTTCGTGGGGGGGTCGGTTGACCATTCGCTCGACCAGGCACTCTAGGGCATCCAGGGTCTCTCCGCGCCGGCCGATAAGGATTCCCAATTGGCGGCCCCGGATGTTCAGGTGCACAGCGCCGTCGCGAAGGTCCGCCTCGATGGGCGCCTCGAGGCCCATTCGTCCGATCAGCTGCTCGAGCGTCTCCCGCGCGGCCGCCAACCGGAGAGCCAGGTCGTTGAAATGAATGCGCAGGCGGATCGGCGAACGGCCCAGGAACCCCAGCAGCCCCCTTCGAGACTCGACGGTCTCGACCTCGACGTCTTCTTCCTGCAAGCCGAGCCGCGTCAGGCCCTGGGCCAAGGCGTCTTCTCTGCTTTCGGCTTCAATCTCGAGGGTTCCCAAGGGCCTCGCCTCCGAAAAAGGCTCGCTCATTTCTTGGCGGTCTTCGATGCCTTCGCTTTCGACGCCGGTTTAGCGCCCGGGGATTTGCCCGGCTGCTTGGCCGCGCGCAGCGTGAAGTACTGCTGGCCGATGCTCAGGACGTTGTTCGCCAGCCAGTAAACGACCAGCCCCGCCGGGAACGACCAGAACAAGAAGGTGAAGAGAACAGGCATGAAGATCATCATCTTCTGCTGCGTGGGATCCATGGACGCCGGCGTCGTCTTTTGTTGGAGAAACATGGACGCGCCCATCAGCAGAACCAGCAGCCGGAACGGGATGTCTACGCCCGGGAGGGTGAAGAGCCCCGTCTCGGGCAAGGAAAGGTCTTCCAGCCAAAGGAAGGGCGCCTGTCTCAACTCGATACCGCCCAGAAGCGCGCTGTACAAGGCGAAGAAGACCGGAATCTGCAGAACCATGGGCAGGCAGCCCCCGAGGGGGTTCACCTTGTGCTCCCGGTACAGCTTCATCACCTCTTCGTTCATCCGCGTCCGGTCGTCCTTGAAGATCTCCCGGATCTTCTTCATCTTCGGCTGAAGCCTTTGCATCTGTTGCATGGACTTGGTGCTTTTTTGGGTCAGCGGATAGAAAATGATCTTGATGAGCACCGTCAAAATGATGATGGCCAGGCCGTAGCTATGCGTCAGGCCGTAGAAAAACCGCAAAGCGACCAGGAGCGGACCGGCGACGAAACTGAAGAACCCCAGATCAATGGCCTTTTCCAACGACGCCCCGGAGGCCTTGAGGATCGCCTGGTCCTTCGGACCGGCGAAAAGGGAAAGCTTGGCCTCTCCGGGCGAGTTGCCCCGATACCGCAATCCCACAAGCACGCCTCCGTCCTTCCGGACGACCGCATCCCCCTCGAAATCGCTCGGGGGCACCAGCGCCGCCATGAAGTACTTGCTGTGTACGGAGGTCCACTGAATCCCCCCTGTTTGGACAACGGCCTTGCCGTCCTTCAGATCGTCGTCGTCCACAGAGACCAGCTTGCCGCCGCGAAGGGTCACCGGGCCGGTCGTGGCATATCGGTCGCCTTGGTGGCCCTCTGTGGTAATCCCCGGACCCCAGAAAACGTCGAGGCTCCCCGGCGACGCCCCCCCATGCCAACGAAGGCTCACGTCCAGGACGTAGGACCCATAACGGAAACCCAACGACTTCCGAACCTCCTCCCCTCCTGGCAAGCGCGAGACGAACTCCAGCCTCCCTTCAGGTCGTTCGGGGGTGAGGGTGAGCCCCTCCCGATCCACGGCATAAACCGCGCGGTTCGCCCCTTCGCCAAGCCTCCCGCCGAGAAAGAGGGGCAGCCAGGATAAGCTGCGCGGGGCCTCTCGCTCTTCCTCGCCGGACTTCGGCACAAGGTTCAACGGCCTCCCGTCTGCGTCCTTGTAGCGGAGGAGCGTCAGCTCCTTGATGCCTGCGCCCAGCGTAGTTACGACGATGCGGGCCACGCCGGTGTCCACGACGATCTCCTTCGCCGCCGCAGGAGCAGGAGGGGCTTCGGCTACTCGTGGCGCCGGAAGCCGCAGTGGCTCGGCCCTCGGGGCCGGGGCGGCCTTCTGGGCTGTCCTCTTTTCAGCCTCGAGAGCCCCCTTTCTTCGGGCCTTCTCTTGGCGCGCAGCTCGTTGGGCCTCCATCTGGGGGTTGATGAAGTACCACTGGTACCCGATGAGGACGAGCATCGAAAGGACAGCGGCGAGGATTGCGCGCTTTTCCATGTCTGGGCTTAGGATCTTCCGTCAGGGTGTGGGAGCGGGTCGTAACCCCCTGGATGGAAGGGGTGACACCGCAGAAGCCGCCTCATGATCAGGAGCAGTGCCTTCGGGGCACTATAGTTCTCAATGGCCTGGAGGGCGTACTCCGAGCAAGACGGATGAAACCTACACGACCGGGGGAGCACGGGGGAGAGAAGGAGTCGATACAGCCGAACCGGCGCTGCCAGGAGAACCTTCGTCGCGTGCATGGTGTTCTTTGCCGTCAGTCCTTCCGGACGACCTGCCGGGCCGCGACCCGAACGCACGACTCAGCGAACGTTCGAGAAGGCGGCAAAGGGCGGAATATTCTAGCCGCTCGATTCCAGGCCTCACGATGATGACCGCATCCGTTCCGGCTGCCAGCTGCCTCAGCTCGCGAAAGGCCGCTTTCAGCCGCCGCCTGATGCGGTTTCTCAGGGCGGCCCCCCCAACCCGGCTGGAGATCGATACTCCAAGACGCGCCTGGCCCGCCGGGCTTGCTTCGGTGAAAAGCTTGTAGTACGGCGTGCGGTCAGCGGGCGGCCGAGCGCAGATTCGGCCGAAATCCCGTCTTTTCAGGGGGGCCGCGGCGCTCATCGCCTTCGAAGACTCAAACGGCTAAGCGTTTCCTGCCTTTCTTGCGGCGCCTGCTCAGCACCTTTCGGCCGTTCCGCGTCGCCATTCTCGCGAAAAACCCGTGCGTCCTTGCCCGCTTAACCCTCGAAGGCTGCCAAGTCCTTTTCACGCACCCGTTCCTCTCTCGCTTCGATATGGTCGTCTCTTACGGGCGGCGGTTGCAGCCCTCTGCCATCGAACTGGTTTTTACTTTAGGTTGCCGCGCTCCGCCTGTCAAGGCCGCAATCACGCGTTGAAAACCGCGTCGGATTCTGCTATGATACATCACAGAAAAAGGGGCCGTTTCGCTTTTCCCCTGTGGTTCCGCAGCCTTCGTGATTTCAATGGGTTGCGCCGGGCCCATTAGACGGATCGTTGAGCCGACGCCGCAAGCCCGAACGAGCGCTCTTCAGGTGGTCTCTTGAACATCTGTTGAAAACTCTCTAACCAGCCATTAAATAAAGAGATGCTCATGGATCGAACCGGGGTTATCAACATAGAAACCGAAGGGATTTGGGAGGCGTTCCTCAATCACGCCCGGAAGATAGCCAGGGAGCAGGCCGTTGACACGTGGCTGAAGCCGCTGAAACCGCTTGGCCTCCAGGGCTCGACCCTCAAGCTTCTCGTCCCAAATCAGTTCTTCCGAGAACACCTGGAGGAGCGGTATCGTCCAATCCTCACCGACGGCCTCCGGGAGATTACCGGGCGCGAGATCTGCCTCGACCTGATCGTGGATGACGCCGAGGCCGCAACGCTTCCCCCTCCGGAGGCCCGCGGCCTCCGTTTGGGCGTGTCGCCGAAATTCCCCGCTTTCCTCAACCAAAGGTATACGTTCAGCCGGTTTGTCGTCGGTAACTCCAACCAATTCGCGCATGCTGCGGCCCAAGCGGTCGCCGAAAGCCCCGCCGCCGCCTACAACCCCCTCTTCCTCTACGGCGGCGTGGGTCTCGGCAAGACACACCTCATGCACGCAATCGGCCACCACATTTTCTCTCAAAATCCTCGGCTCCGTCTCTTTTATACCTCCTCCGAGGACTTCACCATCGACCTCATTAATTCCATTCGCCGCGACAGGATGACCGCCTTCCGCGAGAAATACCGCCGGATGGACGTCCTCCTCGTGGACGATATCCAGTTCATCACAGGCAAGGACCGCACCCAGGAGGAGTTCTTCCACACCTTCAACGCACTCTACGAGTCTAAGAAACAAATCGTCATCTCCAGCGACAAGTTCCCGAAGGAGATGATTGCCCTAGAGGAGCGTCTCCGCTCCAGGTTCGAGTGGGGCCTCGTCGCGGACATTCAGCCTCCAGATCTGGAAACGAAAGTCGCCATCATGACGAAAAAGGCGGAAGAGAGCGGTGTCAACCTGCCGCAGGACGTCGCTCTCCTTGTGGCGAAGCGGATCCGCACGAACATCCGGGAGCTCGAAGGGTGCCTCATCCGCCTCTCGGCCTTCAGCTCTCTCACCAAACGACCGATTTCCGTAGACATGGCGGAAGAGATCCTTCAGCAGATGTTCTACGACGAGCAGCATTCCATCTCCATCGATGGGATTCAGAAGACCGTCGCCGCGCACTTTACCATCAAGCTGAGCGATCTAAAGTCGAAACGGCGTCACCGCAGCATTGCGGAGCCTCGCCAGATTGCCATGTTTCTTGCCCGCGAGCTGACCGGCGCGTCGCTCTCAGAGATCGGGCGCCACTTCGGCGGCAAGGATCACAGCACGGTGATACACTCTTGTAATAAGATCGCCAAAATAAAAGACCAGGACCGGCGCATCGCCTCAGCCATAAACCAGATTCGCCGGGCGCTGAACGTGTGAAATTCCGGTTAGATCATAGAGGGGAAAATGTGTAAAATCACGGCTCGCAACTATCGTTGTAGATTCGCCGATTTTTTCCAACATGTTTTTTTACTCTTAAATACCGGTGCGAAAAAGGGTTTCAGTTGTTTTCCACCATTCCACACCCCCTACTACTATAATAACTATTAATTATATTGATTTATGTTTCATCGTAGAAGCATAGATATTGACAAAACCGCGCCGTTCGCGAATACGGGGCTGAATAAATAAAAATGAGGCATAAGTAGTAAATAGAGGAACAACTATTGTGACGATGGTATCATCCGAAAAGGAAGAACGAATGGTAAAGGGGTATGGGGCTCAACAAATCCGTGTTCTCGGAGGGCTCGAGGGCGTTCGCAAGCGCCCCGCCATGTACATCGGCAGCACGGGCCCCAGAGGACTTCACCACCTGGTGTATGAGGTTGTGGACAACAGTGTGGATGAAGCCATGGCGGGATTCTGCGACAGGATTTCCGTGACCATCAATATGGACGGATCAGTCAGGGTCATAGATAACGGCCGCGGAATCCCGGCGGAGATGCATGCGGCGGAAAAGGCCTCAGCGGCGGAAGTTGTCATGACGAAGCTCCACGCCGGCGGGAAATTCGACAAAGGCGTTTACAGAGTCTCCGGGGGACTGCACGGCGTGGGCGTGTCCGTGGTGAACGGCCTCTCTGAGTGGCTTGAGTTGGAGACGCGGTGGAACGGGCATGCCTACCGACAACGCTATAAGAGGGGGGCGCCACAAGCGCCACTGAAGAAGATTGGCCCTTCGAAAGGCAATGGGACGAAGATCACGTTTTACCCGGACAGCGCGATTTTCCCAAAGGTGGAATTCGATTTCAACACGCTGTGCGCCCGGATGAGGGAACTGGCCTATCTGAACCGGGGCTTAAAGATCGCCATCGTCGATGAACGGGCGAACAAGGAAGAGATCTTCCAGTTCAAGGGCGGCATTGTCGCTTTCGTCGAGGACATTAATCGCGGCCACACAGCCGTCCACCCCAAGCCCATCTACATCGAGGGCGAGAGGGACGGGGTGATCATCGAAATTGCTCTGCAATACAACGACGGGTACGGCGAACGCTGCTTTAGCTTCATCAACAACATCAACACCGTTGAGGGCGGCACGCACATAAGCGGGTTCCGTAGCGCTCTGACGAGGACGACGAACGCCTACGGCAAGGCGAATAATCTCTTCAAGAACGGGGAGATGCCGGCGGGGGATGACGTCCGCGAGGGACTGACGGTGGTCATCAGCGGGAAAATCCCCGAGCCGCAGTTTGAAGGCCAGACCAAGACGAAGCTCGGAAATAGCGAAGTCCAGGGAATCGTCGAGCAGATCCTCAACGAAAAACTAGGCGCATACCTGGAGCAACACCCGCCGATCGCGCGGAGGATTGTAGAAAAAGCGGTTCTGGCCGCCCGAGCGCGCGAGGCGGCGCGGAAGGCCAGAGATTTAACCCGGCGAAAGGGGGCCCTGGACAGCGGGAGCCTGCCCGGAAAGCTGGCGGATTGCAGTGACCGAGACCCGGCCCGGTGCGAGCTGTATCTGGTCGAGGGCGAATCCGCCGGCGGCTCGGCCAAGCAGGGACGGGACCGGACGTTCCAGGCGATCCTCCCTCTCCGGGGGAAGATCCTGAACGTCGAGAAGGCGCGGATTGACACGATGCTGAACCACGAGGCCTTCCGGATCATGATCTCCGCCCTGGGGACGGGAATCGGCAAGGAACAGTTCGACGGTTCCCGTCTTCGCTATCACAAGATTATCATCATGACGGACGCGGATGTGGACGGCTCTCACATCCGCACCCTCCTGCTGACCTTTTTCTACCGGCACCTGCCGGAGCTGATCACGCGGGGCCATCTCTTCATCGCTCAGCCCCCGCTCTACAAGGTCAAGCGCGCGAGGGCGGAACGCTACATCAAGAACGACGAGGATTTCGACCGGTTCGTTCTGGACCTGGCTACGGAAGGCGCAGCCCTCGTCGCCGAAAATGGCGGAGCCGGGCGCAAGGCCGCCAAGAAGGCCGAGCTCAAAGGGAAGCGGTTGCTGGACACCTTGCAGCGGCTCATCCAGCACACCAACATCCTCAACTGGCGCGCCAGACACGGCATGGACCCGAGGGTCATCCTCGCGTTCGCGATGGAAAGCGGCCTGATCCCCGAGCTCCTCGAGGAGCCCAAGCGCATAAATAGCCTCATCAAAGACGTCGCAACGGGCCTTCGCAACCTCTTCAAGGAGACGCAGCCTTTCCAGGCGTCCCTCGTTGAGAGCGAAGAGAACGGACATGCGATAGAGGTCCGGTCGTGGCTGCAAAACCGCGAACTCCAAACGGTCCTGGACCGCGGGTTCATCGGCTCGCCCGACTTTCAGGTACTGAAAAAGCTCCAGGCGTCCCTCATGGACTCCCTCGGGAGGCCCCCCTACAAGATCGTCTCCAGCGGGCAGGAGATCCCCTGCGAGAGTTACGCGGCCGTCGTCGAGCAATTCCGCAAGCTGGGCAGGAAGGGCCTCTCGGTCCAGCGCTACAAGGGGCTCGGCGAGATGAACCCGGAGCAACTCTGGGAGACGACCATGGACCCGGAGCGCCGGACGCTGTTGCAGGTGAACATCGTGGACGCCATCGCGGCGGACCAGATCTTCTCCACCCTCATGGGCGAGGTGGTCGAGCCGCGCCGGGAGTTCATCGCAAACCACGCCCTCGAAGTCCGGAACCTCGACATCTAGCCACGGCATGAAGCGCCTTTTCTTCTGGGGGGCTGGGTTGACGCGCAACCGCCTTCGCGACTTGCGCAGAGGGGCGACCCTCTGAAACCAAGGTAGGAAATTCAGCATGGCGGAGCTCCAGGAAACCCGAATCCCCGTAGCCATTGAAGAGGAGATGAAATCCTCCTTCATGGCCTACGCAATGAGCGTCATCATCGCCCGGGCGCTCCCCGACGTGCGCGACGGCCTCAAGCCCGTCCACCGCCGCATCCTGGTCACCCTCAACGACCTCGGCCTGCGCCCCGGACGGCCGTACCGGAAGTGCGCCAAGATTGCCGGCGACGTCAGCGGAAATTACCACCCGCACGGAGAGGCCATCGTCTATCCTTCGCTGGTGCGGATGGCCCAAGGTTTCTCTCTGAGGTATCCCCTCGTCGAGGGACAGGGGAATTTCGGCTCGGTGGACGGCGATCCCCCCGCTGCCATGCGGTACACCGAGGCGAGGATGACCGTCTTTACGGAGGAGATGCTCGCCGACATCGAAAAAGAGACGGTCGACTTCGTCCCCAACTACGATGAGACGCTTCAGGAGCCGGTTGTTCTGCCCAGCGCGATCCCCAATCTGGTGGTCAACGGCTCGGACGGCATCGCCGTGGGGATGGCGACGAAGGTCCCGCCCCACAACTTGGGTGAGGTTGTCGATGGGCTCATCGCGCTTTTGGATGACTCCGAGCTGCCCGCTGAGAAGCTGCTGAAACTGGTTCCGGGCCCCGACTTTCCCACCGGGGCCATCATTCACGGCCGCAAAGGCATCCGGTCCGCATACCTCACCGGCCGGGGGCTCATCCAGGTCCGGGCCAACGCCCGCGTGGAGATCGCCAAGAGGTCGGGGCGGGAGATCGAGTCCATCGTCGTCACCGAGATCCCCTATCAGGTCAACAAGGCCAAGCTCATCGAGAAGATTGCCGACCTCGTGCGGGAGAAGCACATCGAAGGGATAGCCGATCTCAGAGACGAGTCCGACCGGGACGGGATGCGCATCGTCATCGAGTTAAAGCGGGACGGTGTCTCCGGCTTCGTCCTGAACCAGCTCTACAAACACACGCCCATGCAGGGGACGTACGGTGTGATCCTGCTGGCGCTGGTCAACAACCAGCCGCGCGTCCTCCCGCTGAAGGACATGCTGCAGCATTTCATCCACCACCGCCGGGAAGTCGTCGTCCGGCGAACGCAGTACGACCTGCGCAAAGCAAGAGAGCGGGCCCACGTCCTCGAAGGCCTGCTGGTCGCCCTGAAGCACTTGGACGCTGTCATCAAGCTCATCCGCGGCTCCAGGACGGCAGATGACGCCCGCGCCGGCCTGATGAAGAACTACCGGATCACACAGACGCAAGCGCAGGCCATTTTGGATATGCGCTTGCAGCGGCTGGTCGCCCTGGAGCGGGAAAAGATCCAGGCCGAGCACAAAGAGCTGATGAAGACCATCGCCCGCCTGGAGGCGGTGCTGGCCGACGAGACGCTCGTGATCGGCATCATCAAGGATGAGCTGCTGGAGATCAAAAAGAAATACGCGGATCCGCGCCGGACGGCCATCATCGAGGAGACGAGCGAGATCACGCTCGAAGACATGCTCGTCGAGGAGGACGTGGTCGTCACCATCAGCCACGACGGGTACGTGAAGCGTACCCCCCTTTCCCTATATCGTAGCCAACATCGCGGCGGCAGGGGCGTGAAGGGAATGGAGACCCGCAAGGACGACATCATAGAGGACATCTTCGTGGCTTCCACTCACGACACCATGCTCTTTTTCACGACCCGCGGGCGGTTGCACTGGCTCAAGGTGCACCAGCTTCCTCAGGCTGGCCGGGCCAGCCGGGGCAAAGCCCTTGTCAATCTTCTCCGGCTTGAAGACGGGGAAGCCGTCTCCGCCGCCCTGCGCGTTCGCGAGTTCTCTGAGGGGAAGCACGTCCTAATGGTCACCCGCAAGGGGGTCGTCAAGAAGACCCCCCTGTCGATGTTCGGCAATCCCCGGGCAGGCGGCATCATCGCCATCGGCCTCGCCGAGTCAGACGAGCTGGTTCAGGCGCGCATCACCGATGGCACACGCCAGGTCTTTCTCGGCACCCGGCAGGGCAAGGCCATCCGCTTCGAGGAATGCCAGGTGCGCCCCATGGGCCGCAACGCGGCCGGCGTGCGGGGGATCTCCCTGGCGAAGGGGGATGAAATCATCGGGGCCGAGGTGGTTACGCCCGAGAGCGTCATCCTTTCCGTCACGGAAGAGGGGTATGGAAAACGCACGGCCGTGAGGGATTACAGGCTGACCAGCCGTGGCGGGAAGGGAGTGATCAATTTGAAGATCACAGAAAAGAACGGCCCCGTTGTCCGCGTGCGAGAGATGCACGATACGGACGAGTATCTCCTCGTGACAGCCAGCGGCCAGAGCATGCGCGCCAGCGTGGGGGAGATTCCAGTCATCGGTCGGGCCACCCAGGGGGTTCGCCTCATGCGCCTTGACGAGGGAGACAAGGTGGTCTCCATCGCAAGGCCAAGGGCCGAGGAGAGAGAGCCGGGCCATCGGACGAACGGGTCTGGCGCCTTGCCCGACGGTCGGACGTTGAAACCGGCTGAAGATGGAAAGGCGACTGAGGGGGCGGACGGGGCGTCGGCGTAGTTACTTGCCTGCCGGCCTGGTTTCCTACCTTGGCCAGACGGGATCGAAGCGGCCCAGCATCCACAGCGCGAGCAGCGCAACGGCGAGGAAATAGACAAGCCCGATTCGGAGCGTTTCCATACAGGGCTTACCGCCGGCGGAAACCGAAACGCCTTGAATTGAAGGGGGGAGCCCGAGCCGGTCAGTTGATCCCCCGATCCTGCGAATGCTAACATCCCTATTCCTCTTCGGCAAGGAAGGGGTTTCATGCTTGATATCCGCCAGGTGAGAGAGGAGAGCGAGGGCCTCCGGGCGGCTTTGGCGCGGCGCGGGAGCGCGCCCGACTTCACGCCCATTTTGGAGCGCGACGCGCGGCGGCGTTTCCTCATAACGGAAGTTCAAGGTTTGAGGGCCAGGCAGAAGGATCTCTCCCGCCAAATCGGAGAGCTGAAGCGCCTGGGGCAGGAGGCGGAAACCCCAATGGGTGAGGTCCGGGACATGGGCGAACGGATCGCGGGCCTGGAGCGGCAGATTCGTGAAGAAGAGGAAGGGCTCCGGCGGCTCATGCTCGAGATTCCCAATCGGCCCCATGCCTCTGTGCTCGATGGTGCGGACGAGCGGTTTAATCGCGAGGTGCGACGCTGGGGCGTATCTCGGACGTTCGATTTCGACGTTCTGGACCACGTTGTCCTGGGCGAGAGGCTTGGAATTCTGGACCTGGCGCGCGCGGCCAAGATTGCCGGCGCCCGTTTTCCGCTGATGATGGGGCCGGGCGCGGCGCTGGAGCGCGCCCTGTTGAACTTCATGATGGACCTGCACACACGGCGTCACGGGTACAGCGAGGTCCTTCCGCCGTTCTTGGTGAACGCGGAGTCGTTGATCGGCACGGGTCAGCTCCCCAAGTTCGAAGAGGACCTGTTCCGGATCGGGGGAGACGGGTTCTACCTTGCGCCGACCGCTGAGGTCCCCGTCACGAACGTCCACCGGGGCGAGATTTTGGCGGAGCGCGTCCTACCGATTCGGTACGTCGCTTTCACCCCATGCTTCCGTCGGGAGGCGGGCGCCTACGGAAAAGACACGCGCGGCCTCATCCGACAGCACCAGTTCGACAAGGTGGAGCTGGTCAAGTTCACAACGCCGGAGAGCTCCTACGACGAGCTTGAGAGCCTCACGAGGGACGCCGAGGAAGTCCTCCAGCGCCTGGAGATCCCCTACCGGGTGGTGGCGCTGTGCGCGGGCGACCTGGGCTTTGCGGCCGCGAAGACCTATGACATCGAGGTGTGGCTTCCTTCGAAGAAGGGCTATCTCGAAGTTTCCTCCTGCAGCAACTTCGAGGATTTTCAGGCCCGCCGCACGGGCATCCGCTACCGGGGGCCGGACGGAAAGACGGCGTTCGTCCATACGCTGAACGGGTCCGGCCTCGCCATCGGCAGGACCGTGGTGGCCCTGCTGGAGAACGGCCAGCAACAAGACGGCTCCGTGGCCGTCCCTGAGGTCTTGCGGCCCTATCTAGGGGGCATGGAAGCCATCACCCGGGTGAAGGCCCCCTGGCTCTCCAAGGGTCAGCCAGAGGCAAAGGGGGAATCCGGCGGGGGGGATCGCGACCGCAGGGAGCGTGGAGATCGCCGCCAAGGCGAGCGGAAAGCGGGCCCGGGAGGCCCGACCAAATCCCGGGCGGATGAGAGGGAAAGCCGCCAGCCGCAGCCCGCCGCGCCGGGCGAGAGCCGAGAGGAAGGAAAGCCCCGCCCGAGTGGCCAGGAAGGCTCTCAGGCTCCGGAGGCCGTTCCGCCGGGCGTCCAAGCGGGCGGAATGGAAAATCTCCCCGACGGTTCTTAGATTAGAACGTTAGGTGAAGGCTTGACCGCATCGGCGATGCGCCGTGTGGGGAGTCTGCCCAGCCGGAGGGATGGCCGAGTGGTTGAAGGCGGCGGTCTTGAAAACCGCTAGGGGCCGAGAGGTCTCTCGGGGGTTCGAATCCCTCTCCCTCCGCCAGGAGCTTGCAGTCTGAATTGCCTGGCTGAAGGGGATCTTGGGGAAGGCGCGGAGAGGTGGCCGAGAGGCTGAAGGCACTCGCCTGCTAAGCGAGTGAGGTGGGAAACCGCCTCCGAGGGTTCGAATCCCTCCCTCTCCGCCAGCTTCATTGATTCGTTTTCTTCTCTCTCGATTCGCCCTCTCATCTGTGGTGATCGATCCCGCGGTAAGCCTTAATGAACCTGACAATTCGATCTTCGTCGAAGGCCTCCAGGCGGTCGATCCGCGTCCAGGCAGTGAGGGCGATGAGGGGCTTCATGCCGGGGTAGGGCGCGGCGATCACTTGCTTGGAGTAGCGCGCGACGATGTTCTCGATCTTGGCGATCAATTCGGGACAATCCCGGCAGCGGTATTGGACCAACACGCCACCATCCTCCAGATTATGAACCTGCAATCCCTTGGGAATGGGCTTTTTGTGGATGCCCCACCGGGCGAGGTTCCCATAGTGGGGGCCGGAAGTCGGGGGATTGGTGTTGTAGGGAAAAACCTCCGCCCTTCCGGACGGGACGTGCCGGTTGCCCTGGGTGGGATGACTTTCTCCCGGCAGACTTCCCGAGGACCAGGTGTAGACCCCGTAGGCGGCGATGGCCGCGGCCGCCGCAAGGACGGCGTAGGATATGACTCTATTGCGCCTCCGGGCCTGGGTTTTTCTCGCCGACTGTCTCTGTCGCTCTTCCCGCGTTTCCTGCCTTTCCGTGCGCCTTTTTTCCTTCCGCGATTTCTTTGCCATCATCAATCCTTGAATGATGAGTCCTGACGCCCAACGATGCCCTTACGGGTTCGCAATCCCTCGCAGCCAGGCGTTGACCTCTCCGGGAATCTCATCCAGGGACCGGTACGCGACGAGCGTCACGCGTTCCGGGTATTCCACCCTCAGTTGAATGATGTTGGTCAGGTTCGTCCCTGACTTCTTGCTCTCGGGGTGGTAAAACCCGAGGATGGGCTTTCGCTCTCCGATGAACCGCATGGAGTTCACGCCCGAGCCGAATCCAGCCTCATCATAGCAGTAGACGGCAGCCTTTGCCTCGCGGCGAAAGAGGGAGTCCCGCTCGAGGACAAACTCGGCGAGGGCCCCCTCTTCGTCGCGGCCCTCTCCGTATTTGGCGAGGTAATCTTTCCAGTCTTTGTCGTAAAGCTCAATGGGATCGCAGACCATCCGGGCCAGCTTGCCCGGGCCCGTACCGGGAAACTGCTTTCGGTAGAAGCGATAGCGCGTGTCGTACCCCAGGCCGGAGGCTTCCAGGGCCTCAATGACGATGACCTTGAAATTCCTGGTTCTGTCTGAGGCGTGCATGCCCTTGCCGCTGACGTAGCAGGGGATCGGGGGCGCCGGGTTCACAGGCCCTTGCCCCGCGTATTCGTTGCGCCCTGGGGCGCTGACCCGAGATAGGTCATTCTCGGGTCGGTCCTC
>JBHIBA010000032.1:0-25769 GCA_046758845.1 Nitrospinota bacterium
CCGACCTCTTTCGCCCAATAACAAGAGTAGCCGCGATTTGAGCGCAGGGTCATTGACCCAAGCGGAAATCGCCTTCTATCTGCACCCATGAGGCCAAGCCGACGATGATCCACAGAGCCCTCATCAGCGTTTACGATAAGGCCGGCGTGTTGGAACTTGCGCAGGCCCTCTCGAAGCGCAAGGCGGAGATCCTCTCCACCGGGGGGACCGCCAGGTTTTTGGAAGAGTCGGGGATCAAAGTCACATCCGTGTCGGACTACACCGGCCAGGAAGAGATCCTGGGCGGGCGGGTGAAGACGCTGCACCCGAGAATCTTCGGGGGCATCCTCCACAGAAGGTCTGCGGAACCGGCGGGGCCCGGCGCCGACGTCCCGGCTATCGACCTGGTGGCCGTCAACCTGTATCCATTCCGGGAGACCATCTCCCGGCCGGACGCCACGCTGGAAGAGGCCCTGGAGAACATCGACATCGGCGGCGTCACCCTCCTTCGGGCGGCGGCCAAGAATTATCAGAACGTCGTCGTCCTCTCCGACCCGGCGGACTACGCAGAGGTCTTGACGTGCCTTGGCCGGGGGGAAGACGTGTCGGAAGGGCTGAGGCGGCGGCTGGCGGTCAAGGCGTTCCATCACACGGCCGAGTATGACGGGTCGATCACCCGGTATCTTCAGTCCCGGGATTCCGGCGGGGAGTCTCAGGGGGAGTTGTCCGCCTTCCTTCCCCTGGCGCTTGAGCGGGTCGTGGATCTGAGATATGGCGAAAACCCCCACCAGCGGGCGGCGCTTTACCGATCCGGCCTGCCGTCGGCCCTCTCGGTCTTTGACGCGGAAAAGCTTCAGGGAAAAGAGCTTTCGTACAACAATTTGCTGGATTTGAGCTCAGCGGCGGCGATAGTCGTTGAGTTCACCGAACCCGCTGCGGTCGTCGTGAAGCACAACAATCCCTGCGGGGCGGCCGTGGGGGGCGACTTGCCGGGCGTCCTGGCGGCGGCGTTTGATGCGGACGCGATGTCGGCCTTTGGCGGTGTGGTGGCCCTGGACCGTCCATTAGACGCGGAAGGGGCGGGGGTTCTGGCCGGCCGCTTTCTGGAGGTCCTGGCCGCGCCTGACTTCGATCCCGCGGCCCTTGACGCCCTGAAGAAAAAGCGGGACCTTCGTATCATGAGATGGCCTGGGTTGGCTTCCGGGGCGGAGGGGAGGCCGGACTTTGATTTGCGCTCCGTCCCCGGGGGGATGCTCGTCCAGGAGGCCGACCGGTTACGGTTGAACCTGGCTGAGTGTGAGGTTCCCACGAAGCGGAGGCCCTCGGCCGAGGAGTTGGAGCTTCTGGCCTTCGCCTGGCGGGTGGTGAAGCACGTCAAATCGAACGCGATCCTCCTGGCCGGGAGGGGGGACGGAGACATCCTGGTCACGCTGGGCGTCGGGGCGGGTCAGATGAGCCGGGTGGACGCCGTAAAGCTGGCCGTCTGGAAGGCCAAGGAAGCGGGGCATGGGGACCGGCTGGAGGGTTGCGTCCTGGCCTCGGACGCCTTCTTTCCCTTTCGGGACGGCGTGGACTCCGCGGCCGAGGCGGGGGTCGCGGCCATCGTCCAGCCGGGCGGCTCCAAGCGGGACGCGGAGGTGATATCGGCCGCCGACGAATCCGGCCTCGCCATCGTCCTCACCGGCGTCCGGCATTTTCGACACTAGGGATTTACAAACCACGACCTGCTAGCTAGGATAATTTCCAAGTGACTTACAGGCATGTGTTATGACATATACAAGAAAGAGACCACATCGGGCCAATGAAGTGTCGACCGAATCACTTAAAATAGAAGAACCCTCACTCGCAGAATATGTTATTAAGAATCGGCTTCAACCCGTCGATGAGGCAATTCACTCCTGGTATAGGTTTGTTCTCGGTTACCCTCCACACCTAGTACGCGAATACTTGAAGAAGTTTGATGCAGACCCCGACAGCGACTGGATATTGGATCCCTTCTGCGGTACCGCTACGACCCCTGTTGAAGCGCGTCTCCATGGCTTCTCCACTTTAAGCATTGATGCAAATCCAATAATGATTCTCGCCGGTCAGGTTAAGCTCTCATGGGATATAGATGCACACGAAGTAGATTTCAGGCTGAACATGGTGTTGGAGCTCGCCTCTACCTGCCTTCGCTCAGTTGATCTCTCACCAAGTGCCGAGTTTCGTAACCAATTATCTCTTTTTCGTATTGACGAAGCCGGCCATAGGCTTGACAATAGCTCATTTACGCCTTCCGCTTTCCGTCCAAACCTCCTTCTTCCGCCTACAGCCTCGAACCTGATACCACAAGGCTTCATTAGCGGCCGGCCTCTACTTCGCGTCCTAGCCGTGCGTCATGCCATTGAGGAGCTACTGATGGCTCCCCAAATCCGGGATTTCCTGAAACTGGCTCTGGCAAATACGATAGTAACCAATGCCGGAAACGTCGGGTTTGGACCAGAGGTATATAGACTGCCACCTCGGGAGGATGCCGACGTGCTGACGGCATTTGCTACTACAGTTACGCGGATGTTGTCAGATCTCAAGAAGGCTGTTAGTAATAGGCCGCGCCCTTTTCCACGCGCCTACGTATTAGAGGATGATGCCCGCGTACTTTCCTCACTAACTGATTTGCCTCCGATGGGAATAGTGATTACTTCGCCACCGTATCCCAACGAGAAAGACTACACACGAAGCACGCGACTAGAAAGTGTGCTCCTGGGTCTGATCAATAACAAACAAGATCTCCGTAGGGTTAAGTGCGGGCTTCTCCGAAGTAATACGCGAAACATTTTTGTTAACGACGATGATGATAAATTCGTTACACGCATGCCATCCATAGTTAAGCTGGCGGAGGAGATAGAGAAGAAAAGGATACAACTTGGGAAAACATCTGGCTTCGAGCGTCTCTATCACCGTGTTACGCTACTCTACTTCGGAGGCATGTTTAGGCACCTGGCATCCCTGCTTCCGAGGTTGCGTCCTGGGGCTCGGTGCGCATATGTAGTAGGCGACCAAATGTCATACTTTCGGGTGCCGATCCGAACGGCGCATCTATTGGCGGATATCGCGGCGAAGATTGGCTATCGAGTGGAGGGCATCGATCTTTGGCGGACGCGGCGTTCTACCACAACACGCATGGATCTCGAAGAGAACGTGCTGGTTCTTAGCCGGAAAGAGAAACACGGGGGCAAGAATGCCTAGGCGCAGAGGGAGTCCAGGGGCAAATGAGCAAATTGGTCATGCGGAGCCGCAGAAGATTCGGGCATACGACACACTGATTTCAGAAGTCTTTCAGCGCCACTACGAAAAAGGCTCTAGCTATCTGGTTTTCCAAAAGGATGAATTAGCTGAAGCGTGTCGAACGCATGGTCTCACAGTACGGAACATACCGGACATTATTTACACTTACCGAGTAAGAAGTACGCTACCAGACAGAATCCTAGCAACAGGTCATTGGATAATTGAACCAGCCGGTCGTGGAAACTATGCGTTCCGGATGCTGCGTAACCCCCCTCGCTTCGACATCCCTTTGACTGACTATGCACCAGTAGACATCCCTAACGCAATTCCAGAGGTTGTGGAGAGCTTTTTGAGATACGACGAACAATCCCTATTGACGAGAATTTTATATAATCGTCTCATTGATATTTTTACAGGTTTGACGTGCTTTCACATTCAAAATCACTATCGGAGCTCTATAAAGGATTTGGGACAAGTTGAGCTTGACGCATTATACGTGGGTGTTAACAAGAACGGGGCTTTATTTGTCCTTCCAGTTGAGGGTAAAAGCGAAGCTCCTACGGAAATGATCGGTCGAATCCAGATCTGGCAAATGGCAAAACTGGTTCGACAAGATTTCGAAAAACTTGGAAGGCGCATTCTCGCAGTTAAAGCTCTACCAGATCGGACAATAGGGATTATCGAGTTCGAAGATCGTGAAGAGCCTGATGAAATTGGAATAGTATCTGTGAGTCGATTCAGGCTAATTAGAAGAGGTTCAGGGAAATAGTCATCGATGAGCAGGAATCCCGGCATAGGGCAGTCATTCAGAGTACAAAGCGACTACCACCGGACGGTCCGGTGGCTGGAGTCGCTGGTGGATCTGCCGATCTATGACCACCGGGACTATCCGGCGGTGAAGGGGGAGCCGTTCGTCCTGGGACTGAGGCGGATGGTCGATTTTCTCGACGCCCTGGAGATTCCCCGGCAAGATACCAGAGATCTTGAAATCACACACGTGGCGGGAACGAGCGGAAAGGGCTCCGTCTGCGCCTTCCTGGCTGCGATTCTCCACGAAGAAGAAAAAACAAAGGAAGCGCCAACCGGCGTGGGGGCCTTCTTCTCGCCCCACGTGACGACTCTCACCGAACGCGCCTGGGCGAACGGCAAACTCATCCCCCCGGCGGACCTCGTCCGCATCGTCGAGGACATCAAGCCGGTCCTGCGCGAGATGTTCCTCGGAGGACGCTACGGAATCCCCTCCTATTTCGAGATCACCATGGCCCTGGCGCTCCTTCACTTCAGGGCCAGGGAATGCGGGCGGGTCATCCTGGAGGTCGGCCTCGGCGGGGCGTACGACGCGACGAACGTCTTCCCGAAAACCGCCCTCTCCATCATCACGACCGTCGGCCTGGACCACACCGACATCCTGGGCAACACGGCCGAACGGATCGCCGCCGAGAAAGCCGGAATCGTCAAGCCCGGCGGCCTCGTCCTCTCGGGCGTCCAGGAAATTTCCGCCCGACGTGTCATCGAGCGCATCTGCAGAGAGAAAAACGCCCGCCTCATTGCTCTGAGCGACGCCGCCCGCTTGCGGACAGTTCTTCCCGAGGGTTGCGTCTTCGATTTTCAGCCCGGCCCCGACTCCGGCCTGACTCCGATGGAAGAGCTCGAGACCCGCATGCCGGGAAGACACCAGGCCCATAACGCCTCCTTGGCCGCCGCCGCCGCGCAGGTCTTAGGGGTTCATGAGCCAGCCATCCGACGGGGCCTCAAGAAGGCGCGCCTCCCCGCCCGCGTCGAAGTCGTCGGCCTTTCACCGGCCGTCGTTCTGGACGGCGCCCACAACCCGGACAAGGCCCGCGCCCTTCTGGACACGCTGGACCTGATTCCCGCATCCCGGCGGTTTTTCGTCCTGGGCGTCCTGGGGGACAAGGACGTGAGCAGCCTCTGCCAGGTCCTCCTTCCCAAGAGCGCTGGCGTTTTCGTCACCCGGCCCGCGCATCCGCCGCGCCCAGCCTTCAGCCCAAAGGCCCTCGCGGAGGCGGCATCCCGCTTCGCCCCCGTGAAAGCCGTCTTCCTGGACCCCTTCGACGCCGTGGAAGCGGCGCTGGATGAAGCCGGGGAGAATGACCTGGTCTGCGTCGCCGGCTCTCTCTTTCTGGCCGGGGAGGTCCGCGACCGCTGGTACCCCCTGGCGAGCGTCCTGGCGGAGGAAACTTCCTTCCCGCACGCCCGCGTCGGGAGCGGCGGTTCATGAGCGCCGGCGGAGCGAAAGGCGACGCCCCCCAGCAAAACTTTTCACGGCCGAGCCTGAGGCTCGGCCTGCTTAGGGCAACCGCATCCTTCAACCAGGGTGCCAGGTTTGCTGCGAAAGAGGGGGGCCCCTCCACGGGCCGCCCTCTTTCGCGAAACAAAAGTTTTCCGGGGGGGGTCCAGGGGGGCCGGACGCACCGCGTCAGGTTTCCGCACTGGCGTGCCTGGCTGATCACCTCTCAGAAGGTGTGCGCCCAAGAGGCGCGGCTTGAGCGTACGCGCCTCCAACCGCAGTTCGGCCGGCACGCAAGTGCCCAAAAAGGCCCCCCTGGGAATCTGGGCTTTCATCCCCATCTACCTGAAAGGTCCCGTGGCAACGCCTGGGTGAGCGATGGGTCCTGGGCCGAACGCTGAACAGAAATCCGCGCGGGGGCTGCGGCTTGGGGACAGTTTTTTGAGCCTGGAGCGGCCTCTCGTCATGGGCGTCCTCAACGTGACGCCAGACTCCTTCTCCGACGGGGGCCTGTTCGACCGGCCCGAAGCGGCCCTGGCCCTGGCCCGCCGGATGAAGGACGAGGGCGCGGACATCCTCGACGTCGGGGCCGAATCCACACGGCCCGGCTCCAGCCGCATCACGACCGAAGAAGAGTTGCGCCGCCTCCTTCCGGTGCTTAATTCTCTCTTAGAAGAAAAAACGGCCGTCCTGTCCGTCGATACCTCCAACCCCAAAGTCGCCGAAGAGGTCCTTCGCCGGGGCGTCCGACTCATCAACGACGTGCGCGGCCTGCGAAACCCCGAGTTGCGGGAGGCCATCGCCCGGTTCAACGCCGCGGCGGTCATCATGCACATGCAGGGCGAGCCCGAGACGATGCAGGATGACCCCCGGTACGAGGATGTCGTCCGGGAGGTTAAGGATTACCTGGCGCATCAAGCCGAGTTGGCCGCAGCCGCAGGAATTGGGCAGGTGATCATCGACCCGGGGATCGGTTTTGGAAAGACGCTGGAGCATAATTTAGAATTGATCCGCAATCTGGCCGCCTTCAAAGAGCTGGGCTATCCTGTCTGCCTGGGCGTGAGCCGGAAGGGGTTTATCGGCAAGATCACCGGCGGCTCAGACCCCATGGACCGGCTGGAAGGGACCATCGCCGCCAACGCCTTCGGCCTCCTGGGCGGGGCGGACATCCTGCGGGTCCACGACGTGCGCGCGGCCGTCCGCACGGTGAAGATGGTGGAGGCCCTGCGGGGGAAGGGGGGGGAGATTTCGTTCCTTTTGGCGGACGACGCCCCGCGACTTACGATAAAATGAGACGAAGCTGGTTTCACGGGGTTTCACGGGACAATTCGCGAGTTCGCAACAATGCTGTTTTCTCGGCCATTCGGCGAATCTTCAAGAACCGATAGCGTCTCAGAGAAAAGGGCGTGGGGGGGACAGCTGGTGCGTCCATCCGGATCGCACCGGCATTAAATGCGATTGGAGATGAATCATGATCGACGTTCAGAGCCAGCGAGATGACCGCAAAGTGGTCCTGAAAAAGGTGGGCGTGAAGAATCTCCACTATCCCATCACCGTCCGGGACAAGGCCAAAGGCGAACAGCACACGACGGCCACGTTGAACATGTACGTCGAGGTTCCCCACCAATTCAAGGGGACCCACATGAGCCGGTTCGTGGAGATCCTCAACCAGTTCCGAAGCGGCGTAAGCATCGGGCGATTCCATGACATCCTGGAGGCGATGCGGATGCGCCTGGACGCCAAGGCCGGCCATCTAGAAATCGCCTTCCCGTATTTCATCGAAAAGACGGCGCCCGTCACGGGCATCCCCGCTATCATGGATTACGACTGCCTCTTCTCGGGCACGTCCGGTCCGGGCAAGAAGCGCGATTTCGTCCTTGGGGTCACCGTCCCCGTCTCCACCCTATGCCCCTGCTCCAAGACCATCAGCGATTACGGGGCGCACAACCAGCGGGGTCTGATCACCGTGCGGGCGCGGATTCGGGAATCGGTGTGGCTGGAAGACCTGATTGACCTGATTGAAGAGAAGGCGGTCAACGACATCTTCCCCCTTCTGAAAAGAAAGGACGAGAAGTTCGTCACCGAGCGGGCTTATGAGAACCCGATGTTCGTTGAGGACGTGGTCCGCGAGGTGTACGGCGCCCTTTCTGAAAACCCCAACTTCACGTGGTTCAGCGTGGAGTGCGAGAACTTCGAGAGCATCCACAACCACAACGCCTACGCCTACACAGAATTCCAGCGCAAGCCGTCGGAGCTCAAGAAGGCGCCCATGGCCGCGGTCTCTGACAATCATCGCCGAAACAACCGCGGAAAGAAGGCCCCCGCCCACACGACCACCGCCCGGGCGGCCCAAAAGTCCTCCAATGGACGGAGGCCTGCCGGGCGGGCATCGGGCGCCCGGCGGAAGTCGGCGGACCTGCTCGTTCGATAGCGGAAGCGTTCCTTGCGGATCCTGGTTCAGGGCGCTGGGGCTCTCGGTTGCCTGCTGGGATTTCACTTGGCCGCTGCGGGTCACGAAGTCACGCTGGGATTTCGGCGGGAGCCGGAACGCTGGCCGCGCCGGGAGGGTTCGCCCATCCTCTCCCTTGTCTCAAAGACGCCCGACGCCGCCAGGTCTGTTCCCATCCGCCTCGCCTGGCCGGGGAGAGAGATTGCCGCCGCGGACCTCCTGCTTCTGACGACCAAGGCCCAGGACGCAGAAGAAGCCGCCGGCGGGGCCGAAGGCTCCCTCGTCCGGGGGGGCGCCGCCCTCTTGCTCTCCAACGGATTGGGCCTGGAGCCCGCCGTCTCGGCCCACTTCTCTTCCTCTCTTTTCCTAAGAGGAATCGCTTACTGCGGCGCTCTCTTGGATTCCCCCGGAGTCGTCCGTTGCACCGGCGAGGGAAAGATCGTCGTCGGTCTGTGGGAAGATCGAGACGCTGGGGATGCGCGGCTCGGGTCCGTCGTCAACACGTTTTGTGAGGCGGGAATCCCGGCGGAAGCCGCAGCCGACCTGCACCGGGCCCTCTGGGAGAAGGCCATGGCCAACCTGGCCATCAATCCGCTGGGGGCGTTGGCCCGTGTGCGAAACGGCGCGGTCGGCGCCGACCCTCGCCTGCTGGGAATCGCAAGGGAGGTTTTAAGAGAGGCCTGTGCGATTGCGGCCCTGGAAGGGATTCAGATCGATCCCGAGGAAGCGCAAGAATTCTTCCAGACGACGGCGGCGGCCACGGCGGAAAACGAGAACTCCATGCTTCGGGACGTTCTGACGGGCAAGTGGACGGAGATCGACTACCTCAACGGTTACATCGCCCGACGGGGAAAAGAGAGGGGTGTCGCCGTTCCGGTAAATTCGGCCCTGGCCGCATGGGTGAAAGCTTATCATCCAGCAGACGAATCTTGACCGATGGAGAAGCCCCCTTCCCCTTCCGAAGACTGGCGGATTCGCCGCGTCCGCTCTCTCGGGCTCGACCCTTATCCCGGCCGCTGCCACCCCAGGACCCCGGTCTCTGAAATTATCAGGCGGGCGAAATCCGGCGGGGGCGGAGACGTATGGGCGGCCGGGAGGCTATTGGGATTTGACGGGAAGCGCCACGGGCGCTGTCTCGTCCTTTCCGATCTTACAGGAAGCCTTCCGATTGCGGTGGACCCGAACGGCCTGTCCGCCGAGGGCCGCAAGGCGTTGGATCTTCTCGAAGCGGGGGACATTCTCGAGGTCCGGCTGCGTCCTGCGAAAGATGGATTCACCGCGGAGGAGGTCCGCCTGCTCGCTCCATGCCTTCAGTCCGGAAAGGCCGGCGCAAAGGCATTGCCCGAACCCGAAGTCCTGCGCCTTCGCGCCCGGGTCCTGAAAGCCGTCCGGGGCTATTTCGATGCGCGGGGATACCTGGAGGTAGAAACCCCGGCATTGCTCCCCACGGCCGATCCGGCCCCTCACCTTGCCCCCTTCGTCACAGAATACGCTGACTCGCGGACGAGGCGGCGCCTTTTCCTCCAGACCTCGCCCGAGCTCTGCATGAAACGCCTCCTCGGCGCCGGGCACGAGCGCATTTACCAGATCACGAAGTTCTTCCGCAACGGAGAGCGGACCTCTCTTCACAACCCAGAATTCACCGGGCTGGAATGGTACGAGGCCTATGCCGACTATCGCTCGGCCATGGAGACCGCCGAGGGCCTCGTCTACGACGTAGCGAGGACGGCGCTCGGTCGCGACGAAATCCGGAGCGGAGGGATGACCATCGGCCTGCGTCCGCCCTGGGAGCGATTGAGCGTCCGGGAGGCCTTTCGTTCCCATGCGGGGGTGGACCTGTGGGCGTGCCTGAGTCGAAGGAGCCTGGCGGAGTCCGCCCGCTGCATCGGCATTCACGTGGCAAAGGACGACACCTGGGAGGACCTCTTTTTCAAGATTTCCCTGGGGCGGGTCGAACCGCATCTGGGCCGGTCGCGGCCGACCCTTCTCTTGGACTACCCCGCGCCGCTCGCCCTGTTGGCGAAGCGAAAGGCCGATGACCCCGCCGTCGCGGAGCGGTTCGAGATTTTTGCGGGGGGGATGGAGCTGGCCAACGGTTTCACAGAGCTCAACGACCCGCAAGAGCAACGGGCCCGCTGGGAGCGGGAGATACAGGTTCGCCGTCGGGAAGATCCCGGCGCTTCCCCGCCGTTGGATGAGCCCTTTCTCGGCGCCTTACGGCTCGGCGTTCCCCCGGCGGCCGGCGTGGCCCTTGGGTTGGATCGGCTGATCCTGTTGCTGTCGGACCGGCGCGACATCGGCGAGGTCCGCTGCTTTGCATACGATCCCGGGGAATGACTTCGCCGTTCTCTCAGCGGCGAGCGCCCGCCGGCCACTGAAAATCGCTTTTGAAAAGGTCCCTTGAGATGCGCCTCTTTTTGCGATTTGCCGCCGTCTTCTTTGGCCTCGTTCTGTCAGGCGTGGCCTGTGCGCCTGCGTTTCGAGACCGGCCTGCTGGGCGCAACCTGAATAAGCCCAAGCCGGAATTGTGGGACGTCGTCCGGGCGCTGGAGGGGAAGTCCGACCCGCAGAGAAGGGATGCCTTAGGGCAGATTCTTCAATCCAGGAACGTCCCATTCCGGATGGAGCGTTACGCGGCGGCCTCGGGCGAAGGCGTCAACTTCCTTTTCGAGCTGGGGACCGGCCGAAAAGAGCTCGTCCTATCTGCTCACTACGATGCGAAAACCGGCAGCCCAGGGGCCAATGATGACGCCTCCTGCATCAGTTCGATCCTCGGCGCGTACGAGAGACTCAAGGGGGAAAGCCTGGAGAACCTGAAAGTCCGGTTTGTGTTCTTCGATGACGAGGAGAGCGGGATGGAAGGGTCGGACTTCTACGTCCGAACCCGTTCCCTCGGGAACGTCATCGCCATGTACAGTCTGGAGCTGTGCGGGATCGGGGACGCCGTCGCCGTGTGGGATTTGAAGAAGGAAGAGAGAGAACGTCCCGGAATCCGGACGTTGATTCAGACTCTCCGGGAAATGCCGGTCCATCACGTGGTCGAAGGCAAAATTCCCGGGCACAGCTCGGACCACAAGAAGTTCGCCGCCGCCGGGATACCCGCCGTGGCCGTGACCATCTATCCGAAGCGGGAGGAAGCCCTCCTGAAAGAATTTATGTTCCAGCCGAGGCTGCCCAAATGGGCGGACCGAAAGAACCGGCCCTCGGTTTTCCAGACGTACCACACGGCGGACGACACCGCAGCCACTTTACAGGAGAGCGCGTTGCAGCTGATGTCAGAGGCAATTTATCGAACGGTCATGAATCTGAATCGAGGCCTGCAATCATCATCGACGACGGTATCCTCCACACCGCATCAATTCCCGGTGGAAGATCGGCCCGGCGGAAGGTCTACTCTTGGGGGACCTCCCTCCAGGACCACGCTCGCCATCGCCAGACCCCGCGTGTGTGAGATGCTCAGATGCGCGCGGCGGACCCCCAGGGCCTCGGCCAGCTCTTTGGCGGCCCCGGAGAACAGCAGCGTCGGGGGACCTTTCTCCGTCCGGACGACCTCTACGTCCATCCACCGGACGCCCCGCGCCCAGCCGGCGCCCAGGGCCTTGAGGGCCGCCTCTTTCGCTGCGAAGCGGGCTGCGTAGTGCTCCTGGGGACTGCCTTTGGATTCACAATAGGCGATCTCCGCTCGGGTGAAGAGGCGCCGGTAGATGCGGTCGCCGTACTTTTTCCCCACCTCGGCCATCCGCTGGACTTCCAGCAAGTCGGACCCGATGCCTACGATCCCCAAGGCTCCTCCTCCATCCTGGTTCATGAGAGGAATTTAATGGGCCGAAGACTGTGGGAGAATTATATTCCGAAAACAACCGGAAATTCTGCCCGCCGCGGCTGTGCGAAACCATCTCGATTCTTGGAGGTTCCCGGGGGACCGCAGGAAAAAATTTCGCGCAGGCGCAAGGGCAAACCGGGAGAAACGCAAGGAAGAAACCTTGTCGGGATGATTCGTTGAGACTAGGTTTAGGGTGCAAGTGCCCGTTCGGCCCCATCGCGGGGCCTTGAGAAAGGGGGGGAGCGATGCACTACCATCGGAAACCCGAGTGGGCGATTCCCGAGCGCGAGGCGACGCCCGAATCGGTCTTCTTAGACCGCCGGAAGTTCCTGACGGGAAGCCTCGGGGTTCTCGCAGGGGGCATTCTCGGCGCCAGCGGCCTCTTGGGGTCCGCCGAGGCGAAGACCGAGGAGCCGCAAGACAAGACCGTGGACCTCTATCCGGCCGAGCGGAATCCCATCTTCACTCTGGACCGGCCCCTGACGGAAGAGGCGGTAGCGGCCAAATACAACAACTTCTACGAATTCGGCCCGATAAAAACGGTTTACTGGCTCGCCCAGCGACTCAAGACCCGCCCCTGGCAGGTGCGCGTGGGCGGCCTGGTCAACAGGTCCCAGACCTACGCCATTGACGACCTGATCCGCTCCATGCCGCTGGAGGAGCGCCTCTACCGGTTCCGCTGCGTCGAGGCCTGGGCCATGGCGGTCCCTTGGACGGGCTTCCTGTTTTCGGCCCTCATCAAGAAAGTGGAGCCCAAAAGCGAAGCCAAGTACGTCAAGCTCACGACGTTTCTCGACCGGAAGGTGGCCCTCGGCCAATTGCAGGTCTGGCATCCCTGGCCCTATGTCGAAGGGCTGACGATGGAAGAGGCGATGAATGAACTCACCCTTCTGGTCACCGGCATTTACGGAAAGCCGCTGCCCAAACAGCACGGCGCCCCCCTTCGCCTCATCACCCCGTGGAAGTACGGTTTCAAGAGCATCAAGTCCATCGTCTCCATTGAGTTCACGAAGGAGCGGCCCAAGACTTTCTGGGAGACGGCCGGCCCCAGCGAGTACGGTTTCTGGGCGAACGTCAATCCCAACTTCGCCCACCCCCGCTGGTCCCAGGCCCAGGAGCGGATGCTCGGCACGGGAGAATTCCGGCCCAGCGTCATCTTCAACGGCTACGGGAAATGGGTTGCTTCTCTGTACCCGGACTTGAAGGAGCGGCGCTACTTCATGTGAGCGGGGGGAAGAGCTTCGCCATCCTGGGGCACGACCCGAAGGGAGAAGCACACCGCCTTTTTCGGTTCGGGTGGCGGCTGCGTGAGGGGCGCAAGAGAATTCCCCCTCAACTGAATCGAAGGATTTCTTCTTGAGCGCGAATCCCGAGTCCGCAGCCCCCTTGTCCGCTTTCGCCGATGCCGAGGGCCGAATCTTCGACCTTCCGGGGCTGGAAATGGCGGGGCTTTCGGGAGGAAGGCTCGTCCGGCCGGAGCCGAAGGAGGTTTCGGCCCTCCCGGACGGGAGCAAGTTATTCTTCCTGCCCGGCGGGCGGGCCATCGGCTGGGAGCCGCGCGGGGGGGAGTTTTCTTCGGCGGGCGAAGGCCGGACCGCCGTGGCGACCTTCCCGCCGCCCGGCTACGCCCGCACCCTGCTCCCGGCGGTAGAGTTCCCCAGTGACCGCATGCTCCTTCCCCTGTGGGCATATACCGCCATGGGGTGGACAGAGCGCGGGTTCGTGGCGGCCGCCGTCCGGGTCGACCCCAGCCACAAGCAAGACCCCGCCCTCTACGACGACCGGGACCTGGACGTTATTCTGAAACGCCGGCTGAGGGAAGATCCCGAAAACCGCCTTCTCGCTCATGTGGCTCACTGCGCCACGCAGTACCACTGCTTTGCGGCCAAGAACCTGTTCTACGGGCGGTGGGAAGCGCCCCTTCCCACGACGGCCGTTTGTAACGCCGACTGTGTGGGCTGCATCTCCTTCCAGCCGGACGGGACGTTTCACGCTTCCCACGACCGGATCCGGTTCGTCCCCGAGGTCGGTGAAATCGCTTCCCTTGCCGTTCCCCACCTGAGGGCGGCAGAAGATGCCATTGTGAGCTTCGGGCAGGGTTGTGATGGCGACCCCTTGTTGCAGACGCCCCTGCTGAGAGCGGCCATCCGGCGCATCCGCTCGGAGACCGACAGGGGCACGATCCACCTGAACACCAACGGCAGCCTGCCGGAGGCGGTCGTTGAACTCGCCCGCGCGGGTCTCGACAGCATCCGCGTCAGCCTCAACAGCGCCCGGGAAGAGGTCTACATGCCTTACTACCGGCCCAAGGACTACCGATTCGCCGACGTGAAGGAGTCCATCCGCCGGGCGGCGGCCGAGGGCTTGTTCGTCTCGCTGAACTACCTGATTTTCCCGGGGCTGACGGACCGGGTGGAGGAGATGCAGGCGCTCGAGGACCTCATCGAGGAAACGGGCCTGCACATGGTTCAGGCCAAGAACCTGTGTATCGACCCGCAGCTCTACCTACAAACCCTCCCGCCCCCACAGGGGGAGGTCGTGGGGATCGTCGGCTTTCTCAGCCGGCTGCGGGAGCGTTTTCCCGCCCTGGACGTGGGCTGCTTCAATCGGCCGAAAGAGCAATTCCGCTTCGTTCGGGGGGCGTGAATAAAATCCGGAACAAAAAGGTGCGCGGGGTAGAGGGGGATGCAAGCCCGGATTCCCAGCGGGGGCCCCCCCTCTTTCGCGGCAAACCGGGCGCCCCGGGCGAAGGGTACGGCTGCCCTAAGCAGGCCGGGCGGGAAGCTCGGCCCGGTAGGGCGGCCATTTGAGTCGGTGACTCCTTGGCCGCCATCGGAAGGCGGGCTGGAAGCCCGCCCTACAGGGGGTGCGGGGGGACGGACGCGCGGCGTCGGGTTTCCGCGCTGGCGTGCCTGGTCAATGACCTCTCGGAAGCCGTGCGCCAAGGACGCGGATTAGAAGAGGAAGATGCTCAACCGCAGTTCGGCCGGCACGCAAGTGCCCAAAAAGCGCCCCCCGCAGAAAACAAGAGCGAGTCTTTCAAAGAATGCCGGCCGCCTTTTGACTTACTGTTCCGGGCGGTATATTGTTAATTTTGTGATCTCGAAGGCATAAGGAGGGTTTCCCTTGGACTGGGATGAATTTCGTAACCGGCGGTCCTCTGGTCGCGGCGGGGGATCTTCGTTTCAGGTCCCCAATATCAAACTGCCCAACTTGCGGGGAAAGGGGATCTGGTATGGGGTCGCGGCGGTCGTTGTCATTGTGCTGCTCTCTGGGATCTACCAAGTTGGTCCCGACGAGAAGGGGGTCGTCATGAGGTTCGGCCGGGTGGTCCGCCGCGCCAGCCCCGGCTTCAATTATCGCCTTCCCTTCTTCGAGACGGTCGAAAGGCCCAAGGTGCTGGAGAGCAAGCGGGAGGAGATCGGCTTCCGGACCCTGGACCCCGGCCCGCCGGCCAGGTATGCCGACCGGCCGCAGGAATCCCTGATGCTGACCGGGGACGAGAACATCGTGGACGTCGACATGATCATCCAGTACGTGATCTCGGACGAGTACAAGTACCTGTTCGCCGTGAAGGACCCCCGGGGGACGGTGCGGGACGCCGCCGAAGCGGCCCTGCGGGAGGTTATCGGAAGCAAGGTCATCGACGAGGCCCTCACCACCGGAAAGCCCCAGATCCAGGTGGAGACCATGGCCCTCATCCAGAAGATCCTCGACAGCTACGACTCGGGGATTCACGTCACGGCCGTCCAGCTCCAGGACGTGCACCCGCCGAAGGAGGTCTCGGCCGCTTTCATCGACGTGGCGAGCGCCAAGGAGGACAAGAACCGGATCGTCCGGGAGGCCGATGGGTACCGGAACGCTGTGATCCCCGAGACGAGGGGGAAGGCGGCGCAGGTCATCAACCGGGCCGAGGCGTACCGGGCAGAGAAAATTCGGATGGCGACCGGGGACGCGAACCGCTTCAAACAGGTCCTGAAGGAATACCTG
Organism: Nitrospinota bacterium; assembly: GCA_046758845.1. Lineage (GTDB taxonomy): Bacteria > UBA8248 > UBA8248 > JACPRG01 > JBHIBA01. Next base: position 15,754 of record JBHIBA010000032.1, read on the forward strand.
AAGGCCAAGGACGTCACTCGGAAGCGACTTTACCTGGAAACCATGGAGGAGATCCTGCCGGGCATTACGAAGATCATCCTGGATCAGGAAAAGAGCGGGGTCCTCCCCATCCTTCCGCTGGGTGAGGGCGCCGGGAAGACGATCCCGGGCATGAAAGGAACCCGGTAGATGCCAAAGAAGCCCATCCTCTACGTGGTCATCGCCGTTGTTCTCATTATCGGCCTGAGCAGCGCCCTGTTCACCGTTCAGGAATACCAACAGGCCCTCGTTCTCCAAGGGGGCAGACCCGTGCGGATTCTCAAGGAGCCGGGGCTGCACGGGAAGATTCCCATCCTTCAGAATGTCGAGTACTTCGACAAGCGCGTTCTGGAGTATGACGCCAGCGCACGTCCCATCATCACGAAGGACAAAAAGACCCTCGTCGTGGACAACTACGCCAAGTGGCGGATCATCGACCCGCTGAAGTTCCGCCAGGCGGTCCGGGACGAGCGGGGAGCCCAGTCCCGGCTGGACGACATCATCTACTCCGAGCTTCGCGTGGACCTGGCCCGCAAGGACCTGATCGAAATCGTCGCCACAGACAGGGCCAAGGCCATGCAGCTGGTCACCAGGCGCACCGACGAGAAGGCCCGGGAGTACGGCATCCAGGTCGTGGACGTCCGCATCAAGCGCGCCGACCTTCCCCCGGAGAACGAGAAGGCCATCTTCGGCCGGATGAAGGCGGAGCGGCAGCGAGAGGCGAGAAAGTACCGCTCCGAGGGCCAGGAGGAGGCCCTGAAGATCCGCGCGCAGACCGACAAGGAAAAGGCCATTCTCCTGGCTGAGGCCTATCAGAAAGAACAGGAAGTCCGCGGCGAGGGGGATGCCAAGGCCATCGTGATTTACGCCGAGGCCTTCGAACAGGATTCGGAATTTTATGGATTTCTGCGGACGTTGGAGGCGTACAAAAAGTCGTTGAAGACCGGCACAACCCTCCTGTTGCCTCCCCAGTCCGAGTTCCTCGAACACTTGTTCAAGAAGTAACCGGCGGCGAGGTCGGGGGCGCATCGTTCGGATACATCCCTGACGGCCAGCCCGCCATTGTCGTGAGCCCAAATCGACGTACGGATCGATGACGGATATGTTCTGGGACGGCCTGGGCCCGGTGGCCATCTTCCTGCCGCTTCTTTGGGCCGCTCTGGCTGTGCTGACCGTCCTGTGGATTGCGCTGCCCTTCGCGGTGTTCGGCATCAAGCGCCGAATTGACCATCTGATTGAGCTCCTGGAGAATCCCGCGGCGTCCGCTTCCTTGAGGGCCGGCGCGGCGACAGGGCGGATTTTCACGACCCTTCGACAAGAGGTTCTTCGGGTGTGGCCGGGCCTCAGAGAAGAGAGCCGCGAACCCGGGTGGGTTTCCCTTTTTGTGGATTCGGGCGCGGGGCGGACGTCTTTGGCAGAGGTCCGGGTCCGGGGAGACATCGTGGACCTGGAACTGGACCTGGAGGCTTTGGCCGCATACTGTCCCGTGCTGCGCGTGCCGGTCGTTCTGGCCCGGTTGGAAACTGGGTTGCCGCAACGGCCGGGATTGCGTGCCTTGATCAGCCAGGGAAGAGGTCGGCTGGTCATCCAGGTCGGTCCTGAAGGGGAGGGGCACATCCCGGAGCTGGCGGCGCTCATCAAAGAGCAGATCGTGGATGTCCTTCCGTCCTAGACCTTGAAACCCTCCCAGGAGACGCGGAGCGCCGGCGAAGAGCCCATGAACGAGCCGATCCACTACGCCTCTTTGCGCGAACTTTCAGAAGGTCTGGAAAAGGGCGACTATTCGTCCGAGGAATTGACCCGGGCCTTCCTGGATCGCATCGCCCGGACCGAGCCCACCCTGAACGCCTACATCACGGTCCAGGAAGGGGCCGCCCTGGAGATGGCCCGCGCATCCGATGAGAGACGCCGCAAGGGAGAGGGTGTCTCGCCGCTGACCGGGATCCCCATCGCCCTCAAGGACCTCCTCTGCGCCCGGGGGACGAGGACGACCTGCGGCTCGAAGATCCTCCGGAACTTCGTCGCGCCTTACGACGCCACCGTCGTCCGCAGGCTCCGGGAGGCCGGCGCCGTTTTTCTGGGCAAGACGAACATGGACGAGTTCGCCATGGGGTCCTCGAACGAAACCTCGGCGTACGGGATCGTCAAAAATCCGTGGCGCCTGGAATGCATCCCGGGCGGCTCCAGCGGCGGGAGCGCCTCAGCGGTCGCGGCCGGCCAGTGCGCCGCCGCGTTGGGCTCGGACACCGGCGGGTCCATCCGTCAGCCGGCCGCCTGCTGCGGTATCGTCGGCCTGAAGCCGACGTACGGGCGGGTTTCGCGCTTCGGGCTCGTGGCCTTCGCCTCCTCCCTCGACCAGATCGGGCCCATCACGCGGGACGCGCTCGACGCCGCCCTGCTGATGAACGTCATCGGCGGCAAGGACCCGCTCGACTCCACCTCCGCCGACGTGCCCGTCCCCGACTTCACCGCCGCCTTGACGGGAGACATTCAAGGCCTTCGAATCGGCCTGCCGAAGGAATACTTCGTGGAAGGAATGGAAGCGGACGTAGAGGCCCGCTTGCGCGAGGCCATCGACGTCCTCGAGGGGCTGGGGGCCGAAGTCCGGGAGATCTCCCTGCCCCATACGAAATATGCCGTGGCCACTTACTACATCATCGCCCCGGCGGAGGCCTCCAGCAATCTGGCGCGCTACGACGGGGTGAGGTACGGCCACCGGACCGAACGCTCCGGGGACATCCTCGAGATGTACAAGACCACGCGGGCCGAGGGATTCGGCGACGAAGTGAAGCGGCGCATCATGCTGGGCACCTACGCGCTGAGTTCCGGCTATTATGACGCCTATTACCTGAAGGCTCTCAAGGTCCGGGCCCTGGTCCGGGAGGAGTTCAACCGCGCCTATGAGGAAGTGGACGCCGTCCTGACGGCGACCTCCCCCACCGCGGCCTTCAAGATCGGCGAGAAGACAGGCGACCCCCTGACGATGTATCTCTCGGATGTCCTTACGATTTCCTGTAACCTGGCGGGGATCCCGGGGTTGAGCATTCCGTGCGGGTTCACCTCCTCGGGGCTCCCGGTGGGGCTTCAGCTCCTGGGCCGGGCCTTCGACGAAGAGACCCTGCTCCGCGTGGCCGACGCCTATCAGCGGGAGACGGATTTCCACCGCAGGCGCCCGGATCTGTAAGGAAATGGCCGTGGAGTACGAAACCGTCATCGGCCTGGAGGTTCACGCCCAGCTCAAGAGCCATTCGAAGATTTTCTGCTCTTGCAGCACGGAGTTCGGGGGCAAGCCCAACTCTCAGACCTGCCCCATCTGCCTGGGAATGCCCGGCGTCCTGCCGGCGGTGAACAGGCGGGCCATCGAGTTTCTCCTCCGCCTGGCCATCGCCTGCGAGGCTGACATCGCCCTTCACAGCCGGTTCGCCCGCAAGAACTACTTCTACCCCGACCTTCCCAAGGATTATCAGATCTCCCAGTATGAGCTCCCCCTGGCTACGGGCGGCCACATCGACCTCGACGTGGACGGCAAAACCCGGTCCGTTCGCCTCGTCCGCATCCACATCGAGGAAGACGCCGGAAAGCTCATCCACGGGGAGAACCTGGACGACCCGAAATCCAGCTACGTGGACCTGAACCGGGCGGGAACGCCCCTTTTGGAGATCGTGAGCGAACCCGACCTGCGAAGCCCCGCCGAAGCCCGGGAATACGTGCAAAAACTCCGCACGCTGGTCCAATACCTGGACATCTGCGACGGCAACATGGAGGAGGGGAGTCTCCGGTGCGACGCCAATCTCTCTGTCCGTCCCGCCGGCAGCCAGGAGCTGGGGACGAAGTCCGAGATGAAAAACCTGAACTCCCTCCGCTTCCTCCAGAGGGCGCTCGAGTACGAACGGGACCGCCAGGTCCGCGTCCTGGAAATGGGGGGCCGGGTCGTTCAGGAAACCCGGCTGTGGGACCAGGCCCAGGGGGTGACCTTGCCCATGCGGACCAAGGAGTACGCCCATGACTACCGCTACTTCCCCGACCCCGACCTCGTCCCCATGGTCGTCGAGAAGGAATGGCTGGAGGAAATTCGAGCGGGCCTCCCGGAGCTGCCCGACGCGAAGCAGAAGCGCTTCGTCGAGCAGTACGGCCTTCCGGCCTACGACGCGGGCGTGCTCACGGCGAGCCGGGACCTCGCCGACTTCTACGAGCGGGCCGTCAAGACCCACGGCTCCCCGAAGACCCTCAGCAACTGGGTGATGGGAGAGCTCCTGGGGGCCTTGAATGAAGCGAAAAATGAGATCACGAACTCTCCCGTCTCGCCGGAAAACCTGGCCGGGCTGGTCAAGCTCATCGATGACAAGACCATCAGCGGCAAGATCGCCAAAACGGTGTTCGAGGAGATGTTCCGCACCGGAAAGGACGCGGCCGCCATCGTCCGGGAGCAGGGCCTGACGCAGATCACCGACGAAGGGGCCCTCGAGTCCGCCATCGAGGAGGTCATCTCGGCGCACCCCAACGAGGTCTCGGAGTATAAGGGCGGCAGGACGAAGCTGTTGGGGTTTTTCATGGGTCAGGTGATGAAGGCGACGCAGGGAAAAGGGAATCCCCAGGCCGTACAGGAAATCCTGAAGCGCAAGCTGAGTGAGTAAAGGGATTTCCGCCCTTCTGGGGGCGGGGGGGGTCGTTGCCTCGGCCCGTGCAGTCCAATTTGCCGAATTACAAAAGCGAACGAAGACGGTTGACACCCCTGTCACCCCCTCTCTGCGCTCGGGGCAAGCTCTGAGCGAGAGGCACTGACTCGCGCGAAGGGTCTCGCAATTAAGGTGTCTTGCGGCGAGATTCTTCGTGCGGGCCAACGCCCCGCACTCAGAATGACACGTCAACTATTAAGAGCTCTTGTTAGAAAGAAACCCGGGAGAAACGTACATGGTAAGTCCTGTCAAGGCGGCAAGCGTGGGGATCGGCTGGTGGTCGGGCGTTTTGGCCGACGCCGTCCAGAAGACCGAGGCCTTGGAGATCGTCACCTGCTTCACCCGAAACCCGAAGAAGCGGGCGGATTTTGCCAAGAAGTACGGCTGCCGCCAATCTGAAAGTTACGAGGCCATCGTTTCCGATCCCGAGGTCGAGGCGGTTCTTCTGACGACGCCGCACTCCGCCCACCGGCCACAGGTCGAGGCCGCGGCGGCGGCGGGCAAGCACGTCTTCGTGGAAAAGCCCTTGGCCCACACGGTGGCGGAAGCGAAGGCGGCGGTGGCGGCATGTGAGCGGGCCGGGGTGTTGCTCTCGGTGGGTCACAGCCGTCGTCACCAGGAAGGGGCGAGGAAGCTCAAGGCCCTCATTGAGGACGGGACGCTGGGTCAGGTCATCACGGCCGAGGCCAATCTGTCTGCCGCCGCGGGCATGATCTTGGATGAGACCAAGTGGCGCTCCAGCCCGGCGGAGAGTCCCGGAGGTCCTTTGACAAGTTTCGGGATCCATCACCTGGACACGCTGGGATACCTGTTGGGTCCGATCAAGCGGATCTCTGCCTTTTGTCGGCGCCTGGCGGTGCCGGTGGGTATTGACGACGCGGTCACGGCGATACTGGAGTTCGAGTCGGGGGCGTTGGGGTACGTGGGCTCGAACTTTGCGACGCCCAAGATTTTCTATCTCAACGTCTACGGGACGGAGGCCAACGGCTACTGTGACTCCGAGGGGACGCGCCTGTTCCTGCAAAAGAAGGGCGGAGAGGAGCGCGAGGCGGTGAAATTGGGTCCGCACGTGGACATCGTTTTGGAGGAGATGGAGGAGTTCGGCCGGTGCGTTCGGACGGGTGCTCGCCCCGAGGTGGGCGGGGAGGAGGGGATTCGGGCCATCGCCGCGGTGGAGGCCGTCGCCCGCTCGGCCGAAAGCGGCAAGACCATCGCACTGGACGACCTCATCGGCGGCTAACGGACGAGTTCGATAGGTCGTCGTCCCTTCGTCGCAGAAGGCGAGAGAAGCCCTATCTAACCACCCTTAGAAAAGGGTCAGCGTCTGCGTGACCCCTCCGCCGGCCTCTCCGGCAGCCCCTCCGGCAAATTGGGCGCCGGCCCTGGCCGTTCCCGTGCCGACCTGTTGGATGAGTTGCGTGAATCTCGCGTTCCGGAACGCGTTGCCCCCGTTAGCAATCACGTTAGACCGAATAAGCGCATTTTCGCCTCCGAATAGCGCACCCGTGGTCTGGAGCGCATCGCTGCTCTGGAGGCCCTGTACAGCGGTATCAACCAATGACAATCCCAGACCGGTCCCGGTCGCCTGATCGTCGCCCTGGACTGGTCCGGATGTCTGTCCGTTTCCCACCGGGTCGTCGCCGCTTCCGCTGATACCCGCAATGCCCAAAGGTCCGACAACCGCCCCAGAAACTTGGGCTACAAGGTCGTTGATACCCGCCAGGAGGGCGCCCGTAAGGGAATCTCCGATGGTCACGGAAATCGACTGCCCGGCGTAGATGCCTTCCAGCTCACCATCCGAGAGGACCTTTGCCTCGCCGGACTGAGCCGGAGGGCCCATCAGGACGAGAGCAGCAACAGCAAGGGCGAGGACCGTAAGAAACCTGCTCATTCCTGTTGCTCTTCTGCGGGTTGCGCTAGGCAAGCCTCTCCGTTCTTCGATTCCCATGATTCGCTGTCCTCTCTTTGCTTGATGGCCTGACATGCCTTATCGGGTTGATTCGTTCCGGTGAGGTCAGATTGGGGCCGTGCTTGGACCTTCTTCTGAAGGGTTCGGCGCGTTCAAGGCCGGGACAGGGATTTCCGGGCGATGGGGTTCGCTCGCGGGCTCCCCCGCCGAATCGCTTCGTCCCCGGCGATGCGTCGCGTGGGTCCGAAAGTTATTGTTCTGTTGCGTCTGATTTGTAGACTCGGACGCAGAAAAATTCTTGCACCGTGAAGCCTATTTCTTTGGAACGCCAGTCGGGGTGTCGGTGGGATCGTTAGAAAAAATGGGCTGCCCGAGGAGGGCAGGGGGCCTGCGGATGAGGGCTAGTCGCCGCTCTCGAGTCCGCCTCGCGACCCTGAGTGATCCCCAGTTTTTGAACGAGTTGGTTAAGGTGGCCCCGCTTTGTGAATCGGGGGATGCCCCGATCTCCGCTACGGGCTGAGCCCGCGGGGTCTGCGACCCCTCGCTCAGATCGGGGCTACGTTTTCTCGCTCGGACGCCGCTCCTGGAAGGCCTGGGGCTGCGGACCCGGCCGTGTCTGAAGAGCAGCGCCGTCGTTTGACTCCCTCAGGACGCAAAACCCTGTAGTCAGCGTAGCCGCGATTTGAGCGAAGCGGAAATCGCGGCCCTCTCGCGACCGTTTAGGGTTCACTTGAGGGTTGGTCGCGGCTGCTTCGCTCCCGAAAGTCTCGCGTCCGGAGATGCCTAGTGTCGTGACCCGGAAATTTGCGAAATAAGTTCGTGCCTTCGGGAAGGTCGTGTGCCACTGGCAGCTTGCCTGCCAGTGCCCCCTTTTGGATTCTTTGAAGGCCAAGTGCAGGCACGGGCGGACGAGAGGTCACCGACCCCAAGCCGCCCGTGGCGCCCCCCATCCACGGATACCACACATGTTCAACGAATTCCTGGGACGCGACACTAGCCGTCCAGAAGCTTCGCGAACAGATCCAGGTCGTGAGTCGGGGATTGGCAGGTGAAGTTCTCGCAGACGTACGCCGTGGTTTTCCCGTCCAGCCGGGTCTTTCCCGCCAGCAGCGGGACCTCCTGCCCCACTGCCTCGGCGTCGGCTTCTGGGTCCAGGAGCGCCAGGACCTTGTTGGGCAGATACCTTCGGTGGACCTCCCGCAAGAGACTTTGTGTCTCTTCCGCTCCGGGGGGACCGACGAGGGCGATCTCCTTCGGGGTGTCCAGATAGAAGTCCAGGGCGACCAGGAAGCGCGAGAATCCCGCCGGCGCCTTCTCCATCATGAGCCGGAAAACCCGCATCAATTCGACGCCCTTTTGTTTGAGCCCCCCTTCCCCGGTCAGTATGCCCAGGCGCAAAAGGGCTCCGGCGGCAACGGCGTTTCCGGAAGGGATGGCCCCGTCGATTCCGCTCCTGGCGCGGGTGATGAGTTGTTCATGGTCTTTCCCGGTGAAATAAAACCCGCCCTCTCGTTCGTCCCAGAAATGCTCGATAAGGACCCCCATCCATCGCTTCGCTTCCCGAAGCCAGCGGAGGTTGAACGTGGTTTCATACAGGTCCAGCAGTCCCGCCGCCAGGAAGGCATAGTCGTCCAGATAGGCGTTCAGCTTGCTCCGGCCGTCCCGGTGGGTCCGTAGGAGCAACCCGTCCTGGCTCATCTCGGACAGAACGAAGTGGGCCGCTTTTTCAGCCGCTTCGGCATAACGCGGGTCCTCCAGCACCTGCGCCCCCGAGCACATGGCGGTGATCATCAGACCGTTCCAGCTGGTCAAGACCTTGTCGTCGAGACCCGGTTTCACCCGCGGTTCCCGGACTGCGAGCATCCTCCGCTTCGCTTCCGCGAGCTTCCCGCCGGCCTCGTCGGCCGTCATCCCGAGTTCCCCGGCGACTTCCTCCAGGGGCCGGTCCACGTGAAGGATGCTGGTCCCGTGCTCGAAGTTCCCGTCCCCGGTTACTCCGTAGTAGCGACAAAAAAGCTCCGCCGTCCCGTCCTCCAGGTGTTCCTGGATCTCTTCGGGACGCCAGACGAAGAACTTCCCTTCTACCCCCTCGCTGTCGGCATCTTGGGTGGAATAGAAGGGACCGCGGGGGTCCTGCATCTCCCGCAGGACGTAATCCAGGGTTTCCCTGGCCACCTGGGCGTAGAAATCACTGCCCGTGGCCTGGTAGGCCTCCAGGTAGACGGGCGTCAGGAGGGCGTTGTCATAAAGCATCTTCTCGAAGTGGGGGACCAGCCAGCGCTCGTCCGTGGAATAGCGGTGGAACCCTCCGCCCAGCTGGTCGTACATCCCCCCGCGGCCCATGTGCGTCAGCGTCTTCTCGACCATCTGGAGAAGGTTCTGCCGGCCCGTCTTCCGCCAGGCCCGCAGGAGGAGCAAAAGGCTCATGCTGGGCGGGAACTTGGGGGCGCCGCCGAATCCTCCGTAGCGTTCTTCGAACCGGCCTTCCAGCTCCCGCACCGCCTGGTGGATCAGGCCTTCGGTCAGCAGGTCTGAGGACGCGTGGACCCGGGCCAGACTCTGGAGATTTCGCGTGATCTGCTCGGCGCTTTTCTCGATTTGGTCCCGGCGGTCGCGGTAGATCTCACTGAGGGTGAGCAAAACCCGCTTGAAACCCGGCCGGCCGAAGCGGTCGTCCGGGGGAAAATACGTCCCGCCATAAAAAGGGCGCAGGTCCGGGGAGAGAAACACCGTCATGGGCCATCCTCCGGAGCCCGTCAGCATCTGGACGGCGTGCATGTAGATGTCGTCCAGGTCGGGACGCTCCTCCCGGTCCACCTTAATGTTGATGAAATGCTCGTTCATGATCGCCGCGATCCCTTCGTTCTCGAAGGATTCGTGCTCCATGACGTGGCACCAGTGGCAGGCCGAGTAACCGATGCTCAGGAGAATCGGTCTGTCCTCCCTGCGGGCGCGCCCGATGGCCTCCTCGCCCCAGGCATACCAATCCACTGGGTTGTGGGCGTGCTGCAAGAGGTAGGGGCTCGTTTCGTGGATGAGACGGTTGGTGCGCTTGTCTTTCATCGGAATCTCCAGCCGGAGAAGGAGAGGGTGACGTAGTGTGGAAGAGGGTCCCCGCAGGGTTCTCCCTGCTGATGCCCCTTCTTTTTTATCTTATCCTGAAAACGCGAATTCGCGAGGGCGTCGGGGAGGGAAACGGCTGGATTGGGGAGGGTGACTCTCCCAGGCGGCTGCCCGGCTCTTCTATGAGAGACCCCCTTTTGTTTTCTGCGGGGGCGCTTTTTGGGCACTGGCGTGCCGGCCGGACTGCGGTTGGAGACGTGTCTGCTCAAGGCGAGCGTCTTTGGCGCACACCTTTCGAGAGGTGATTCACCAGGCACGCCAGTGCGGAAACCTGACGCGGTGCGTCCGCC
>JBHIBA010000033.1:0-24721 GCA_046758845.1 Nitrospinota bacterium
GGTTCCCAGGGGGGCGGCTTACAAAAAGCGCCCCCTGGGAAATCTGGCTGTTTGTAAAACATGTCCTGAGCGGAGCCGAAGGAAGGCCCCCCTGGGAATGAGGGCCTTCATCCCAATCCGCACCGCTGTCTCAGAGCAGCTCGTCGAAGTCCGAGTCCAGAAGGAGCGCCCGGGAGATCTTGTTGTCCACGCAGAAGTGCTTGACCACGAAGGCGACCTCAAGCAGCCCCTTTTCGCTCAGCCCCAGGCGGCGGCATTCGCGCATGTGGAAGTCGGTCCCGTAGTCGGACTTGGCCGTCAGGGAAGCGGCCAGGGCCAGGATCTCCTTGGTCAGGCGGTCGAGCTTGCGGTCGGTGAAAGAGGCTCTCACGTATGTCCACTGGTCCGCCAGATACTCCGGATCGTGGGCCATCACACGGTAAAAACCCGGGACGAAGTCGATCTGGTAGAAGTCCTGGATCTCGCCGAAGACCTCCTTCGTCTTTCCCTTGGCGGTGGCTTCGTCCACCAGGGGGATGAGGGGTTTTCGGATGCCGTTGTCGTTGAAGGGGAGGGGGACCTTCAGGCCGTCCGCCACGGCGTTGATGCCGTGTGCGGCTCCCACGGCGTAGGCCAGCTCGTACCAGTAATCGTCGTCTTTCAGGCCTTGCTGCTTCCCGGCAGCGGTGTGGGCGGCCGTTCAGTATTGGCAGACGTTGATGGTGCTGACGGCCGTTGCGATGAGCTCCTTCGTCGCCCGCGGGAGCTCGCCCGGAGACATGGCCCGGCGGGTGCATCGTCCCTGGCCCGCCCGGAACTCCGGGTAATGGCTCAGGACCCGGACCATCTTGGGAACGAAATCGATCTTGAAGAATTGCTTGACGTGTTCAAACTGCTTCTGCATCTCTTCGGGAAATTCCGATGCCTCCCGAATGCGTACCGTTTCCATGGATAACTCCCTCTTTGACGGCGAGCCTCATGAACCGCCGAAAGCGTTTCCCTGCCACGCCTCATCATTCGCGCTGGGCGTGACGGGCGTGATTATACGGCGATCAGGGACGGAAGTCAGCGAGCGGCCGTTGGGGTCGGGATGGCCTGAAGAATTTTTTGGATGTCGTGGACGATCAAGTCGGGTTCTGCCCTCGCGAGGCGCTCAACGCTGTTGTAGCTCTTTTCCCAGGCGACGGCGATGGTCATCACACCGACCTTTTTGCCCTCCAAGATGTCCTGCTCCATGTGACCTGCGTAGGCGCACGCATAGAAGGGAATCTCGTTTCTGTCCATAATGCGCATGATCCCGTGGGCCTTCGTCCTGGTGGCCTGAAGGGAATTGAGAGGAGTCGTCCATTCCCGCGCGGCGAGGGAGAAACGGCTTTCCGGGAAATAGCGAGCCAATCCCAGCCGCTCAATCTCTTTTCGAACGAACGCTTCCCCCTTGGAAGTGACGATGTAGGTGGACACCCCCCGTTGATGCAATTCCTCCAGGGTTTCGAGGGCTCCTTCACACAACCTTCCTTTCGGCTCGCCTTTTGTGGCGTTGACCAGCTCAGCCCTCAGGATTTCCCGGTCATAGCCGGGCATGAAATGGGGGATGATGAACTCATCCAGGGTTCCCTCCGCGATCTCACGAAATTGCTCGAAATTGATTGGGGGAAGCCCGTGCCGGATGAGGACCTTGTTCGTGATGGAGAAGGCGACCTGCACGTCGTCATAGAGAACGCCGGGAAAACTCAGGATGAGGTGTTTGATTTCTTGGGAGGGTTTCTGACATTGCTGAGTCTCCAAATTGTCCCCCCCCTCAGACGGGAAGCGGCCAGGCAACGAATCCTCGCGGGCGAGCCTCCAGCAGGCAAAGCCCCCCCCGAATCCCATCATGGCGAACATTCTCTGTTATGATCCTCCCCCGGAAAGGGTTTCGCAACTCTTGACGCCCGATGGGGAGCGTCGAGAATTCAAAGAAGGCGGGATAGAAGGGGGCGCCTCAGGGCCTGAGCGGACCGGCGGCGATGGAGACCTCATCCAAAATCCCGTCGTTCGCCTTTATTCTTAGACAGAGAGAGACCCGTGCCACAGAAGCCGGACCGACCCAGGGTTGTGGATTTTCACACGCACATGGCGTGGATGGACGGGTGCTGTCCCGGGTATCTTGCGTTCATGAATTCGATGGTCGCCGAGCCCTTCGAGGATTTTATGGAGCGCTACAAGACCCCCGAGCCATTCCTTCGGGTCATGGATGAGAACTCCGTGGGTCTGGCCGTCGTACTCGCCGAATACTCGCCGGCGACCACCGGGATCGCAAGCCACGAGCAGCTCCTGGACTATTGCTCGGCCTCCTCCCGACTCATCCCTTTCGCCAACATCAACCCCTATCTGACCCACCGGCCCGCCCGCCTTCTGGAAGATCTCCTCAAACGCGGCGTGAGAGGGCTGAAGCTCTGTCCCACCTACCAGTACTTCTATCCCAATGACCGCATGCTCTATCCCCTCTACGCCGTGGCCCAGGAGGCGGGCGTCCCGGTTCTGGTTCACACGGGGACCTCCATGTTTCCCGGCTCACGCCTGAAGTATGGAGACCCTCTCTTTTTGGACAGCGTAGCGGTGGACTTTCCAGACCTTCATTTGGGGATAACACACGGGGGAAGGGGGTTTTGGTACCAGACGGCCTTTTCCCTCCTCCGCCTCCATGAAAACCTCTTCATTGACCTCGCGGGTCTTCCTCCTCAGAAGCTGCTGACCTACTATCCCGAAATGGAGAGGCTCTCAAACCAGTTTGTGTTCGGCTCCGACTGGCCCGGCCTGCCCCGAACCATCGCCCTTAACGTGGCCGCTGTGGAGGCCTTGGGGATTTCGCCCGAAGCCCGAAAGCGAATTCTGGCCGAAAACGCCTTGCAGCTTTTGCGCTATGATGACGGGGCGGGGTCCTAATATCGTGTCCCGGAAATTCGTTGAGCATGTGTGACATCCCTGGATGGGGGGTGCTACGGGTGGCTTGGGGTCGATGACCTCTCGTCCGCCCGTGCCTCCGCTTGGCCTTCAAAGAATCGAAAAGGGGGCACTGGCAGGCAAGCTGCCAGTGGCACACGACCTTCCCGAAGGCACGAACTTATTTCGCAAATTTCCGGGACGCCATACTAAGGCGGATCGGAAGTGTCGGGATTCGGCCTCGCGTCGCAGCTAGGGCGAGCGCGGGGGGCGCCTCCTGGGAGCGTCTAAGTCAATCCCTTCGAGCCGTAACATGCGGCCTTTCAGCCCGATTCCCCCCGGCGCCGAGAAACCTCTCAGGTCCCCCCGGGACCCGATGACCCTGTGTCAGGGAACGGCCAGCGCAAGGGGGTTTTTGGCCATCACGGCTCCCACCGCTCTCGCCGCCCGGGGTGAGCCGGCCGCGGCCGCCAACTGGCCATAGGTCCGCACCTTGCCCCACTGGATTTTTCGCGCCGCGCTCATCACGCGCCGGGTAAAAGGCGGCAGGCTTGACAGGTCGAGGGGGAAGTCCAGGTTGACCGGTTTGCCCTCGAAATAACCCTGGACCGCTTGAACCAATGGCTGAAAGGAGGGGAGGGAGGACGGAAGGACCCGAGCCCCGCAGCGCTTCAATCTGGATTCGGCCTGAGCGCGGCTTGGGTGGGGGAGGACGAGGTGGCGGAGACCCCGGGCGGAGGCCGCCGCCCCGGCCCACCCGAAAGCTGTCTTGAAAGCCACCCCTTCGAGTTTCGGGGCAGGTCTTTTCTCTGAGGTGACCCGTCTGCGAGCCCGCTGGAAAATCATGATTTCTTCTCCCCTCGATCCGCCTGGGCGAAAATTAGAAGAAAGGCTTCGCTTTTCGATTTAGCGCTCAGAACTCAGACGGCCCTTCCCACGTCGGAATGGGTTGCCGAATTCCATAGTTATTGTGCTGCGTCCATCAAAAGTGTACATTATGTAGTGATTCTGGAAAAGGCAATCCCCTGTCACGGGAACAAGGTACTGGTGTTGGCGACATGAGCGGGCATAGGGTTGCAGTAGGCGCGGACCACGCCGGGTTCGATCTCAAAGAGGAGATCAAGTCCTTCCTGGACGAGCGCGGCGAGATCGTCGAAGACTACGGGACGGATTCCCGTGACTCGGTGGATTATCCCGACTATGGCCGTCGGGTCGCCGAGGCCGTCTCCGCCGGTAGGGTGCCCTTTGGCATCTTGACCTGCGGAACGGGAATAGGGATGAGCATCGTGGCCAACAAACACCCCGGCGTTCGGGCGGCCCTGGTGCAGGACCTCTATTCCGCACGCATGGCGCGGGAGCACGTAGACGCCAATCTGCTGATTCTGGGGGCCCGTGTCACCCGACCGGATCTGGCCCGGCAGTTCGTGGAAATGTGGCTTGACGCCGAGTTTCAAGGGGACCGACATCAGCGCAGGATCAACAAAATCGCCGAACTGGATAAGGAGAAAGCGACATCGTGATGCGAAATCAATCCCTCTGGGGTGTGGACCCGGAGATGGCCCGCGTTGTGGAACTCGAGAAGCAACGGCAGGAGGAAACCCTCGAGCTCATCGCCTCGGAGAACTTCACGAGCCCGGCTGTCATGGAGGCCCAGGGTTCCGTCCTCACCAACAAGTACGCGGAAGGGCTGCCCGGACGGCGTTATTACGGAGGCTGCGAGTACGTGGACGCAGCCGAAGACCTGGCGCGGGAGAGGGTCAAGGCATTATTCGGCGCCCGCTATTGCAATGTCCAGCCTCATTCGGGCACCCAGGCGGTGACAGCGGCCTACTTCGCCTTCCTCAAGCCTGGCGACACGATCCTCGGCATGAACCTCTCTCACGGCGGGCACCTGACCCACGGCAGTCCGATCAATATCTCCGGGCACATCTTCCGCGTCGCGGATTACGGCGTGGACCGCAAGACCGAGCGCATCGACTTCGGGGAAGTCCGCGCGAAGGCCTTGGAACACCGTCCCGGAATGATCGTCGTCGGGGCGAGCGCCTATCCACGAGTGATCGAGTTTGACCGCTTCCGGGAGATCGCCGATGAGGTCGGCGCGAAGGTGATGGTGGATATGGCCCACATCGCCGGTCTCGTCGCGGCGGGTCTCCATCCCACCCCGCTTCCCTATGCCGATGTCGTGGCCGCCACCACCCACAAGACGCTTCGCGGCCCTCGCGGGGGCTTCCTTCTGGCGAACGATGAAAAGGTCGCCAAGGAGCTGAACAGGAAAGTCTTTCCGCTCCTGCAAGGGGGGCCTTTGATGCACGTCATCGCGGCCAAGGCGGTGGCGTTTCGAGAGGCGGCGACGGAGGGGTTCCGGGACTACCAGGTGCAGGTCGTTCGCAACGCCAAAGTCCTGGCCGAGGCTTTACTGTCCCGCGGACTGAATCTGATCTCCGGCGGAACGGATAACCATCTCCTGATCGTCGATTTGCGGGAGAGCCCCGTTGACGGAAAAACCGCGCAGAACGCCATGGAGAAGGCCGGGATCACGGTGAACCGGAACGCCGTTCCCTTCGACCTGCGTCCCCCCTACGTGGCCAGCGGAATCCGGATCGGGACGCCGGTCGTGACGACTCGCGGGATGCAGGAGGATGAGATGGTTCAAATCGCCGAATGGATCGTTCAGATCCTGGCCGACGTTGACAATGCTCATCTGCAGGCTGAGGTCCGCATGGCGGTCCAGGAGCTGTGCGGAAGATTTCCCATCTATCTGGGGACCCAGGCGACGGCCTGACGGCCCTTGCGGAGGTTGTCCCATGAAATGCCCATCCTGCGGTTCGACGGGAACGAAGGTGATCGACTCGCGCCTGACCAAGGATGGCAACGCAATCCGCCGACGCCGCGAATGCGAGACGTGCAGCCGCCGCTTCACGACGTATGAACGCCTGGAAGAGGTCTTTCCTCTCCTGGTCAAAAAGGACGGCCGCCGCGAGCCGTATGACCGCAATAAGGTTTTGACTGGCATCCAGAAGGCGCTGGAAAAGCGTCCGGTAAGCGCCGAGGCGCAGGAGGCCATGGTCGACCGGGTCGGGCGATACATCCTGGAATTGGGCGAGAAGGAGATCCCCAGCCGGGTGATCGGGGAACGGGTCATGTCGGAGCTGCGCGAAGTGGACCATGTGGCCTACGTGCGATTCGCGTCGGTCTATCGTTCCTTCAAAGATCTGGACGACTTCATGGAGCAGCTCAAGGAACTCCTGGAAGAGCGCGTGCAGGCCAGCGGCGACGGCTCGGGAAATCGGGGAGCGGCGCAGTCAGAGGACACCATCGCTTCCCCCTGATAGGGTGAATCACCGGCTTCCGCCCCCGGGGGAATAAGATCCCTCCGCCGGTGGTTGAGATAATCATAGAAACGATTACTTTTCGCTGATCTCATTCTCGTGGGGCTTTGCGGGGGGTGTTCGTGAAAGCCAGGCGTCGAAGTCTATTCTGGGGTTTGGCCATCCTTGGCCCCTCTTTGGCCGTATTTCTCTTTTTCCCGGTCCGGGCGCTCATTTCCGCGAATTCCTGGATAGGCCAGCCGGCGCCCCCCATCCAAAGCCGGGTGTGGCTGAACTCGGAGCCTCTCGATTGGGGCTCGCTCCGGGGCAAGGTCGTCCTGGTGGACATGTGGACCTTCGGGTGAATCAACTGCCGAAATGACGTGCCGCAGTTGGCGGCCTGGCACAGGAAATACGGAAAGCGGGGATTGGTGATCATCGGCAATCACGCCCCCGAATTCAGGCACGAAAGAAGATTTGAGAACGTTCGCCGCGAGGTCAAAGAGCTGCGGATCGAATACCCGGTGAGCATCGACAACGACTTCGTCAACTGGAAGGCCTACGGGAACCGCTACTGGCCCACCAAGTATGTCATTGATAAGAAGGGTTTGATCCGACACGTCCGGATCGGAGAGGGGGGTTACGCGAAGACCGAGGCGATGATCGAGCGCCTGCTGGCGGACAAATACGAAAGCTGACGGTGGCGAGGGGCTTCCAGAGAGGCGCATTGGCGCGGAGCGCGGGTCGGCGACCCTCAGCCTCCGCCCAAAAAGTCGCGTTGATCGATGAATTCTGCGGCGGCTGAGGGTCATCGACCCGCGCCCCCGCGCAACGCGGCTGGTACTTCCGGGATCTCGAAGAACGTAATCACATTTTCCTTCTGCGAAAGGTTTGTTTCGAGTAGCCCGCTTTTTGACTTTGCGACCCCTGACATTGAACGGCTTTCTTTGCCCAAGCGGCGAGGAGGCTTGTGTCTTCGAGGATGTCCGCCGGGACTTCGTAATAGCTCTTGAGCGTCTGCCGGGGATTCGGGCGAAAGGGCGTCATTCCCCGGGCCGTGTACTCGCGCCGAGTGGTTGCATCGGTTTTGAAAAACAGCTGTCCTTGATAAACGATGCCGAAGAAGGTCCCTCCAAGGTAGAGCCCGAATCCGCCGAACATGGGGCGGCAGCGCACCTCACCCAATCCCCTTAATTGATCCACGACGAATTCGCTGAACGTTTCAGCCTTCACGCCGGGGTTCCCCGCAGCGATGACGATTCTTCTCGCATGCGGTTCAACGAGGGCCGCCGGGACTCCTGACTTTGCTTCTCCCCATCGTTGTGCATAAGGTGGGCGCGCGAAGTTCCAGTGGTTCGGTCCTCGAAGTCCTGATCGAAAATGTACATGTGTGCTAAGCCTGCCCGGTCTCCGGCTTGAACAACCCGACGGGGTTCCCTCCGGGATCGGTAAAATGGGCGATGGCACGGCCCGTGCCTGGGATCGGGGTGGGATCAGTCATCCTCTTGCCGCCGAGTTTCTCTGCCTTCTTCAGATAAGCTTCCAGATCGTCCACTTGGACGTAGAAGGTCAGGGTGCGTGACTTGTCGCCGCCATTGTCATAGATGCCGCCGCTGATTCCTCCTTCGCCTCCTGTTTCCACCATCCCGTAATTCATGGGGTTGTTGGAGTCGATCTTCCATTCGAAAAGACCTGAATAGAAGTCCTGAAGTTTCTTGGCGTCGTCCGCCGCAATTTCCCAATGAACAACCGGCTGGCCCATCTCTTCCCCCTTTTGAAATGCTTGGGTTGGACGCTAATTGTCGTGCGCTGCCGTTAAGAAAGC
This sequence comes from Nitrospinota bacterium, assembly GCA_046758845.1. Lineage (GTDB taxonomy): Bacteria > UBA8248 > UBA8248 > JACPRG01 > JBHIBA01. The sequence continues at coordinate 8,035 of JBHIBA010000033.1, forward strand.
GCAAGACGCTTGAAGCCCTGCTTCGGTTCCTGGTGATTTCGACGGGGGCGAATGTTCCCGAACAGAGAATTTCCGCGCCCATCCACTCGAGTAAGCCTCTAGCGATCATACCAGCTACACCGGAACCCGTCCAAAGCCCCTCGGGTACCCGCAAAGGTAGCAGATCTAGCTGGTGTAGCGGAATCGAGCGGGAATCCCCCCTAATTAGTCTCCGAGGCTTTTGGTATCGCCGGGACCATGTTCCACGCCGAACGCTGAGGCGTCCCCAAAATCAACGGCGTGCGACCCTGGAGGCTGTAGCTGCGTTCGCCTGGTGGCCCGTGATCAGGTGCACCACCTGTCGTCTCCTGCGGGCGGAGATTCCGGGCGCTACATCGGAAACCATCCAAAGCCCGTCAGGTACCCACGGAGGTAGCAGACCTGGCCGCTGTGGTGGAGGTAATCCAGCGTGAATCCCCCAAGGTAGTCTCCAAGTCTTCGCGTATCGCCCAGGATGGTCGGAACTTCCGCGTCGAGGTCGGCGGGCTTCAGGCCCTTCAGGTAGGCGGAAGTTTTCCCGCGCACGGCCGCGGCGTACCCTTTCAGGGATTCCAGCGTCGGTTTCAGCGCCATCACCTGTTCCAGAGAATGGCCGGTGCCCGTGTTCTTCGGGTCCGCATCAATTCCGAACTTGGCGTTCCATTTCCCTTCGATCCAGACCTGAGAGTCGCCCGTCAGACCGCAGATAACCGCGTCTTCGACCCGTGTCTGGTGCCAGAGGAGCCATCCGATAGGGTTCGTCTGATCGTTGGGCCGCTTCGTGAGGTCCTCATCCGTCAGGCCCTCCAGCGCCATCTGAGTTACACCGGCGTTGGAGGTAAGGGCGTGCTCAATGATTTCTGTGGGATTCATCGTCTTCTCCTTTCCCGCGCAAATCCCGGACGGGATGGATGGTGCGCCTTCGGGCGCTACAGGCTGAAGTTCCCTATAGTGTCTCTTTCCGGATTTCCTGCCCGTTGTCCCGTCGTTACAGGCTTGTCTCAAGTCGCCCCAGGCAGCCGTTCCAACCCTCGCTGTGCGCCTGGCGCGCTTCGTCGGTCGGGAGGAGTTCGTGCGTGAGAGAGACTTCCGTCTCGCCCCCGCGTTCGCGGAACTCAACCGTTACGAGGGACTCGCCGACGTCCATCCCCCCCTCGGCCCAGGTCCACGTGAACGCCAGCTTCTCCGGGGGCCGGACCTCCTTGTACGTGCCGACCGCGACGTTCATGTTTCCGTCCGGCGACTTCATGGCGATCCGGTATTTTCCTCCGACCCGGAGGTCCACCTCAGCGGCCGGGATGGTGAAGTCGTCGCTCGGCGCAAACCACTTCTTCATTTCCTCCGCGTCCGTCCACGCCCGGAAGACCCTCTCCCGCGGGAGCTTGAACGTCCGTTGGATGAAGACTGCGTTTTCGGAAGCCGTTTTTTCTTGGGCCATGGGGTCTTCTCCTCCGCTTGTGGGGATTCCAAGTATTCTGCGAGCGCGCCTAGGCGCTCCTCCCAGAATTGGCGATAACGCGAGATCCAGTCCGCTGCATCTTTCATGGGCTTGGCATCCAGGCGGCATCGATGGATACGGCCGTCCCGCTGTCGAATCAGAAGCCCCGCCGCCTCCAGTACGCGCAGGTGCTTTGAGATGGCGGGAAGGGACACGTCGAAAGGCCTGGCCAGCTCCGTCACTCTGGACTCCCCTTTCGCCAGCCGCGCCAGGATGGCCCGCCGCGTCGGGTCGGACAGGGCGGCGAAGGTGGCGTCCAGCGGTTGAGACAAATGCTTAACCATATGGTTAAATATAACGGGCGCCGAGCTCCTGTCAAGCGGATAATTCGAGGCCGGTCAATATTCCCCCCCCCGCCCCCCAGCGGGCGCAACCCTCGATGCCGCGAGGCTGTGGTCGAATTCTGGTAGACTGAGTTTGAAGAAACCCGGTGGCGCAACTGATGAGTGGTTTCTGCAAAGTTTCCGACCACGGTACGGAGGAGGTTCAACAAAATGCTCGTCCAATTCGTTAAGTTCAAGAGCGGTCTGTCTGACGCTGAAGTGCGGCAGACCATGGAGGGACGTGCGCCCCAGTTCCGTGCACTGCCCGGGCTTCTCCAGAAATATTATGTGCGTGAGAATGAAACGGGTGAATACGCCGGCATTTATTTCTGGGACTCGGAAGAGTCGATGCGCGAGTTTCGGCAGTCGGAGTTGGCCCGCACGATTCCGATAGTGTACAAGGCCGTAGGGCAGCCCCGGGTCGAGGTCCTCGAGATGGTCCTGGCGCTGCGACCCGAAGAACGAGCTGTGAAGTGAAGTCTCGCGTTAAGCCGCGATCTGGCCTTTCTGGACAGGGAGCCGGTAAGGGGTAGACGGGGCGCAACCCCGCTCTGGGGCGGACATGATGGCTCCGCCACCTGGAAGAGTTGGGTCCCAAGGAGGCGGCCCGCCGGATATCCACCCCGACGACGGGGAGAAGCAGTAACTCGTCAGGTCCGTGGCTGAATGGTGGCTTCCCTTTGGGTCCGGGTGACGGCTGGCCTACATGGATTCGAGCCCCAGGAGGGCTTCCCGCACCTCGTCCATTTCGATGGCCGCCAGGCAGGTGTGCCCGGTTTTTACACCCCTTTTGCATGATTCGCACCCGGCGTTTCGCCGGAAGGTGACGACGTGCGCTCCCCTCGCTCCCCAGACAGCCGGATCGGTCGGACCGAAGAGGGCGACGGTGGGGGCGCCGCAGGCGGCGGCCAGATGCGTGACGCCCGAGTCGTTCCCCACGTAGCCCGTCGCGCCCCGAAGCAAACCGGCAAGGACGGGAAGGGGGGCGGAAGAAACGATTTTCAAAGACCGTCCGCGCGAGAGGTCGCGGACTTCTTCCAAAACGGCTTCCTCGGCAGATCCCGCCGCCCATACAATTTCCCCTTGTGTTGAAAGGTTTTCCGCAAGCTTGACAAAGCACGAAGGGGGCCAGCATTTCCATCGCCCGCCGCTTCCGGGATGAAGGACAAAATAACTCGCGTTGTTCTCCAATCCCAACCTGCCAATCATTATTCGCGCATCGCCGATGTTCTCCGATGTCGGGCGGATCTCGGGCGCGCGTTCCTCACCCATCGGCCCCTCGACTCCCAGGGGTTCGAGGGACTGGAGAAGATAATCCACGGCGTGCAGGGGCGGAGACTTGCCGGGCGGGTGCGGGTCGGCCCGGAGGACTTCTCTTGCCAAGGCCCTCAGGCCTTTCTCAAAGGCGCTGTCGCCCTGAGTCCAGGCGACGAGGACGTCAAAGGGAGCCTCCCGCGAGAACGCCGTGAGGATATCTTCCTCATCGACGTCTTGACGCCTCAGGATGGCCAGCTCGGGACCGTCGGCGGAGCGAAGGCGCTCGACGCGAATCCCCATCGGCACCACGGGAAGGAATTGCGGGTTTCCCACCCATTGCATTCGGCAGGGAGAAAAGCGGCGCCTCAAGGCCCGGACAGCCGGGAGCGCCAGCAGGGTGTCGCCCAGACCTCCCCCCCTCAGGATTAAGATGTCCTTCATGCCCGAGATAATTTCCCCTCTGTGTTGCTGAGCGGTATGGATGCGGGCCTCCATAGAGGCGCGGGGGTTTGGCCCCCGCCCAAAGGGCAGGGCTTATCCATCAATCATAAGCGAGGACTAACACTGACCGACACCCGTCCCCGCGCCCAGCGTATACCGCGCCTGCAGGAGAAGCTCATTATGATGGGCGGCCGGATCATGCGGTATGCCGGCCATGTGCTTTGCCATGGCGGATGGCGGTCAGGTCTCGGTTGCGTGGGTTCCAATCGGCGTTGACAGGCCCGAAGGAAGGGGTTTCTAATCGCTTCAAACGGCACTGGTGACAAGGAATGGTCCGTCCGGGTTTGAAATGAGAAGTTCCGGTTAAAGTGTAAGCGTCTCCGCAATCATTCAGGTTCAAAAGGTGTAGGAGTCCAGGGAATATGCATGAATCCGACGTGCTGAAACTTATCGACCGCGACGAGTTGGTCCGCTTGGCTGTGTCACTAGGAGAGATTAACAGCCCCACGGGGCATGAGGGAGAGGTCGGAGATTTCCTTTACGAATGGCTGAAGGACAATGGGCTCCCGGTCTTTCGACAGGAGGTGGCCCCTGACAGGAGAAACGTGATCGGCGTCCTCAGAGGCAAAGGCGGGGGCCTCAGTCTCATCTTCAACACTCACATGGACTCTAAGTATGGTTCTCAAGAGGACGTCTGGACAGTCGGGGAACTCAAACGCGAGTACACCAGCGGCTGGGTTGACAAGGATCGAATCTTCGGGCACGGTGTCTATAATGCCAAAGGAATCCTCGCTGCTTTCCTCGTCGCCGCCAAAGCAATTCTCCAAAGCGGGGTCGAGCTCAAGGGAGACCTCCTTCTCACCTTTGTCATCGGCGAGATCGGGACTGCGCCAATCGATGAGTTCCAGGGGGGAAGATATCGGGGAAAGGGAGTGGGGACCCGCTGCGTGGTGGAGCATGGCGTCACCTCGGACTTCGCCCTCGTCGGGGAGCCTACGCACAACTGCATTATCCGCGCTCAAGCGGGAGCGGCCTATTTGAAGGTCACCGTCCGGGGAGAATCCCTGTATACGCCCTTCATTCCCCGGCCGGTCCCGGTTGAGTCGAATCCGAGCGCGATTGTAAAGATGGCGAAGGTCGTCCATGTCCTGGAGGCCTGGGCCTGCGAATACGAGAAGACCCACCGATACGAATTCGAGGGGGGCGCTATGGTCCCGAAGGTTAGCTTCGGGGCCATCCGTGGCGGGCTCCCGTACAAGATTGGCAACACCGTCGGGGTCTGCAGCCTTTACGTCGACGTCCGGGTTCCCCCTCCCGATGATCCAGCCCGGATCCGCGAGGAGATCCTTGAGCGGATCGCCGAAAGCGGGATCGACGCCGAGGTCGAGATGTACCTTTTTCGCCGAGGATACGTAGCCAAAAGCACCGGGGTTCTGATTGAGTCCATCCAACGGTCACATCGATCCGTCTTTGGCCGTGAGACGGACCTTCCGTCTCCCCCCATGACCAGCATGTGGCAGGATATCAACGTGTTCAACGAGGTTGGGATCCCTGCGGTGAGCTACGGGCCGATGGTGATGAGGGCCTTCGAGACAGGGCTCGACGAAGACTACGTGAGGGTTGAGGACCTCTTCGGGATTTGCAAGAGCTATGCCTCAGTCGCCTTGGACATCTGTCGGCGACCCCGCTCGGTAGCCCGATGACGGCCTGCCTCGCCACATCGGCTGCAAGCCTGGGTGCATCTGAATCGAGTCGTGAGAACCGAACACCCGGATGCGTCTTGATGGAGGACCCGAATACCGCTCTGACCGCTCTCGAGGGGTCCAGGCGTTCCGGTTTCAGTTTGGGGAGTTCTTTTTTTGGACGCTCATGGCTGTGGGAATCATTCCCGTCAGCGTGAGGAGAGGAGAGAAAAGATGAAGCCGATGGCAAAGTTTAGAAGGGCGGGGTTGTGTTTGGCCGCTGGGGCGGCCTTCTGGTTGACCTTCGGTATGTGTGCCGAGTCTCCTCGGATGGGGCTCGCTCTCGCGCAAGGGAAGACGCCCCTCACCATCGGCATGTCGTGGTTGTGGACGGGGCGGCACGCATGGTATTTCAGCGCCCTGGAGCGAGGGCTCTACGCCGAAGCCGGGCTTGATGCGACGATTATCCGAGGCTTTGGCGGGGGCGCAACGGCCAAGAAGCTGGCGGTAAACGCAATCCAGTTCGCAGAGCTCGATGCAGCCACCCTCATCAAGGCCCGGGCTGAGGGCGTGGGGGTCAAGCTCCTTTCCGTCCACCTCCGCAAATCGCCTTTTGCCTTTTTCGCCCTGAAGAAATCAATTATCAAGACGCCTAAGGACATGGAGGGGAAAACGTTCGGGGCGCCCAAGTTCGATGTGATGCGGATCTTCTTTCCGGCTTACGCGCGGCTCGGCGGAATCGACATCAAGAAGGTGAAGTGGGTGACCTTCGCGCCGGGGGCGACAACTGCGTCCCTCCTCGCCGGAAAGGTCGACGTCACCACGGGATTCGTAGACACCTTTGGCGGGACACTCAAAGCGAAAGGGATCGACGCTGTCACCTTTCTTTTCTCCGATGTGGGGTTCAAGCTCTATGGCAGCGGCATTGCCGCCTCCGACACGCAAGTGGCTACAAAGCCCGAGATTGTAAGAAAATACGTCATCGCCACCAACAAGGCCGTGGCCTGGACGATCAATCACCCTGACGAGGCCATCGAAAACCTCCTCAAACATCAGAAGGCGCAGGACCGAAAGGTGATGCAAATCCAATTAAAGATGGCCGTCCCTCTGGTGGGCGACCCGTCAAAGGTAGGGTGGATGAGCGAAGAGGGGATGCGGGAGACGAAACGGATCGTCTTTACGTACATGCGACTGAAGAAGGATGTCCCCCTAAGCGAGGTATACACGAACGATTTTCAGCGGTAGAGCTTTCTCCACATCAACGCGGAATTCTCTGAACTGTCGGCTTTTCATGGATTGGGGGGACCTGCCTCGCCGGTGGAATCCGGCGTAAGAGGGCCCACTCCCTTATCATGGTACCTCTGTTTCTAATCCTTGGGGCGCTATCCGTCTCCAACGCCATCCGAAGGGCAGCCGGAACAGCCCAATTGTCATCGTAGGCATTCAGGGCCCGCATGTCCCGGCGGCGGGAGAACCGCTGAACCCCCGGACGTCCCCCCTCTCCTCAATGTAGCGCCGACCACCGGCAGGGAAGGAACGGGAGACCCCCCCCACCCCTTCTCTCGTACCGGAAGCTATTCCTTCGCCCCCTTGGGCAGGAAGCGGTTGGTGTAGAGATCGCCGACCGGAACTTCCTTCGAGATGCCAAGGCCGCCCAGGATAGCGTCGCGAGTGAATTTCATCTTGCCGGGGTTGATGTAGCCGATGCCGTGGGTCATGGTTCCCTCGGTCAGCATCGAGTTCATGGCGAGCTTCCATTTGAAGAGTTCCGATTCGTGGGTTCCCTGGGGGTAGACCTTGCGGAGGATGCGGACCGCTTGGTCGGGGTGTTTGGCAGCCCAGGCCATCCCCTGAATGGAGGCGTGGACGAACCGCCGAACCTGGTCGGGGTTGTTCTGTATCCTCTCGTCCAGGGCGGTCAGGACAAGGGAATACAGGTTCACCCCCCAGTCGGCGAAGATGATCCGGCCGATTTTCTTCCCGAGCTTGTTTGCCTCCTCCACGAGGATGCGATCGGAGGCCGTGAACGTGGCGATGGAGTCCACCTTGCCGGCCAGCAGCGAGGGACGCATGCCGGAAGGAGGCATGCTCACCCATTTCACCTTCGCGGCGTTCACCTTGTTGACCTTGGCCAGAAGGGGGAAGACCGTTCTCAGGGAGGACCAGACGGGGGCGCCGATGGTCCTGCCTTCCAGGTCCTTGGGGGTTTGAATGCCCGAGCCCTGCAGGGTGTAGATCACATTGAGGTCCTTGGCGTAGAAGACACCGATCGCCCGGACGGCAATGTCCTTCGCCCGGCCCTTGATGATCTCGCCCGCGTCCGCGAGACCGAATTCGGCGGCCTTGCCTGCAACCGCCTTTACCGTCTTGGCCGAGCCGAACCCCCGCATGAGGGTTACATCCAGGCCGGCCTTCTTGTAAAAACCCTTCTCCTTCGCCGAGAACCAAGCTGACTGCTGCCCGTCGGGAACCCAGTTGAGCATGAACTTCACGCTCTCAGCCGAGGCGCGTCCAAATGCACCCATCGACAGCGCAAAAACCGCCAAGAGAATGATGGACCTACGGAGAGGAAGGAAGCTGCCCTTTTTCATCTCGTTTCTCCTCGTAATTGGTGGCAAGACGCTGTCCTGCACGGCCGCCGCGTATTTTCCCGTCTTGCGACGACCGCCGGGGGGTGGCCTGAAGAATTGTCTCCTATTCCGATTATTTCTTGTTCCTCATGTGTACTTGTCGATGCCTAACCTTCATCGCTTGAGGCAAGCTTACTGAAAGTTAAGATTGAAACCTGTCATCCCGTGTTGGCCACCATAAGAGTAAAATGTGATTGTTAGAAGGCCCCGGGTAAACGCTGTGTTCAGGAACTCTACCTGATAGATAAGATCGAACCAATCGCGGCCATCACGTCTGCCATTGTGTTGATAATGAGAGTAGTAACCGTCCTTGATTTGGCCAACCTGTTTTCGCAAGAGTCCGACTATTTTGGCCAAATGCTCGCGTGTCACTTCGAACTTTGCGTAGCTGTCTATCATCGCATAGATTCCATCGGCATTCTCTGCGTTGAATTGGGTCTGGAACTCTTTGAAAATTCTCTCACGTTCGGTATTCGAAAGGGTGTCAGGTAATTTCAGAACCTTCTCACCTTGGCCATCACTCTCCTGTGGATCTCTCGTGGCTAACCACAAAGTCAGAACGAGGTTCAGCGCGAGAAGGGTTATGATGATATAAAGCAAGGGATGTGCCGAACGCTCTCTTTCTTCCTTCAATGGAACCTCCGAAATCCATCCCTTTGGTTTGATCCAGGATTCCGCAATCTGACTGCTTCATGGAAGCATGCGCGACGGTCATTGCCGTTTGCGCAGTGAAGCAATAGTTGCCGGGCACCGGACAGCGGGCGGCTGTCGGAGGCGATATTATGCTGCAAAAAAACAGCCGCAAAGACCTGGGCCTTTCGTCGGGCCCCGAGTCCCGGATGAAAAAGCCCTGGCAGGGATCTGTATTCGTGCAGGTTGTTTGCAGTATCACAAAGGGTCCGAAGCCTGTCAAGCCGAAATTTCGTACGCTCGTTCGGGCAGAATCCTGCTCCCGAATTAGGCAGCGAGGCATAGTTCTCAGACCGACAATGGCCGTGGGGGTGGCGCAGGTAGTGATTGTGGGAGTTCGCCAAGACATCCACCTTTCGCTCTAACAGATTGGCAGACACGGATACCCACGAGAGCAGGGCTTCCGTTGCCTCTTCATTCTCCTGCCTTTTCCCCTGATCAGCCATCCTCCCTTTAGATGGACATCGTCCCGAGACGGAGGGGCAATTTCGGCCCCTCAATGATTTGCGGTGCGTCATCAATTTATCCGCCCATTCGAATGATGGTTTCCGCGCAGGCTTCAGGCTCCGAGAACATCACTTCGTGGCAGGTATCGATCTCGGCGTAGGTGTGTTTGATCCGGCTCGACATCTTCGGATGCCACCAGCCGTCAGGGAGGGCCTTGTCTCGCTTGCAAAAGACATAGGACATAGGAAGATCCATCCCGTAAAAGTTTTTCAGATCGACCTTCTGGGTGTAGGGATGATACGGGGTCGGAGTGAGCTTCCGGTAAGCCGCCTTCGCTTTGTCCACATCCATTCCGTTGGCGAAGAACTCGAGAAAGACGTTCTCGGGGAACATGACCGTGTTGTCCGGGCTTTGACCGGCCAAATCGGCAAAGAGCGTTTGCTGCTCGGGGGGGCAATTATCGACCAGAGATTCGCCGTCTTGCAGGACGAACGCCGAGAGAAAAATGAGATGTGAAAGGCGTTCTGGGATGCGTTCGGCCACCTTGGGGATCACGATCCCCGCCATGCTATGGCCCACCAGGACAACATTCTTCAGATCTCCCTTCTCGATAAAGCCGACCACGGCGCTGGGATAATCCTCGTAGCGAACCTTGGGACGCTCCGGGATTCTTGCCCCATGACCAGGAAGATCCAGTGTGTAGGCCTTTTTGCCCCTCTTCTCGATGTGCGAGATGACCTCTTCCCAGCAGAAAGCGCCGTGACAAGAGCCGTGCACCAGCAGGTAGGCCTTCTCACTGTTTTCTCCAGCCATTTCAACGATCTCCCTTGACGCGCGGATTCCCTGTTGAGGGATCTTGAATCGGCAGCAAGGAGGGCGCGGGATTCCTCAGTCGGAGAAGATCGCCTTGGGCAGCACGGCGTGGATGCCCTTGTTCCCGTCCACGAGCTGGGTGACGCGCAGGTCTGCCGCCAGACTGCAGAGGGTGTAGGCGTCCTCGGGCGAGAGCCCCGCAGTCTCTGCCAGGAGGGAGATCATTTCCCGCAGGGCCCGTTCGGCCGCGTCGTCCAGGTCCGGATCGAAGCCCATCGTGATGTAGTGGGTCGGGGATTCCGCGCGGGGGATTCGCAGGGAGAGGTCTTTGCGGACGATGAGGTCAAAGGTTCCCGTCATGCACGTCTCGATGGCCGTCAGGCAGACCTCGCCGTCCCCCTGAACGCCGTGTCCGTCCCCCGCTGAGAACAGCGCCCCCTTGTTCCAGATGGGAAGGTAGAGGGTCGTTCCCGCCACGAGGTCCTTGTTGTCCATGTTGCCCCCGTGCTCCCTCGGTTGAAAGGATGGAATTCGTCCGTAATTCGCCGGCGGGGCCACGCCGAGGATCCCGAAGAACGGACTCAGCGGAAGACGCCCCCCCCAGGGCAGGTCGGCGACCATGGCCTCTCGGTCGAGGGGGATGTGGATGCGGCGGAGCTTTGGGAAATCCTCCGGCAGCGTCCCTAGAAGCGGCATGATGAGATTCCAGCCCCAGTCCTGGCGCAGCGTGCAGTCGAGAATTCGGACCTCCAGGGCGTCGCCCGGCTCAGCCCCATTCACCCAGACGGGTCCTGTCATCAAATGAGGGCCGGGACCCCGCTCGCACTTGGCGAGAACCTCGCGATGCTCCGGAAGAACCTCGAACGGCCCGGGCGGCAGGTCTTCGGGCTCGCCCGACAAGCAGTGGATCGTGACCCGGTCGCCCGAGTCGAGCCGGAGAACGGGGGGGAGGGACGCATCGAAAAACCCCCAGTGAACGGTCTCGGGCGAGGCGTGAAGTTCGTGTTGAGCGGGCATGGCCTTCTCTCCCCCTATCCTTTGACGGCTCCCATCGTAAGTCCACGAACGACGTGTTTCTGCACCACGAACACCAGGGCCAGAATCGGCAGGATGACGACACTTCCGATGGCCGCGATCTCCCCCCACTCCACACCGCGCTGGTTGATCAAGGAAGGGATGACGACGGGCAGGGTTTTCACATCTCCTCCCCCTAGGATCAGGGCGTAGAGAAACTCGTTCCAGGAGAAGATGAAACAAAAGATGGCGGCGGCAACGATTCCAGAGCGCGCCAGCGGCAGCGTCACCCGGGTCAGCGCCTGCCATCGGGTGTACCCGTCGATCATCGAGCTCTCTTCCAGCTCGATGGGGATGTCTTTGAAGAAACCGCGCAAAACCCAGATGTAGAAGGAGAGGTTGAACGTCAGGTGGGCCAGGATGATGCCAGTGTACGTGTTGAGGAGTCTGAGGTTCGCAAACGTCAGATAAAAGGGGATCGCCAGGGAAATGGCCGGCGCCATTCGGGTGGACAAAATGTACATAAAGATGTCGTTGCTCCGCCAGATCCGGAAGCGCGCGAAGCTATAGGCGGCGGGCGTTCCGATGAGGATGACCAGTAGGGTCGTCGAGACCGACACGAAGATCGAGTTGAGGAAGTTGGCGCCGAACCCCTTCTCCCCGAACGCGTCCAGGTAATGGTCCGTAATGGGCGTGAAGAACCAGACGGTGGGCGTTGCATACATGATGTTGTCCGGCTTGACGCTGCTGACCAGCATCCAGATGTAAGGGAACAGGGAATTGGCGACGACGGCGCAGATCAGGATTCCGAGAATCCAGGACCTGAGCTTCCCCGATCCATTCGATGGACGCCTGCCTGCTTGCACCACGGAATGTCCCCCCTTAGAAGACCCTGAAGCGCTTCTGCAGAATCGTGAACAAGATTCCGAAGATGATGAAGAAGAGCAAGAAGATGACCACCGCAAGGGCGGAGCTTTCTCCCAGCTTCCAGTATTCGAAATTGAACCGGTAGGCAAAAATCGAGATAGATTCGGTCGAAACGCCCGGACCGCCCTTCGTCAGAATGTAGATGGTGTCGAAAATCTTGAAGGCGTCGATGAGGCGGATGAGCAGCATCACCAGGATGAACGGGCTCAGCATCGGCAGGGTTAGGTGCCAGAAGATCTGCCAGGCCGACGCCCCATCTACAGCCGCCGCCTCGTAGGGCCTTTGGGGAAGCCCGCCCAGCCCTGCCAGGAAGACCAAGAACATGAAGGGCGTCCACTCCCACACGTCGATGCCGATGATGGCCGTCAGCGCCCATCCCGGCGATCCGAAAATGGAGGTCTCCGTGAACAGGCCCAGCTTGTAAAAGAGGTTGAACGTGAGAAACCCCCAGGGCGATGCCAGCAGGATCTTCCACATGACGGCAATCGCGATGGGTGCGAGAACCGTCGGGATGATCGTCACCGTGACAGCCAAACGCTTGAGAGGAAAGTGCCGGTTGAACAGGTAGGCGATGGCAAAGCCCAGGATGAGTTCGATAGGTACGGAGGTGAGAACGATGAAAGCCGTCGTCTTGAGTGAGGTAAAGAAGACCGATTCGGAGAACAGGGTGCGGTAATTCTCCAGGCCGATAAACCCTCCGGCGGTTCCGAGCTTTCGGAAATCAAGCTTCCGGAAGCTGAGGATGATCATGTACACGAAGGGATACATGCCCACCAAGAGCAGCGCCAGCAGGCTCGGCGAGAGGAGAAGGTAAGGGTAACCGGCGCGCTTAAAGCGCTCCATCCTTCGATTGACTTGAATCAATTTCTCGGCTTCAACCGCCATACCCCGGGCCTTTTCAAGATGAAACATAGAGGAAGGGGAGCGTCCGCTCCCCTTCCTCTGGGTTCTCCTTGGCCGCCGTTCAGGGACAGCCTACCGAGCAAACTGATTCACGGTCGGCTGACCCGGATTGATGGGTCCTTTGGGATGCACCTTCACGGCCATCGCTTGAATCTTTTCCATCGCTTGCTCCACGGTTTGCCGGCCGGCCGCCGCTTCGGTGATCTGGATCGTGATCTCCTCGCGAAGCTGGGCGTAATTTGAAAAGCCGGGGTCGAACCAACCGTGTTTCATGGAGACCATGGCGGGTGCGTAGACGGGGTGGCTCTTCACAAAAGGAAGCTCCAGCGAGGACTTCCGCAAGACCAGGCCATGCCCCGGCCCTTCGATCCATTTCTTCTGCGTTTCCTTGGAGGACATCCACTGCATGAACAGATAGGCCGCCCGCGGGTTTTTGCTGTACTTGCTGATCACCATCGGCTCTCCCTCACCCCAGCCGCTGGGCGGAATGCCTTCCCTTAGAACGGGCACCGAGGCGTAGGTGTAAACACCGACGGCCTTTGAGATTTTGGGGATGTCAATGGCGAAGGCGAAATCAATCCAATTCAAGGACTGGGCGATGTTCCCCTTCGTCATCAGGACAAACAGGTCAATGAACCCGGCCTCCGAGACGCCGGGCGGCGCGAAAGGGCGCAGGTTCAGCCACCACTTGGTGGCGTCAACGACCTTCTTCTGATTGAAGGTCGGGCGTCCTTCTTTGTCATAGAGTTTAATGCCCCATCCGTTGAGGATGTTATACCATTCCCACGTCAGGGACATCTCCCGCTTGCCCACCAAGCCGACGCCGTAGATGTTGCCCGTGAGGACCTTACCGGCGGTTTTTTCTCCCTTTTTCCGGGTGAAGAACTCGGCGATGTCCCGGAACATCTTATACGTCTTGGCAGGACCCAGCTCGTAGCCGTATTTCTTCTTGAAGGCGGTCTTCTCTTCGGGGTGATTGAACCAGTCCTTCCGGTACCAGTAAACCATTTGGAAGTTGTAAGTCGGGAAGCAGGCCCGCTTTTCTCCTTCGAAAAGACAGTTGTCATCCCAAAGGGGCTGAAGAAAATCGTCCGGATCCAGGTCGGGGTCGCGCAGCTTCGGGTCGTTCATGAGGTCGTTGATCCAACGGACGTGACCGTTGCCTGCCCAGTCCTCCGCGCGGGTGTGGTGCATTTGAAGCAAATCGAAGTGTCCGGTTCTGGAGTAGAGATCGGCGTCTCCCTTCGCATCCCACTCCGCGTGCGTATATTTTTCCACTTTGACCTTGATGCCCGTCCGTTTCGAGAAAGTCTCGATCAGTGGAAGATACCCCTCGATGACCGGGACCATGGCGATACCCACCCTCAAGGTCGTGCCTTTGTAGGGCTTGGCCGCCTCTTCCAGAGACCAACTCCATGCGGACCCGCTCAGGACCAGTGCCCAGACGGCCACCAGTGCGAAAACGGATGCGCCTTTCCACCATCCCGCTGTTCCAATCTTTCCTTTCATGTTTACCCCCTCCACAAAGGTTGTTCTTGTGCGGCTAGGCCGCTGAGCGTGGTGACTACCCCAGGGATTCTCCCGTTAGTGGATTGAAGAAATAATAGCAGCCCGGGTCGGGCGCCAGCCAGGCACGGCTTCCCGGTTCAGCGTGAACGCCCTTGCCAGTCTTGATCTTCAACTCTTCGCCCTGGCTTCGAACGGCGACCACCTTGTACTGCCCAAGGGGCTCGAGCACAATGACCTCCGCTTCCAGAGAAGCCCCCGTCGGCGGCTCAGTGTGGATCGTAATGTCGCTCGGGCGGATGCCGACCGAAACGCGGTTGTTCCCATTCCATCCGGCGAGCGGCCGTGCGGCCTCCGGCGAGATCGGCAGCGAAACTCCTCCCACTTCTAGCGCCCAGCCGCCGTCCGCACGCCCAAGGTTCGCGTCAAAGATGTTCATGGGAGGCTCACCCAGACTGCGGGCGATGTATTTGTTCTTCGGACGCTCATAGAGGTCCGTAGGGGAACCGACTTCCTCAAGGACACCGTGATTGAAAACCGCAATCCGGTCCGCAATGGACATGGCCTCCAACTGGTCGGGCGTCGTCCAAATGGTCGTGGCTCTCCGATTCCGTTGCAGGTGTTTCAGCCCGCCCCGCAGCTGGTGCCGCAGCTTGGCGTCCAGGTGGGCGATGGGTTCGTCCAAGAGGTGAACGGTTGCGTCCCGCACCAGCGTGCGGCCCAGAGCGACCCGCTGCCGCTGCCCGCCTGAGAGCTGTCGGGGGAGGCGGTCCAGCAAGTGGCCGATTTCCAGCAGGTCGGCCATATCCTGGACGCGGCGGCGGACTTCCTCCGTCGAAGGACGCGCCGTCGCGGCAGCAACGCGAAACGAGAAGGCCATGTTGTCGAAGACCGTCAATTGAGGATACAGGGCGTAGCTCTCAAAGGCCATCGAGACGGCTCGGGTCCGGGGAGGGTCGTCATTGACGATCCGGCCGTCCAGCAGGATTTCCCCCTCGTCGGCGGTTTCCAGCCCCGCGATCAATCGAAGCAGGGTGGTCTTTCCCGCCCCTGAGTGGCCCAGCAAAACCGTCAGCTCTCCCTGTTCGCACGCGAGCTCCACCCCTTTAAGGGCTTCGATGCGCTCATATCGTTTCGATACGTCTTTCAGAACGACAGTACCCATCGTCCGCCTCAAAGGCCCCCGGCTTTCGCCGTCAGGTTGACGCCTGTCTCCGTATCGAACAGATGGAGGTGGTCTTCCGGGAACGAGAGTCCGACGACAGCGTCTTCCTGAAGGCCCAGGTTCTGCGCGGACTCCGAAAGGAGACGATGTTCGCCCATTTCGACCATCACAACGGCCGAATCCCCGCGAGGCTCCACCGCAAACACATTCCCGCGCAGCTGGCTGTCAGAGGGCGACTTGTTGATTCTCAGGCTCGCGGGACGGATTCCCAACGTCAGGCGGGATCCCTTGTGGTCTGAGATTCTTTGCATAAGTCCATGCGAAATAGGGAGCTCGAAGTCCGGGCCCCTCAACCGGCCACCGCCGGAATCCGCTTCACAACGGATGAAATTCATCGGCGGCTCGCCGATAAAACCCGCGACGAACAGATTGGCGGGACGATCATAAAGGTCCTCCGGGGGTCCCACTTGCTGCAGGACGCCCAAGTTCATCACGGCCACCCGATCGGCCAGCGCCGTGGCCTCCACTTGGTCATGGGTCACATAAACCGTACTCACGCCGAGGTTTCGCTGAAGCCGCTTCAACTCTCCCCTGAGCTCGACTTTGTGCGCGCTGTCCAAGTGGGAGATGGGCTCATCCATCAGGAGGACCTGGGGTTCCCGCACGATGGCCCGTCCGATGGAGATGCGTTGCTGGGCGCCGCCGCTGAGACGCTGAACGTTCTCATCGCGGATGCTCTGAAGGCCGAGCATTTCCAGGGCGCGCTGCACCCTTTGCTTGATGACGGATCGCTCCATCTTCCGGATCTTAAGGGGAAAGGCGATGTTGTTGTAGACGGTCAAGTGGGGATACAGGGCGTAATCTTCGAAGACCATCGCGATGTCCCGGTCCTTGGAGGGGACGTCGTTGATCCGCCTGTCGCCGATGAACAGATCGCCTTCGGAGATGATTTCCAGACCTGCAAGCATCCGCAGGCTGGACGTCTTCCCGCAACCGGAGGGACCCAAAAGGGCAAGAAACTCACCCTCCTCGCAGTCGAGATTGAGGTCTTTGACCGCTTCGACCCTTCCGTAGCGCTTCCAGATATGTTCAAAGCGGATTTTCGCCATCTTGCGGGTCCCGCAGATTTGGACGCCTAAAAGGAAATTCGCTGGATCTGAACGCTTGTACTCAGAGAAGCAAGCCGTTCATCCGAAGCCTAAAACGCCAGGGACAAGAACCATTCTACAACCCCTCTTGCCCCCCGTTCAACTATTCCACGGGGTCCCTTTAGGGAAAGAGCGATCAGACGATTGAGTCCATATTCGGCACGCATGGCTGACTCACGATCTGGGCCGTCGGGGGGTGTCGTTGAGTCGGAGCTCTCTCTCCAG
>JBHIBA010000034.1:0-23474 GCA_046758845.1 Nitrospinota bacterium
TTGACCTCACCGGCTGCTCCCCGGAGCACGAGGGAAGCTTCCAGTCTCTGGCCCCCTGTGTGCGCGCCCACTGTGCGATTTACTTTTATCAGTTCCCATTCAGTGATTTCCCCATCTCCGCCGGTACGATGGAACCCATCGACTACATCATTCCACACGGCACCATCATGGACCCGGACCCGGAGGCCGCCATCTCGTGCTCACCAATCTCCGTTTCCGCCGTCTTCCCTCTGCTGGCAGTTGTCTTCTCTAAGATGATGTTTGATAGCCAGCAGCGTGACTTGGTCTGCGGCTTTTCTTCGTCCTCGTCCACTCCCATGATTAACGGCGTTAACCAGCATGGAGCCAAGATTGTGGACTACCTGGCTTTCCCCCTCAACGCCTGGGGCCTGTCGGCTCGACACGATGGCGATGGTGTGGACCTCTTCGGGTTCCCCCATGGACCGTGGGGCAAGGCGCCCGATGTGGAGGACGTGGAGCGGGCCTTCCCGGTGCTGCACCTCTATCAGAAAACCCTGCCTGATAGCTGCGGGTCCGGCAAATATCGCGGCGGGGCCGGGGTGGCCGTGGCCTACACGGTTCATCACGTGCCCCATGCCGTGTTTTTGGCCGCTGCTAAGGAGTCGAAGTTCTCCACCACTTGTGGCCTGTTCGGTGGCTATTCCCAAACCGTGATGCCGGCCATCCGGGTAACCGACACCGATGTCATCGGCCAGTTCAAGGAGGGCAAGATTCCGTTGCCGGACAATGACTTCGACCTCCTGGAGCGAAACCCGTTTGGCGGTGAGGTCGTGCGCGAACATCAGACCCGTCCCTCCCGTGTTGTCAAACGAGGGGAGGTGATCACGGGCGGAGGCCAGGGCGGCGGCGGTTACGGCGATGTCCTGGAACGGCCGCCGGAAAAGGTCACCGAGGATTTGCGCAACTGTGTCATTACCCACTGGACGGCCGAAAACGTCTACAAGGTCGCCTACGGCCGGGAAACCCTGAAGGTGGATGCTGAAGAGACCGAGCGCCTGCGGGCGGCGGAGCGGAAGGCCCGTCTGGCCCGCGGCAAGCCTTACGCAGAATTTCTCAGAGAATGGTCAAAGAAGCGGCCACATCCCCAGGCCCTAAAATTCTACGGTACCTGGCCTGATGCTCGGAAGAATCGAGAATTGATTCGGGTGTAGAGGGAGGTTCTCCCCGGCAGGGTCTGCCGGCGGTTGCGGACCAGAAGAGAGGTGTAGGTGCGGCCCTAGGCAAGCGCCACTCCTTCGCTGCACCCCATATTCGCCCTTCTTCTCGCAGTCCCTCATCTGTGTGGGTTGGAATCTCGAACCTCGCCGAAATCGCGAGTTCGCCGCGCGGGATCATGACGGCCGACATTCTCGTCTTTACCGTCCACGTTGGGGGATGGGGCTCGCATATTACATCATGGGGAGGATGGCCGATTTGTCATATTGGTCATCTCCGCCACGGCCTTCCTGATCGAGCGCGATCGCCTGGACGAGCGGGGAAATCGTGGGGCCCCTGACCACTCAACCAAGAGGCGAAGTAACCGAACAGCAGGACCCTCCGCTGGGAGGTGAGGCAAGATGATGTCTTCCAGGCAACTGGCGAGGTCCTTCCTGCGCGGCGCACCCTGTCCACGCCCGCCGTTGATTCCCCTGGCTTTTTACCATGCTTCCCGGCTGGACGCATTCCCTGTAGAAGTTCTTGTCCGTGATCCAACCCGGTTGACCCAAGCTCTCATAGACCAATGGCACCTGCTTGGGGTCGACTGCGTTGTAGTGCGTATCGATGCGGGTGTCCTGGCGGAACTCGCCGGGATACCAGTGACCTGGTCCCCTACTGGGCCCACCGTTCAGTGGGATGCAGCGGGAGGATGCCCGTGGCCGCCGGACGCATTGCAGCGCCCTCCCGTCACAGCCCTGGTGGAAGTCATACGCAGATTGCGAATCCAGTTGCAAAAGCAAGTGCTGGTCCTGGCCGTTCTACCTGGGCCCGTAGGACTGTGCCGCCAGGTATGCCCCAACCCACAAGAAAGGTTAGAGGAGACGGTGAGCCTACTGCGCAACTTGGCCGAGGAGGCCTGCCGCGCCGGTGCCGAGGCAGTTATGCTGGAGGAGACAGGGGAAGAAAGGGATGGAGAACAAATCGCAGCTGCGGCAGAGCCCATTTGCAACACCGTGCGATATTACAATGCATTTTCAGTGTTGTATGCCTCGGCCCCTCCCACCAGGAAGGTAGCCGATGCTCTGTTGTTCCATCCTCATGTCAAGCTGAATTGCGTTCCGCCAGAAATTCCAGCGGGAATCTTCGTGCCGCCGGCCTCCTTCGACTCCCCCGAGGGACTGGCCGACTTTGTTTTGGAACTGGAGTCGACGCGCCGTCCTGTTTTCCTAACCACCGGGGATGACACGTTGCTTTCTCATCCCATCGAAACCAACGCGGCTCTTTTCGCTTCATTGCGACAAGTCCAGTGGGAGTAGGTGTGCCCCTGCGAGGTCATCAAGCACAGGTACAACGCCTTCATCGGCTCAGACCTGCCGCTCATCGTGCGCAGTTGCGGGGTTCGCACCCTCATCATCTGCGGGGTGACGACGAACGTCTGTGTCGAGTCGACAACGCGGCACGCCTATTTCATGGACTATTATTGTGCGATCCCGAAAGACTGCGTGGCGGCATATGGGAACGACCTCCACGAGATGGCCCTCAGGAATATTGACTTCCTCTTTGGCGAAGTCACGGAAAGCGATCGCCTCATCGAGATCCTCGCTGCCAAGACCGCCTCGAAGGTCGGCAGATAACAGCTCCCCAGCGAGGAGCCCATGGAATGACAATTGATCCCTTCACGTTTGAAATCATTCGATACAAGTTCATGCGGATCGTCGATGAGGCGGTCACCACCCTGAAGCACATCTCCGGCTCTTCGGCAACCACGGAGGGACACGACCTGGTCGTGGGCCTCTACCGGGCGGACGGAAGCCTCCTCATGGCGGTGGTCGGATATCTGCACGCCCTTCCCGGGGCGGGGGAGGCCTGCCGGCACATCGTCCGCGAATACGCCGAGAACCCGGGAATCTTTGAGGGAGACGTGTTCTTTCTGAACGACCCCTATGTCGCGGCTCTGCATAGCTCGGATGACTACGTGGTCTCGCCGATCTTCTACCGGGGTGAACTTGTCGCGTGGGCGGCCAACTTCGTGCATCTGCGGGACGTCGGTGCGATTAATCCTGGGGGGTTTGCTCCGGATTCCCGGGAGATCTTCCACGAAGGTATTATGTGCCCCGGCATCAAACTGATGGAGCAGGGCGTCCTCCGAAAGGACGTGTGGAAGACGCTGTTGAACATGGTCCGGATCCCCGAGATCGTGGCGCTGGACCTCCACTCCCAGATCGCCGCCAACATCACGATCAAGGAACGGTTGATCGAGCTTCTGGACAAATACGGCCCCGAAGCCATCGATGAGGTCGCGCAGGGGATCATCGACGAATCGGAAACGCTCCTGCGACGACGGCTGCGGGAGCTTCCGGACGGCACTTGGCGCGCGAGGCAGTATCTAGAGACCGGGGAGAAGGATTACGCAGTCCACCTGGCCATGTCCAAGAGGGGCGACGCGCTTCACTTCGATTTCTCCGGGACCAGCGAACAGGCGCCGGTCGGCCTGAATTCCACCTATTGGGGGACCTGCGGCGCGCTGCTGGCCCCGCTCTTTCCGGTCCTGGGATTCGACATCCTGTGGAACGACGGGTTCATGAAACCCATCACAATGTTTGCCCCGGAGGGAAGCCTCGTGAATTGCAGGCGCCCCGCGCCCAACTGCCTTTCAACGATCACGGGCATCACGGTCGTCAATAACCTCTCCGTCGAGGCGGTCTCAAAGCTGTTGGCCGCGAGCGAGACATACCGAAAGGAGGCCACGGCGGTCTGGCAGGGGGCCCATACACCAGTCACGATTTCCGGTTTTAAAGACCGCGAGTATGTTGTGGGAATTCTGACACAGCACTTTGGAGGAAGCGGTGGGGCCCGTACGTTCGCAGATGGAGTGGATTTCGGCGGAACCATTGCAAACCCCACCATCCGGACACCCAATATTGAGGCTGAGGAGCTGAATTTGCCGGTTCTTTACCTGTTTCACCGGCTCCTGAAGGATTCCGCCGGGCCCGGGCGTTTTCGCGGCGGGATGACGACGGAGCGGGCGATTACCCCGACCACAGACGAAGTCGATCTGGTTCTTTACGGAACAGGAACCGAGTACCCGGAATGTCAAGGATTGCTCGGAGGCTACCCCGGATGCAACGCGGGGTATGTGATGTATAAAGGGATTGATGCATATAGCCTACTTCGTTCGGCGGACAGTCTGGAAAAAATGGGCGATCTCGAGGCATCGGGGGAAAACGTCGTCTGGGGGACCTTTCGGCTCAGGAAGGGTGAGCTCTTGCACTTCTGGGCGATGGGTGGAGGCGGCTATGACGACCCCCTGGAACGGCACCCGAAAGGGGTCGAAAACGATGTTCTGGAAGGGTTGGTCTCAGTCGGGTGCGCCCGGGAGATTTACGGTGTGGTTTTCTCGGGCAATTTGAAGGTCAACCTGGAGGCGACGTCGGAGTTGAGGAAACAGTTGCTCCAGTCGCGTCGCAACGGGTGGGGAGAGGACGTCGTCTCCAAGCCTCTAAGAGTAAATTCAGTTCCCGAATCCAGTCTGCCAAATGCCTTACAACGGGCAGAGGGGAGTTACTCCATCAGTGAGAATTTGCAGGTTCTCCAGACCCAAAGGGGGTCGGAGATTCATTGCAGGAATTGCCATTCCCTGTTGTCGTTCCTCCAAGTGCCCTGGAAGGAATATGCCGTCTTCGTTCGTTCACCCCTGACCCGTTCGGGTCCCCGCCGGTCCACCAGCGGCCGGTTCGAAATGCGGCAGTATCTCTGTCCTACCTGTGGGCGCCTCCTGGATGTCGAGGTCGCTCTTCCTCCGGATCCTCGCCTGGATGACGAAATTTGCTTTCCCACAGAGGAATAAGGGTCAGTTCTTGAATCTTGAATCACAAGCGGAAGGTTTTTCAATCACGGCCGGGGATCTTCTCATCCAAGTTCCCTAGCTGCCCGTGCGGGGGGGGATCAGCGCTTTAATTGGCATAATCTCATTTAACCCAACCATCCACTCTTCAGTCTCTATGTTATTAAGGGGACGTGCCAACTCGGACGCCGACGCGATGAAGCAGTTCGAAGTCCAGATAGAGCTTAAAGCGTCCAACACCTTCTGTTTCCAGGCTGCGACCCGAGAGCGGGCGGAGGAAATCGCGCTAGACATGGCAAGGGGGGACGCCAAGAAGCTGGAACCGCTCGGGGGGGACGTTACGGTCCGAGTCGCCAGAACCAAGCCGCGACACGGCGATTTGCTTCAACGAAGGGAGAATTGAGCCATGTATGCACGGCTGGCCATAATTCCTGTGGAGTCGGGAATGCGATCGAGAATGCAGAAACTGGACGATCAGGTTGCCACTCTCTACAAGGCGCAGAAGGGATTCAAATCCGTAACTTTCCTCGAAGATGACGCTGTCGATGAGCACGGGAGCTTTAGCCTGTGGGAAACGAAGGAGGATGCTGAGGCTGCTGGTGCAATCGGAGTATCCGTTCTGCGAGAAAATGCGAGCGACATCCTCAAAGGACCTCCCACAATTCGATGGTTTGAGGTGTACGAGCCGAAGGCATAGAAGAGCCGAAACCGAGAGAACGCTACGCCGTGGCCGAGCCCCTGGACCCGAAGGGAGTGACCGACTTCCGTGAGCCTGTGATGTCTCTGGTGTGATCTGAGGAGGCCATTGTCGCCCTGCTGGAGGAGAAGGGCGGTCTGATTCGGGCGGACGTCAAGGCGAAGATCGAGGAGCTTCGGGAGGTGAAGGCAAAGGGGAAAAACAGTGCGGGTGGCCCTGAAACTTTTCGCCCTGGCTCTTGTGCCTATGGCGCTGGTCCAGCCCTCGGCCTTCACGTGTCGAGGGAGTAACCCTTTGCCTCGCCCGCAGCCCGGATGACGAGAACCGGGGAGGCGGCGTTACGCTCCGCCCTTCGGGAAAGGGGAAAATAGAGTAAAGGAGAGAGAATGGACACCCAGGATTGGTAGTCCGTATTTTCCACATTCCCACCTCATACAATCAGCGGGACTGCGTTGTCCGTACAAAGTCCGTAAAAAGGGGGTCTCTGACGGCCGCGTCCATTCGGGGCCTTGGTCGACTTGCCGTACAAAGTCCGTAAAAAGGGGGTCTCTGAAGGGCGATCGGCGTAACCCTTTGATTTTCTTGGTGGCCCCAACGGGAATCGAACCCGTGTTTCTGCCTTGAGAGGGCAATGTCCTAGGCCGCTAGACGATGGGGCCGTCGAGATGAGATGAACGGAGGCTGGCTGGGGAGCTAGGATTCGAACCTAGGTTTTCTGATCCAGAGTCAGACGTCTTGCCGCTGGACCACTCCCCAGCAATAATGAGGCTGTTAATTTAACTTCCCCCTTTGGCCCGGTCAAGGGGGGCGGCGTTCGATCTCCCGGCGCGTGCGCCGGCACTGGCCATCCCTTATCCCTTTCAAGACCCTCCATTCCCGATGTGGGCGATGGCCCGGTCCAGCCGAGCGAGTGTTTCCTCCTTGCCCAAAATTGACAAGACCTCGGTGATGGGAGGACTGACCGTCCCCCCCGTCACGGCGACGCGCGCGGGCTGGGCCACCGCCACCAGCTTCACCCCTTCTTCCTCGACGATTTTCTGGAATACCCGGTGGATGGCTTCTTCCCCGAATTCCGTAAGGTCGGCGAGGCGCGCGCGGAGCTTTCTCATCCGTTCCCCGGTCTCAGCCGTCAGGAACTTCTTCGCGGCATTCTCGTCGTACCCGAAATCGGAACGATAGAAGTACCTGACCGAGCGGGCCATCTCCACAAGTGTCCTGGAACGCTCCCGCAGACTACTGATGACCTTGTCCAGGTAAGTCCTGCCGGCCGGTTCGTCGGAGACCTCCACGCCCTCCTCGGCGAAGAACGGCTTCAGCAGGGGGATCAACTCGGCGGTTGCCATCCGGTTCATGTGCTGAGAGTTCACCCAAAGGAGCTTGTCGATGTCGAAGATGGCCGAGGACGTTCCGATGGGCTCGAGGCCGAAAAGCTCGGTGATTTCCCGGCGTGTGAAGATCTCCTGGTCGCCGTGAGACCACCCCAGGCGGACCAGATAATTGATCAGGGCCTCGGGGAGGAATCCGGCGCGCTGGTACTCCTGAACAGAGGTCGCCCCATGGCGTTTGCTGAGACGCTTCTTGTCCGGGCCGAGGATCAAGGAGACGTGAGCGAATTCCGGCAGCTGCCAGCCCAGCCCGGCGTATATCATCGCTTGGCGCGGGGTGTTGGCCAGGTGGTCATCTCCCCGGATGACGTGGGAGACGCGCATGTCCACATCGTCGACCACGACGGCGAAGTTGTACGTCGGCGTTCCGTCGCTGCGGAGGATGATCATGTCGTCCAGTTGGGCGTTCTCAAAAGAGACCTCCCCTCGGAGCAGGTCCTCAACGACCGTTTTTCCTTCGCGGGGGGCCTTGAAGCGCAGGGCGTAGGGCAGGTCGGACGCGTCCGTCCGGTTTCGGCAACGGCGGTCGTAGCGGGGAGGTTTTCCTTGGGCGCGGGCGCGCTCTCGCATCGCCTCCAGTTCCTCAGGCGTGCAATAACAGCGATACGCTTTCCCCTCGGAGAGAAGGCGATCGGCGTACTCCGTATAGATGGCCTGACGTTCCGTCTGACGGTAGGGCCCCTCGTCCCAGTCGATCCCCAGCCAGTTGAGGCCGTCCAGGATCTGTCGGATGGACTCTTCGGTGGACCGCTCCCGGTCCGTGTCCTCGATGCGGAGGATGAACTTTCCCGCGTGGCGCCGGGCGAAGAACCAGTTGAACAGCGCCGTGCGGACGCCGCCGATATGGAGGAATCCCGTCGGACTGGGGGCGAAGCGGACCCGGACCTCAGCGCTCATCGGTTTTATTTCCTGCAATGGCGTCTTAGCACGTTGGGCAGGATAGATTCTCCCCAGGCGAGTGTAAAGAGGCCGAATGGAAAGGGACGGGTTCCTCCTTTTTAGGGGGGCCTATTTGAAAGCCGGCCCCCCTAAGACCCCCCGGAAAACTCTTGACGGCCCGGCACTACGTGGCCGGGCCTGCTTAGGTTGGGCGTGGGGTCGGCTGAATGGATGATTTGTCACCTTCGGAGGACTTCCTTCATGGCCAAAAGAGCGGGCCGCCTTCAGGCGGCCCGCTCTTTTGGCGAAAAGAAAGTTTTGCTGGGGGGTGTGGGGGGTCACAGACCCAAGGCGGCTCGCTCCCTACAGCAGAAAGGCCAGGACGGTGGGCGTCGTCGCCACGCTGAG
Organism: Nitrospinota bacterium; assembly: GCA_046758845.1. Lineage (GTDB taxonomy): Bacteria > UBA8248 > UBA8248 > JACPRG01 > JBHIBA01. The sequence continues at coordinate 8,372 of JBHIBA010000034.1, forward strand.
GACGGTCGATACCCAAACCGTCGATGCGACAAGCTCCGGGTTTTTGTTAAACTTCTGAGCGAAGATGAAGTTGATGACCGCGGAGGGCATGCTGGAGCCGAGGATCAGAACGCCTCGCGCCGTTCCCTCAAGGCCCAGGAAAGTTGCGAGGGTCCAAGCCAGGGCGAAGCCCCCGCCGATTCGCAGCACGGCCGCCGCCGTGGCGGTCCGAAAGGCCCTGAGCCGCACGGACACCAGGCGGTAGCCGAGAGAGAAGAGCATGAATCCGATGCCCGCGGTTCCCATGATCTCCACGGGCCGGGCAATGTATACGGGCACTTCCCATCCCAGAAAGGAGACCATCACGCCGGCGATGGCCGTGTACATCATCGGCATCCGAAAGGCCTCGGAGGCGTTTTCCGCTCCCCGGCTGACGATGGCCACGCCCAGCGTGTACTGAACCAGGGCGCTCGTCGTAAAGAAGATGACGGCCAACGCGAGGCCTTCCTCTCCAAAGGCGAACAGACACAGGGGCATCGACATGTTTCCCGCGTTGGGAAACATGATGGGCAGGTAGAGGCCGCGCAGCTCTTTTCCCCAGTACTGAAGGAAAATCGTCGTCAGGATCCCCATCCCCAATATCACGGAGAGGACGGACAGAGAGATCACACCGAAGGTTTTCAAGGGGATCACGCTTTTCGAGAGGGCAGAGAAGGCCAGGCAGGGCGATGCGACGTAGATCACCACATCGGTGAGGGAGGCCAGATCGATTTTTCTCAACCGGCCGAAGAGATAGCCGAGACCGATGAGGAAGAAGACGGGGAAAACTGTGGAGAAAACCTTTGTCGCCAGCATAGGGTTCGGATTCTCTTCCAGCCGCCCGGTCACTCGGCCTGAAGGGCCCACCCACCGGGGATGGATGGCAAAAGAAGGACTCGAAATCTTACCGCAGTCCTCCGAGCCGGGCAAAAGCCGGTTCGGAGCCCGGCCGGTTCTTCAGGCCGCCAGCCGGAAGGAAGACCCATGAGCCGGCGTACGGTCCTGGCCTGGTCGTTCTATGATTTCGCCAATTCGGCCTATCCCACCGTCATTGTAACCGTCGCTTACAGCGTCTACTTCAAGACCGTGGTCGCCGGTGGGGCGGCGGGCGGCGCGGGCGATTTTTTCTGGGGTTTCGCCATCTTCTTGTCGATGATCACGGTGGCTGCGGCGGCTCCCTTCCTCGGCTCATTGGCCGATGTGTCCGGCACAAAGAAGAAATTCTTAGGATTCTTTGCGGCTCTTTGCGTCCTTTTCACCGGGTTGCTCTTTTTCGTTGGGAGAGGGGACATCCTGACGGGGGTCCTCTTATTCGTCGTCGCCAATATCGGTTTTGAGGGCAGCCTGGTCTTTTACAACGCCTTCGTTCCGGAGATCGCCGTGGAGAGGGACTACGGGAAGGTCTCGGGATATGGCTGGGCGTTCGGATACGTGGGGGGCCTGCTTTGTCTGCTCTGGGTCTTCCCGCTGATCAAGGGGGGATTCGCCCCGGAGAACCTTTCCAACTTCCGCACGGCCTTTGTTCGGGTTGCGATTTTTTACGCGCTGTTTTCCATCCCGACTTTTCTGTGGCTCCGGGAGAGAGCGGCAGATGCCCGCAGGGCCGGTTGGTCCGAGCATGTCCGCAGAGGGTGGGAGCAGTTGCGGGAGACCTTCCATCATGTCCGCCGTCTCAAACATCTCTTCCGCTTCTTGCTGGCGTTCCTCATCTATAACGACGGTATCGTGACGGTCATCGCCTTCAGCTCCATCTACGCCGTCAGCACCCTCGGTTTCACCATGAAGGAGGTGACGGCCCTGTTCATCGCTGTCCAGGCTTCGGCCTGTATGGGGGCGTTCGCTTTTGGCTTCGTCGTCGATCGAATCGGCGCCAAGCAGACGATTCTCCTGCTTCTGGGTCTTTGGTGCCTGGTCGTCCTGGCCGCCTATTTCACCGTAACAAAAGGTCAGTATTTTGCGGTGGCAATGGTCGCGGGGGTGGGGTTGGGCTCCGTCCAGTCGGCCAGCCGGAGCCTGATGGCGTTCTTCATTCCGGAAGGGAAGGGCGGGGAATTCTACGGGTTTTATGGGGTTTGCGGCAAGATGTCGGCCGTCTTGGGCCCGCTCACCTTTGGAATTATCTCAACCTTGGCCGGAAGCCAGCGCATAGCCATTCTCTCCGTGTTGTTTTTCTTCCTGGCAGGAATGGCCGTTTTATGGAGCGTCCGGGTGGAAAAGGTGGACGTGTCATATTCACGCGGATCTTCCCCGGTCTGAGGGGCGCCCCGTCCCCCAATCGTGTCCTCAGCAGGGGCGCTTACGAACTTGACCTCCTTTTCCAGGCTATCCTGAAGTCTGTCGTGGAGATGGCTCACTGAGAGAAAAGAACAAAGTGGAAATTGCTTCCGACCAAAGGATTCGGGTTGACAAAGTTGGGGGGGGCTGCGAATCTTTGAGTGAACAATTGTTCGCAATACCCTCGACGGTGTCCTGTCGCTGGGGACGGAGACAAAAGAGTTCATCGATGAGACGGCTCATCTTGGGGTGGCCATGCGGGACGCGGCAAAGACGAAAGAGTTAATCGAGAAGACGGCCTTGCGCCTCTTTGTCGAGAAGGGGGTTGCCGAGACCACAATCAGGGATATCGCCTCGACCGCCGGGATCGCCGAAGGGACCATGTACCGGCACTACCCGAGCAAAGACGCCCTGGCTTGGTCCCTCTTCAAGGAGAACCTGACGTGGCTTGTCCGGGACTTGGATCTCCTCCAGCAAGACCACCGGAAACTGAAGGGCAAGCTGGAAGCGATGATCCGCCGCTTTTGCGCCTTCTTTGACGAGGACCGGTACCTCTTCAGCTACCTCCTCCTCTACCTGCACGGGCAGCACAGGCGGGTGACGAAGGACATGCCCCATCCGGAGTTCTTGCTCCGCGGCGTCATTGCCGAGGGGATGGCGCGCGGGGAGATTCCCAAGGGCGACGCGGACGTGGCGGCGGCTATGGTCGTCGGCATTGTCCGTCAGCTGGCCGTCTCCATCCTCTTCGGCCGGATGAGCCGCAGCCTGTCCAGTCTCGCGGATACTCTCGTGGCCGCCGCCTGGCGGGTGCTTAAGAGGTAAATCCATGGGAGAGTTAGTGAGTGATTATGCCTTCGGTTTTGCTGGCCTTTTGTGACTGACCCGGCTGTTGAGTGGAATTCCTTTCGTGGTAACCGAGTTCTCTCATTTGATAACAAGGTTATCGACCCGGCGATCCGCGTTCGGCACTCAGCCCCCCCCGAGAGCTGAAAACCCCACGTTTTCAATAGATTACATCATGGCTCCATTTTGGCATTCCTCTTGCTTCAGTTTAGAGGGCAGGCAAATCGCCACCACGTCAGCGCAAAGGGAGCGGCAAAGGTCGACAAAGAGATGAATATCGAACCCAAAGGGCGGGCCGTGGAAAAGACATGGAGGGCAGCGATCGGTGGGGAAAAGGGTCGCGCCTGGGTCCTCGTGCCGTCTCAAGGCGACCGCCGGACAGGCGGGTTTTTTCGGCGCCGGAAATGAACGAGTATTCACTCATTATCGAAGAGATCCGAACCCGCTGGGTGGCAGATGCCGGAGACTTGATTTTTGGTGCGAAAGACGAACGAATGTTCACTCATCAGTGAAACCTGTTTGGCCGCTGCAAAGCGGCAGAGGAGGGGGATATGATGGAGGGCGAGAAGCAATTAGTCACTGCTCCTTTCCGCCTTATGCGGCGCAGAAAGGCCGTCCGGGTTTGGGGCATGAATGGAACAGGCAGTCTGACAGGCGCAGCCGAATCGGCGCACGCCGCTAAGAAAGGAGAGGCATCTGTTGCGTCTGGAGAGCGCGTCCGGGCCCCTGGCGCCATTCGCTCTCTTGCAGCTGCTCTGGCCTCCCTCTTGTTCATCTCGCTTGCGCCCCCGCCGTCCGCCGCGGCGGAGCCCATCTCTTTTCCCGAGGACGAGGACTTCACGTACAACATTCGCTTCCTCTGGTTCAAGCGGGTAGCGCAGGGCAGGCTGCGCATCCACCGTGTCTCGGGCAGACGCTATCGGGCGGAATTGCTGGCCGAGACGAAGGGGCTGATCGGCTTCCTCACGTTCCACCAGAAGAACCATTACGTGAGCGAGGCGGATTACGTGCCCGAGAGCGGGCGCCTCATAACCCGCCGCTTCACCAAAGTCGTCACCCGGGGAAGAAAGGTTGCGAAGAGCGTCACCGAGATCGACTACGAGAGTGGGGAGTTTCGGTGGATGGCCACCGAGAACAGAGAGGTCAAGGACAAGGGAAGCGAGCCGATCCCCGAGGGGGTCATCTACGAGGACATGTTGTCTGCCTTCTTCAACTTGCGGCACGGGGCATTCGGCCCCCTGACGCGTGGACGGCGTGTTTCGGTCAGCTCCCTGCCGTACTACCAGGCGACCGAGAAAGGCCAGACGGAATACGAGAAGGAGTTCATCCGCTCATTTGAGATTCGCATCGCGGACGCCCAGACTGAGAAGGCGTATCGGCGCCGCTTCGGCCGGCCGGACGAGAAAGGACTCCTGGTCCTCGTCCAGATGCCCCGGGATCTCTTCGGGCAAAAAGCGGGCGAGATCCTCGTTTGGTTTGATACGGACCTCATTCCCATCGCCGCGAGAGTCGAGGACGTTATCTTCCTCGGCGACGTATCCGGCGTCCTGCGGCAGACGCTCGCGCACAGCCCTACGGGCGTAGGCGGCTCTTTACCGAAAAGCGTTGCGGAGTAGCCGCCTCATGAGTGAAGCCTCATCGAGGGACTCGTGGACGCTGTGCCAGCGCGGTAGCCTAGGGCGGTAGCCTAGGAGGGTGCGATGCAGGTGAGGCCGCCGGTGGGCGCCGAGCAATTCTGCATCGGGCGAAGTGATGCCAAAGTTCACCCGCTTGAGGGGCGGTCTGGCCAAGAGGCGGAAGTGGCAGAAGGAAGCAGTCCAATGAGCCGGCTGAAGCCTTTCAGGGACGCCTTTTCGGGCTTCCGCTTGTTCTCCATGACCCAGAGTCTCGCGACGGATGTCAGGTTCATGAGTCTCAAAGAATGGGGAAAGGTCAATTTGACGACGGTAACGGAACCCGGTCGATCGGTCGACCGAAAAGGTCGGGGAAATCGAGGGCAAGATGGTGGGCGTGATCGCAAAACTGCTCAATCCCATCGAGGAGCTTCTGCTCTTGGGCGCTCAGTACGGTCTTTCCTCGTTGGCGGTCTATCTGGCTGCGGGGGTTCTCGGAACCCTTGTCCTGTGGCGACTGAGACGCCGATTGAGAAGGTAAGACCCGTCCGGGCGCCGGCGTGGCATATCCTCGGCCGCCCTTTGGTGCTACGCTTGCGGCAAAGAACCGGTTCATCCGGGGAATGTCGCATCGGAAGGAAAGGGGGGCCGCCATGAGGGTGGGAATCATCGAGTTAACTCGGAACACGCCCTGCAAAGGCTGGGCAGACCGCCTCTACACCTCCTATTTCCGAAAGCAGTATGCCAGTATCATGCCCCAAGCCGTGGCCGTCTGGTGCCGCCAGCTGGGCCACCAGGTCTTCTACGCCACGTATTACGGACAGAAGGACCCGAGGAGCCTGCTCCCCGACCATCTGGATGTCGTATTTGTCGCTTCCTACACCTACGCCAGCGCTTTGGCCTACGCCCTGGCCAAGCTGTTCCGCAGGGAAAAAACGCTGACCGTCATCGGCGGGCCCCACGCCAAGTCCTTCCCTGGGGACTGTCTCCGCTTTTTCGACCTGGTGGTCAAGGATTGCGACCGGACGCTCATCGACGACATTCTGCGTGGTCATTTCGATCCCCCCGCCATCATTACGAGCGGCCGGCCCCTGACGGATTTCCCTTCCGTCGAAGAGCGGATGCCGGAAATCGTGACGTCGGCCTTCTATCGCGGCAAGCCGGGCTTGACCAGCTTCGTCCCGTTGTTGGCCAGCGTGGGCTGTCCTTACAAGTGCGACTTCTGCGTCGACTGGAACAACCAGTACGTCGCGCTGCCCGGAGAACGTCTCGAAGCCGATCTCAGATACCTGTCCGAGAATTTCCCTCGCCTACTGGTCGCCTATCACGATCCCAACTTCGGGGTTCGGTTCGATGAGACCATGGACATCATCGAGACCATCCCCGAGAAGCGGCGCAACGGCTACCTCATGGAGAGTTCGCTCTCGATCCTGAAGGAGTCGAGGCTGGAGCGGTTGCGGCGAACGAACTGCGTCTTCGTGGCCCCGGGTGTGGAATCGTGGACCGACTATTCGAACAAGGCCGGGGTCGGCGCCAAGGTGGGCCGCGACAAGCTGGAGCAAGTTGTCGATCACTTCCACCGGCTCGGGCAGTACGTCGCGGGCCAACAGGCGAACTTCGTTTTCGGGACGGACGCGGACCGGGGCAGGGACCCCGTCGAGCTCACCAAGGAATTCATACGCCGCCTTCCCTCCGTCTGGCCCGCGGTCCTCATTCCGACCCCCTTGGGCGGCACACCCCTCTACGACAAGTGCTTGGCCGAAGGCAGGATCCTGAAATCTATGCCCTTCACCTTCTACTTGAATTTCTACCTGGTGATCACTCTCACCAACTACCATCCCATCGAGTACTACGATCACCTCATCGACATTATTTCGGTGATTACCTCCAAGGGCATGTTGGTGCGTCGCCTGCTGACCAAGTCGCACCCGGTCGTCCGGCTCATCCACACCCTGCGGGCATTCGCCGCGCGGGAGGAGCTCGCGGAGTACCGCCGAATCCGGAAGATGCTGGCGACCGATGCGCAGTTCAGGGCGTTCCACGAGGGTCGTTCTGACGCCCTGCCCGAGTTCTACCACTGGCGGTACGAGCAGAGGCTGGGCCCCTACGCCGAGTTGATCTCCCGCGCTGAGCGTATTCCGGTCTTGGACGAGACGGTCTTGCCCACCGCTTCGACACCCGCCACGATAGTAAAACCCGTGACCGACCCAGCTTTGGACACTGCCCCCGCCCTCTCGCCGGAGGTTCTTCGCATCCGCCGGTTGCGTGCGCAGGAGGGGTAATTTTTTTTCGGGGAATATATGAGCGAGTATTCACTCACTTACCTGCAACCCGAAACCACCCCAGAGTGGTTGCCAAGGAGGGCCCAATGCAGAGTACCCAACCCGTCAGCAGTTCTGAGGTCACGGTTGATGCAACAGGCGGGGCCGGGATGCAGGCCGTGTCTGGCTATCAACCCCGATATCGTCGGCCCACCCTGGGCGCACTCCGGAGGACGACTCAGGGCGCGGTGCGAATTTGCTTGCGATTGGAGATACACCCCGACGCGATCTCCTACCTCTCGATCGTCGCTGCGGCTGCCGCGGCCCTTTGTTTCTGGAGGGCCAAAGCGTATCCGGTCCTGTTAATCGCCGGTCCACTCTTCTGCTACCTACGGGGCTGGCTAAACATCTTGGACGGCATGGTGGCAGTGGCGGCGGGCAAGGCGAGCAGGCGAGGGGAATTCGTCCAAGACCTGGCCGACCGGATCTCGGACGTGCTGATCTTTCTCGGGGTCGCCTACAGCGGCCTCAACAGCATGTTAGGCGGTTATCTGGCCGCGATCTTCGCATTACTCACAGCCTACGTCGGTGTGCTCGGTCAGGCCGTCGGCGTGCAGCGCGAGTTCAGCGGCCTCATGTCGAAGCCCTGGCGCATGGTGGTCTTGAACGTCGGCGCATGGTTAACGCACGGCCTATTGAGGTGGGGGGTTGCGGAGGTTCGATATGCCGGCTGGACCGTGCTGGACTGGGCGCTCCTGGTAATCATGCTCGGCTGCGTACAAACGATCGGTGTTCGGCTGGTCCGGATCCTGCGGGCCCTGCGGGTAAAGGCGACCGGCCCGACCGAGGATTGATAACGTGTCGCCGAATGCCGCCCTGCAGAGCGATGTCTTTCAGCTTTACCTGCTCATCGCTGCCGGAGTCTTGCTGGTTGCCGGCGCGTTGCTCGCGGCCCTCATATGCGGGCTCAAAAAAGATTTGCGTACGGTCCGGGCTACGTATAGAGGGTGGCTCATCATGGCCCCGCTGGCCTTGGGAGCGATTTTTGCCGGGCGGGAGGCAGTCATCGTTAGCCTCTTCCTGTTGGCCGTCTTCGGGGCAAAGGAGTTTGCCCGGGCCACCGGGCTGTACCGCGACTGGTGGATGACCGGCGGCGTCTACCTGGCGATTGTCGCTGTCTGCTTCGTCACGCTCGTGGCCGACCCCTTTAGCAGACAGCCAGGTGGTTTCGGCCTGTTTATGGCTCTGCCTGCGTATGCGACCGCTTGGCTTTTCATGATTCCTATCCTTCGCAACCGGGCAATAGGTCAATTGCAGGCGGTGTCGCTCGCCATCGTCGGCTTTGTCTATTTCGGGTGGATGTTCGGTCACCTGGGTTTTCTGGCCAACGCAAAGCACGCCTATGGCTATTTGCTCTATGTGATCTTCGCGGTTCAGTTGAACGACGTGGCCGCGTTCACTTTTGGCAAGCTCTTCGGCAGGCACAGGCTTTGCGGCAAGATAAGCCCCAACAAGACTTGGGAGGGTTCACTGGGGGCACTGGCGGTGTCGATGGCCCTGCCCTGGCTTTTGGGATTTTCGTTTCCGCACTTTGGACCCTTGCAGCGTGTCCTCACCGGGCTAATCGTTGGCATCGGGGGGCAACTGGGAGATTTTTCGATCAGCTTCATCAAACGCAACCTGGGAATCAAAGACTTTGGTATGGCCATCCCGGGACACGGAGGGATCCTGGACCGGATCGACAGTCTGATTATTGTCTCTCCGTTGTTCCTGCACATGGTCAATTACTTTTATGGGCTGCGGTAAGAGGTAGACGAAAATAGATGGGGTCTTCCTTAGCCATCAGGAGGGCGAACGCCATGGCAATGGACGAATGGCGATACGACACGGCAAGTGACTTGGATCAGACGATTACCGAGCGCCTCCGGCGATTTCCTCGGGAACCCGACATGATGATGTATGGCATCCGGTCGTTGGCCGCACTCGGAATTCGGGCGTGGCTACGTACGTATCATCGCCTAGAGATGATCGGTCGCGAGTATCTGCCCACCGAGGGATCGTATGTGCTGGTCGGAAACCACACAAGCCACCTGGATTGCTTGTGCCTCCTTTCAATCCTCCCCTGGAGGAAGGTGCACCGGGCGTGTCCCGCCGCCGCGACCGATTATTTCTTTACCAGCGCTCTGCGCATCACGGTTGGGGCTGTGGTTATGAACGCACTGCCTTTCGACCGACAAATCTTCCGTTTCCGCCAAAGTTTACGTTTGTGCAAGGAGGTGCTGGCCAACCCCGGCAACGTCTTGATCATTTTTCCGGAAGGCACCCGGTCGGTCACGGGTGAGATAGAGGAGTTCAAGCCAGGCATCGGGCTCCTGCTGGCCGGTGCAAATGTCCCGGTCCTTCCCTGCCATCTGGCAGGCGCGTTCGAGGCCTTGCCAAAGGGAAGGGTGTTGCCCCAACCGGTCCGACTTCGGTTGATGATTGGGGCCCCGCGAAACTTTGCCGCCCTGCCGCCCGGAAAGAGCTCGGCACTGCGGGTCTGCCAGGAATTACGGCAGGCTGTATTGGAATTGGCGGCAGTGAACCGGAAAAAATCTTCCCCTGCCGAGACCATCCACCCCGCTGACCGAAGTCACTTAGGCCACCCTCTGCCCTCTGGGGCGGATTTAAGGGAAGGATGGAGAGAAAGGCGTTTCCCCTTTTTCGGTGTCGGCCATCTGAGAAGGGTCTTCAAGTCCGACAAAAATCCTTTTGCAGCCGCCTGCGAGTGATTTTCCCCCCACGATTCCGGTGGACGGTGTGAGCTGAGCAAAAATCCGACTGCCCGCCCTTTGACGCGGCCTCCCCAGCGCCGGGTTCCCGATCAGCCATTTTCCGCCCCCTCCGCCCGCTGCAATATCCTCGACCGACCCTGAATGGCGTAAGAAAGCCGGCGATGGGTTCGTTGGCGCAACGAGCCGCGGCGTTGAGCGGCGAGACCGACAGTGGTAATTTTAAAGGGGATTCAATCCTGGAGGATGGAGGTTGCTCTCCGTCGATGACGCCAGGTCCGTTGCCATAGAGAAGGCCCCCTTCCTCGGGCCGGAAAAGGTCGAGGTCCTCTCCGCTCTGGGGCGGGCGAGCGCCGAGGATGTCTGCGCGGCCTTCGACCACCCGAGGTGGGACAAGTCGGCCATGGACGGTTTCGGATTCCGCGCGGCGGACATCGGTCAGGCGACTTCCTCGAACCCCGTCCGTCTAAGAATCACCGAAACCCTCACTGCCGGGGGCGGGGCCGGAGGCTCCCTCGGCCCGGGCGAGGCCGTTAGAATTATGACCGGGGCGGTCCTTCCCCCGGGCGCTGACGCGGTTGTCCCGTTGGAGGAGGCGAAGGCGGAAAACGGTTATCTTCGGATTCAGAGCCCGGCCCGCGCGGGCCAGTACGTTCGGAAGGCGGGAGATGAGATCCGCCAAGGCGCGCGCATCCTGGACCGGGGCGAGGAGATCCGGCCCACCCACATCGAGTCCCTCACCACGATGGGAAGGACCCACGTCGCGGTGGGCCGCAGGCCGAGCGTCGCCGTCTTCTCGACGGGAGACGAGGTGGTTGAGCCCGAGGACCACCGAAGCGTGGAAGGCCCCTTGGGGCACGGCCGGTTTTACTGCTCCATCAATTACTACATGGCCGCGTTGGTGCTGGAGGCGGGCGGCCTTCCCCTCCGGATGGGGATCGCCGAGGACCGCATGGACGCCATCGTGGAACACATTTGCCGGTGCGCTCATGCCGACGCCGTCCTCATCACCGGCGGGACGGGGAAAGGGGACAAGGACCTGGTGGAACCGGCCCTGCGGAAAGCCGGCGTCGAGATCGTCTATAAGGACGTGGCCATGTGGCCCGGAACGTATTCGGCCTTCGGCCTTCTGGGCCGCAATCTTGTCTTCAACGTCCCAGGGAATCCTTCGGCGGCGCACATCTGTTTCGAGTTCTTCGTCCGTCCGTCCTTGCGGCAGATGGCGGGATTTCGGCGCCTGTCCCCCCAGCTGCGAAGGGTCCGCCTCGGGGCTGAACTTCGCGTGAAACCCAGGGAGGGGTTGCCAAACTACGTTCGCGGCCGAGTGATGCAGGACCCGGCGGACGGCTCTCTCGCGGCGATGCCTTGGAAGTCCGAAAACCTCCCGCCTTCCAGGATGAACGCCTTTCTCGTGGTCCCTGCGGGCGTGGGACAGTTGGAGAAGGGAGACCCCGTCGCCGCGACCCTCTTCTCGCCGCCCTGGGAAGCCGACGAAGGGGATTGAAGCGGGCGGAACATTGACAAGACTGATAAAATACGACTCCAATTGAAGGTGGGTATCGGCATTCGCCGTGGAAATAGGCGCCGGCCCGGCCGCTGTGCATTGGAGTCATGGAGAAGAGCGGATGGCGGCGAATCTGGACGTGGATTCTCGCCTCAAAGCCCTGGGCATCGAACTTCCGGACCCTCCCTCGCCCGTGGGGGCATACGTTGCGGTCCGACGTTCGGGGCATTTACTCTTCGTCTCGGGACAAATTCCCGTCGCGGGGGGAAAGCCCAAGTTCGAAGGGAAACTGGGGTCGGAGGTGAGCGTTGAAGAGGGCAAAGAAGCGGCCCGGTTGTGCGCCCTGAACGCGCTGGCACAAATCCGGAAGGCCCTGGGTGGCTGGGAGGGGTTCGGGGGCGTCATCCGCGTCAGCGGATACGTCGCCAGCGGCGAGAACTTCACCGGTCAGGCTCAGGTGATGGACGGGGCGTCGGAACTCTTCGCCGAGGTCCTGGGCGAGAGGGGGACGCATGCACGCCTCGCCATGGGCGTCAGCGAATTGCCCCTGGGCGTCCCGGTCGAGTTAGAGGTGATCGCCGAGACTTCAACCTAAGCACCGGATGGGCGGTTCGCGGCGGCGCCCGCCGGATTCCATTGCGGCCGGATGCGATCCCGGAGAGTTCCGGGGGAAATGCATTGGTCAGTCGAAGACAGCAACGCAAGGAGTTCGAACTTTTTGCCCTCGTCCATCTGGACGCCATCTATCGGGCTGCTCTGCGGTTAAGCCGGGACCCCGCCGAGGCGGAAGATCTCGCCCAGGAGGTCTTCTTTCGCGCCTACCGGTCCTTCCACCAGTTCGAACGAGGCAGCAACTGCCGGGCGTGGCTGTTCAAGATCCTCAAGAACACGTTCATCAATCGGGAACGCGCGATGAGTCAGGGCCGATCCGACGTCTCCTTGGGTAACATCGAGACGGGCGGAGAGGGCTGGCTGGAGGAGGCAGTCGCCTTGTCGGGCTCCGGCCCGGAGGATCGCCTTCTGAGCAAGATCACCGGTGAGCAGATCAAGAAGGCAGTGGAAGAGCTTCCCGAAAGCTTCCGGCGGATCTTCCTCCTGTCCGAGGTGGAAGGGTTCACGTATAAGGAGATCGCCCGGATCGAAGGCTGTCCCCTGGGTACGGTCATGTCCCGCTTGTACCGCGCGAGACGGATGCTTCAATCCCTTTTGCGGGACTTTGTTGAGGAAAGGGATGTCCGGTTGAGAGAACCCTAGGAGCGGGGGAAGGCCCCCTGTTCTGGCGGGCTTGGCCCGCCGGTCATTCCGCATCAAATTGACTGAGGATTTGTTTCGCCAAGGAACCCTGACATGCAGAGCAAAGTTCATCCCAGCTGGTTTCGGTCCCGCGTCCTGCGCGGATCTTGTCTGACCGCCTCCGCCTTGGCGGTCCTGACCCTCTTCCTCTACACGGGCGTTCCCAACTCCAGGGCCGAGAGCGGGGAGATTCAACAGGCCCGGAGCCTTCAGGAGGTCTTCGTCCGGATTGCTGAATCTGTGACGCCTTCGGTGGTCCTCATCCGGACGGAAGGAACAATCCAACACCCCTTGATCAACCAGCCTCCGGGAGCGCCTTCGCCTCCCTCGGAAGAAATCCCGCGCCGGGGATACGGCTCGGGGATCATATTCGATCCCCGAGGATACATCCTCACGAATCATCACGTGATCGAGGGGTCCGAGCGGGTCTTGGTCACGCTGGCCGATGAGCGGGAGTTCACGGGAGAGCTGGTGGGCTCGGATCCCAGGACCGACTTGGCGGTCGTTCGCATCCGTTCCGACCGGCCGCTTCGAGCCGCCCGTCTGGGAGCCTCTCAGCGGCTGCGCATTGGGCAGTGGGCCATCGCCATCGGGCACCCGTACGGTCTGGAGCGTTCGGTGACCGTGGGCGTGGTGAGCGGCACCGGCCGACGCGGAATCGGCATCACCCACTACGAGAACTTCATCCAGACCGACGCCTCCATTCATCCCGGCAACAGCGGCGGGCCCCTGGTGAACCTGGACGGAGAGGTAATCGGGGTCAACACGGCCATCGTATCCCGGACCCGCGGCGGGATCGCCTTCGCCATCCCCATTGACATGGCCGCGGAGATCGCCCGAAAACTCATGAGGGATGGCAGGGTCGTCCGCGGATTCCTGGGGGTCATGATTCAGGGGGTGTCCCGCGAGATGGCGCCGAAATTCGGACTTGAAAAGGCCGGAGGCGCGTTGATCGCGGATGTCTTGGAAGGGGGAGCTTCGGCGAAGGCGGGACTCCGGAGAGGGGACATTGTCTTAGAATTCAATGGGAATCGGGTTCGCGATGTGTCCGACCTTCAACGTCTGGCCGCCGCCGCCCCTCCGGGCTCGGTGGTCCGGATGGGGATTCAACGGCGGGGAGCGCGCATCATCCTTCCATTGGTGATGGAAGCCCTCCGCGAGGAGGCGGCGCTGCCCAAGCCCAAGTCTTCAACGCATAAGCCGTCCTATGGCCTCACAGTGGGTGAGTTAACCGCCTCCTTGTCCAAAGCCCTGGCCGACCGGGATCTCGGGGGAGGGGTACAGGTGAAGACCATCTCGCCGAACAGTCGCGCTGCCCTCGACGGGCTCCTGGTGGGCGATGTCATCCGGGAAGTCGAACATCGTCCCGTTTCTGGTGAGGCGTCATTCCAAAAAGCCATCGAGAGCGCGCCGCAAAACGTCCTGGTCTTCATTTATCGCGCAGGACGAAGTGTTTTTCGGATTCTTCACGACCCGCGCTGATCGAACTGCGGCCCACCGCCTGAAGCCAAGGGAGTTCTCGCGTGTATCCGGTGTTGTTTGAGTTCGGGCCGGTCGTGGTCCGCTTCTACGGGCTGATGTACGTCATCGCCCTCATAGTGGGCATTTGGCTGGTCCAAAAAGAGTCCCTTCGCCTCAGCCTGCCCCTCTCGAAGGATGACGTGGCGAATTACGGCCTTTACTCGTTGATTGCGGGCGTTGTGGGGGGCCGGATTTATTACGTCGTGTTCAATTGGCCGTATTACGCCCAACACCCCTTGGAGATCCCTGCGATCTGGCGGGGAGGACTGGCGATCCACGGCGGGATCATCGCAGGCTTTCTTTTCAGTTTGTGGTACACCCGGAGGCGGGGCGTCCCGTTCTGGAGGCTGAGCGACGCCGTCGCTCCCGCTTTGATCCTGGGACAGGCGTTCGGCCGCATCGGAAACTTCATGAACGGTGACGCGCACGGCGTGCCGACGAAGGCCCCTTGGGGCATCGTGTTCCCGGAAACAAGCGTTGCGGGCTACGACACCCTGCGGCGCTACGGTGAGAACCTCCCCTTACATCCCACGATGCTGTACGAGCTCCTGTTCAATCTCGCCTGGTTCGCCCTCCTTTGGGGTCTGCGTAAGCGCCCTCACAAGGATGGATTCATCTTCGCCTCGTATCTGATCCTGTATTCCGGGGGCCGGTTCGTCGTCAGCTTTTTCCGGGCCGACAGCTTGATGCTGGGAGGCTTTCGGGCGGCCCACGTCATCAGCATCCTTCTGATTGCCGTGGCGGGCCTGTGGATCGCTTCTGGGCGTCTTTGGAAGCCTGCCAGCGCCCGTGGCTGATGCTTGGTCTTTCCATGGGGGCTTTTTTGAAAAACCGCCCCCCTGGACCCCCTGAAAAACTTTTGACGGCCCGGCACTCCGTGGCCGGGCCTGCTTTCGGGTCGGGCGTGGGTTTGGCTGGGCTGGTTGTCTGGAACCTTGCGATGGCTGCCATCTTTGCCCGAATGCGCGCCTTGCTGCGCAAGGCTCCCGCATTCGGGCAACGGGC
>JBHIBA010000035.1:0-23295 GCA_046758845.1 Nitrospinota bacterium
CGGCGGCGGGCAGGATTCCCGCGCCACCAGCGGAAATCGCGGCCTATGCGCCCGCCCCGATCTCCTCTCCGGGCTGCGCCCGCGGGGTCTGCGACCCCTCGCTCAGATCGGCGCTACGACGTCATTCGGCCTCACCCTGCCCGACCAACCAAGAACCCGCTGCCCCGGGCCTCCGGCTGCGGCTACACAAAGTACATGACCAGACCCGTGACGAAGATGTTGGCCAGCGTGAGGGGGAACATCACCTTCCAGCCCAGCCTCATCAGCTGATCGTAGCGGAATCGCGGAAGCGTCGCCCTCAGCCACATCATGATGAACATCCCGATGAGCACTTTAATGATGAACCAGTGCGCGCCGGGGAGGATCGGGCCCAAGTGGCCCCCGAAGAAAACGATGGCCGCAATGGAGCAGACGACCATCATGTTGGCGTATTCCGCGAGGAAGAAAAAGGCGAACTTCATCCCGCTGTACTCGGTGTGAAATCCGGCGACCAGCTCCGTCTCCGCTTCCGGCAGGTCGAAGGGTATCCGGTTCGTCTCGGCCAGCCCGGCGGTGAAGAACAGGACGAAGGCCAGCGGCTGGTAAAAGATGAACCAGACGTCTTTTTGGGCCTCCACGATGCTCAGCAGATTCAGCGAGCCGGCCACCATCAGCGGCCCGATGAGGGCGAAGCCCAGGAAGATCTCGTAGGAGATCATCTGGGCGGCGCTCCGGAAGCCTCCCAGCATCGAGTATTTGCTGCCCGAGGACCAACCGGCCATCACCACGCCGAAAACCCCCAGGGAGGATACCCCCACGATGAAGAGCAACCCGATATTGAGGTTGGCGATGAAAAATCCCTCCGAGATGGGAATGACCGAATACACGACGAACGCGGGGATGAGGGCGAACAAGGGCGCCAGCAAAAACACGGCCCAGTCGGCCTCCCGGGGGATGATGTCTTCCTTCAGGAAAAGTTTCAGGCCGTCGGCGATGGGCTGAAGGAGCCCGTGGGGCCCCACCCGCATGGGACCGAGGCGGACCTGCATGTGACCGATGATCTTCCGCTCGAAATACGTCATGTACGCCACCAGCAGGGACACCACACCCCACACGATGACGATCTTGATGGATGCGAACAGCACCTCCAGCCACATGGGGCGTATCAGTTCCCTTCTGCGGCCCGGATGTTGCCGGGCCGCCCGGCCGTGCGAGGGGACCGAGCCGGACCGCTCAGCGGTCCACCTCGCCCAGGACGACGTCGATGCTTCCGATGGCCGCAACGGCGTCGGCCACAAGCTGGTTCTGCAACATAATGGGTAATGACTGAAGGTTGACGAAAGAGGGCGGGCGGATCCTCAGCCGATAGGGTCTGTCCGTTCCATCGCTGACCAGATAGTAGCCCAGCTCACCTTTCGGCCCCTCGATCCGGTGGTAGACATCTCCTTCCCGGGGTTTCAGCGTCCTCGGCACCTTGGCCATCGTCCTTCCGGCGGGCAGGTCGGCCGCCGCCTGCTCGATGATGTAGCAGCTCTGGCGCATCTCTTCCAGCCGCACGAGGTAGCGGTCATAAATGTCGCCGTTTTTCCCCACCGGCACGGTGAAGTCGAAGTCCTCATAAACGGCGTAGGGCTCGGCCTTGCGGACGTCGAAGGCCACGCCGGACCCGCGCAGAATCGGGCCGCTGGCGCCCATGTTGACCGCGTCTTCCGCCGACAGCACCGCCACCCCCCGCGTGCGGGACTTCCAGATCCGATTCTCGGTTAATAAATCTTCATAGTCGTACATGGCCGTGGGGAACTCACGGGCGAAGCGCTCACACCCCAGGAAGAACTCCTGCGGCGGGTCCTCGGCGATTCCCCCCACCCGGAAGCTGTGGACGGTGAGGCGGGCCCCGTAGGCGGTCTCGAACAGGTCCAGGATCTTCTCCCGGTCGCGGAAGCAGTAAAGAAAGACCGTCATGGCCCCGATGTCCAGGGCGTGGGTCCCGAGCCACAGGAGGTGGCTGGCGATCCGCGCGAGTTCGGCCGTGATCACGCGGATGTAGTGCGCCCGTAAGGGGACCTCCAGCCCCAGGAGCTTTTCCGCGACCTCCACGTAGCCCAGGTTGTTGGCGGGAGAGGCGACGTAGTCCGTCCGGTCCGTATAGGGGACGAACTGGCCGTAGGGAATGCTCTCGCCTATCTTCTCCACGCCGCGGTGCAGGTAGCCGATGTCGCAGTCCACGTGGCGGATGGTCTCCCCGTCCAGTTGAAGGATGACCCGGAGCACACCGTGGGTGCTGGGGTGCTGGGGACCCATGTTGATGACCAGCTCTTCGGTCTGCGGGATGATGTGTTCGGGTTCAGGGGGCGCTTGGACCACCGCTCTCACTTCCTGGGGTGCACGGGCCGGCTGGCAGAGGCAATCTGCCGCTCGACCCACCGCAGCCCGAAGCCGTCTCCCCGCACGGGGTACTCCTTCCGCAAGGGGAAGCCTTCCCAGTCCTCGGGGAGCAAGATGCGGCGAAGGTCGGGGTGACCCTCGAACTCGATGCCGAACATGTCGTAGGCCTCGCGTTCGAGCCAGTTGGCCGCCCCCCAGACGTCCACCACGGAGGGGACGGCCTCGCCCTCGGCCAAACGGACCTTCAGCCGAAGCCGTTCCGAGCGTTCCAGGGAGAACAACTGGTAGACGACCTCGAAGGGACGATCACGCTGCGGGTAGTGGACGCCGCACAGGTCGGACAAGTAATCGAATCCGTGCTGCGTCTTGAGGTGCTCGCAGAGCTCCCGGATCCGGCCGGCCGGTACGACCATGGACACCTCGTCCGGCTTCCCGGTGAAAGAGGTCACCTCCTCGACCTCTTCTCCCAGGAGCGCCCGGGCGGCCTTCACCCCCGGGAGGGATTCGATGGGGTCCTCCGGGGATTCCTCGGCGGTGGCTGGCTCGGCTTCCCCGGCTTCTTTCGGGGGTTCCTCGGCGGTGCCTGGCTCGGCTTCCCCGGCTTCTTTCGGGGCTTCCTCAGCAGAGGTCGGCTCGGCCTCCCCGGTTTCTTCCGGGGATTCCTCTGCGGTGGCCGATTCGGGTTCTCCGGCTTCCTTCGGGGCTTCCTCCGCGGAGGTCGGCTCGGCCTCCCCGGCTTCCTTCGGGGCTTCCTCGGCGGTGGCCGATTCGGCTTCCCCGGCTTCCTTCGGGGCTTCCTCGGCGGAGGCCGTTTCGGCCTCCCCGGTTTCTTCCGGGGATTCCTCTGCGGAGGCTTGTTCGGGTTCTCCGGCTTCCTTCGGGGCTTCCCCGGCTTCGGCCGATTCGGCTCCCCCGGAGGCTTCTGCACTCTCTTCGGCGGGAGTGGCCGACGAGGGCTCCTTTGGCGCTTCGGCCTCCTCGGGCCGGTCAGTCTCCGCCGCGTCGTTCTCTTTTGTCATCGGTGTCCTGTGTCGTTACCCCCGCAGGAATTTTTCCTGCTGGATTTTCTCTTGCAGCTTCAGGACGCCCCACATCAGGGCCTCGGGCCTTGGGGGGCATCCTGAGACGTAAACGTCCACCGGCACGACCTGGTCCACCCCCTGAAGGGTCGAGTAGGTGTTGAACGGACCCCCTGCCGTGGAGCAGCTCCCCATGGAGATCACCCAGCGGGGCTCGGGCATCTGGTCGTAAACCTTCCGCAGCACGGGGGCCATTTTGTAGGTGACGGTGCCGGCCACGATCATCACGTCCGACTGGCGCGGCGTCGCCCGGAAGATGATCCCGAACCGGTCGAAATCGTACCGGGAGGCCCCGGTCGCCATCATCTCGATGGCGCAGCAGGCCAGTCCGAACGTCATGGGCCACAAGGCCGACTTCCGGGCCCAGTTGACCAGATAATCCAGGGAGGTGGTCAGGATGTTCTCCTGAAAACGGTGCTCGACTATACCCATTCCAGCGCCCCCTTCTTCCAGGCGTAGATGTAGCCCACCAGGAGGATCAGAATGAAGAGCATCATCTCGATGAACCCGAACAGGCCGATGCGGTCATACACCACCGCCCACGGAAATAGGAATACGCTCTCCACGTCGAAGAGCAGGAAGAGAATGGCGACGAGATAAAACCGGATGGAGACGTGTTCCCCGGCCCTGACCAGCGGGGGAATGCCGCACTCGTAGGGAGAGAGCTTTTCCGGATCCGGCCGGTTCGGGCGAACAAGGGCCGCGATCAGCAGTGTCCCCGCTCCGAAGGCCGCCGCCACCAGGAGAAAGATGAAGACGGGGACGAACGGGTGGATCGACGTATAGTCGCTCAAGAACCGGTTCAGCGCTTCCACGTTACAGGCCCCCCGTGCGCGCCATCATTCGGACAGCCAGGACAGATGTAAGGGGCAAAACGAAAACAATTCTTCGCAAGAAATCTTAGACAATTATAGCCCCTTCCCACTGTGTGCAAAAGGGGAGAATTGTACTTTTTTTCACAAATTCAGAAGCCCCCCGTGACGGCCAGGTTCGCCAGGGCCAAAGCCTGGGACGGGAAAATCCCCAGGTGCAGCGTGCCCCAAGCCGCGATGAGCAACCCGGCGGCCACCAGAACGCCCACCCGGAGAACGACCGCCTGGGGATTCAGGGGCCCGGACGCCGCCCCCAGCGATCCAGCAACGGCCTCCCGAACTCCTCGGATTTCTTGGGGTTCCCGCATGTACAGATGAACCACCACCTCGAGGTAGTAATACACCGCCGCCACACTGTTGAGGACCGCAAGGATGACCAGCCAGGTGTAGCCGGCCTGGACGGCGGCGCTGAAGACGTAGAACTTGCCCACAAAGCCGGCCGTCGGCGGCAACCCCGCGAGGCTGAACATGAACAGAGCGAGCGCGAAGCCCATGGCCGGATGCCGATAGCCGAGCCCATCGTAGTCCGACAGTTCCAGCGGTTCCCGGCCCTGCCCGCTCAAGCCCCCCAGGGCGATGATCACGCCGAAGGCCCCCACCGTGCTCAGGGTGTACTGGAGCAGGTAGAACAGCAGCCCCCCCGCGCCGGCCGGATTCAGGGCGACCAGCGCGACGAGAAGGTATCCGGCATGGGCGATGCTGGAATAGGCCAGCATCCTCTTGAGGTTGCGCTGGGTGATGGCAGCCACGTTGCCGATGGTCATGGTCAAAACGGCGACCACCCAGACAATGCCGCTCCAGTCGACGTGAAGGGCTGCCAGGGGCCCGGCGAACACCCGTAAAAACGCCGAGAACCCGGCGGCCTTGACGGCCGCCGCCATGAAGCCCGTCACCGACGTGGGCGCCCCCTCATAGACGTCAGGCGCCCACATGTGAAACGGGACGGCCGCCACCTTGAAGCCGAACCCGACCACCAGGAGGCCCATCCCCGAGAGCAACAGCCAATCCGTCGTCCCTTCTCTCGCCCGGCGGGCCAGGGTCTCGGCCAGGGCCACGTGGTCGAACGTCCCCGTGCTCCCGTAAATCAGGGCGATGCCGTACAGCAGAAAGCCGGTGGAAAACGCCCCCATCAGGAAGTATTTCAGGGAGGCCTCACTGGAGGCGGGGCGGGTTTTGAAAAATCCCGCGAGGACGTAGACGGCGAGGGACATCACCTCAAGGCCCAGGAAGATGGTGATGAGGTTCGAGCCGCCGGCCATCATGATCATCCCCGCCGCCGCGAAGAGGACCAGGGCGTAGTATTCTCCGTTTGCGATCCCCTCGCGCGCAGCGTACCCATGGGACAGGAGAATCGTCAGGCCGGTTCCCAGCAGGAAGATGAACGTGAAGGCGTGGGTCAGGCGGTCGGAAACGAACATCCCGCTGAAGGCCCGCTGCGGCGCATCCCACCCCCAGACGGCCGAGGCGGCCGCCCCCGCGAGGAAAAAGAGGCTTAAGCCCGTCAACCCGCCCAGGGTGCCACGGTGGAAGGCGTCCACCAGGAGCACCGCGATGGCCCCGGCGCACAGCCACAGGATGGGCAGAATCGGCTGGAGGCTAACGTCGGGAATGCTGGGCCACACGTTTCAATTCTCCCCGCCCGTTTGCGGACCAGGGTGCGTTCGGCAGCGACGCCGTCCGTTCGGCCTTGGCCGAGATCCCCTTGAGCAGCCGGTCCACGGACGCTTCCATCTTGTTGAAGAAGGGCCGGGGGGCCAGGCCGATCCAGAAAACGAAGAGGACGATGGGCGCCAAAACGGCCCACTCCCTCAGGCTGAGATCGCGCAGGGCGCGGTTCTCCTCACGAGAAACCTCCCCGAAGACCACCCGATGGATCATCCAGAGCATGTAAACCGCAGCCAGGATGATCCCCAACGCCGCCCCGACCGTGGCCCAGCGGTGGACCTGAAAAGATCCCACCAAGAGGGTGAACTCGCCGACGAAGCCGTTCAGCCCCGGCAGGCCGATGGACGAGAAGGTCACGACGAGGAGCACCGCCGAGAAGGCCGGGACCACCCTGGCCAGCCCGCCGTAGTCTTCGATGAGGCGCGTGTGGCGCCGCTCATAGAGGATCCCGACCAGCAAGAAGAGGGCCCCGGTCGAGAGGCCGTGGTTCACCATCTGCAGGATGCCCCCCTGCACTCCCTGATGGTTGAAGGCGAACAGACCCAGCATGACAAACCCCAGATGGCTCACCGAGCTGTAGGCGACCAGTTTCTTGATGTCCGGCTGGACGTAGGCCATCAGCGCCCCGTACAGGATTCCCAGGACGGCCAGCACAACGATGAGCGGCGTGAAATCCTGGGCCGCCAGGGGGAAGAGGGTCATCCCGAAACGGACGAATCCATACGTCCCCATCTTGAGCAAAATGCCCGCCAGGATGACGCTCCCCGCTGTGGGGGCCTCTACGTGGGCGTCCGGCAGCCAGGTGTGGAACGGGAGCATGGGGACCTTGATGGCAAAAGACAGGAAGAACGCCCCGAACAGCCACCACTGGCGATTGCCCGGAAGGTCGAGGCGGTCGAGTTCCAGGAAATTGAACGTCAGGATGTCGGTTTTCTCGAAATTCCAGTAGACCAGAAAGAGAATGGCCACCAGCATCAGGACGCTTCCGGCCATGGTGAACAGGAAGAACTTCACGGCCGCATAGACCCGGTGCTCTCCCCCCCAGACGCCGATCAATATGGCCATGGGGATAAGCATGACTTCCCAGAACACGTAGAACAAGAACAGGTCCAGGGCGACAAATACCCCCAGCATGGCCGTTTCCAGAAAGAGAATGGCCACGTAGAATTCTTTGACGCGATTTTGAATTTCCCTCCAAGAGCTGAGGATGGCGATGGGAGTCAGAAAGGCGGTGAGCATGACCAGCAAAAGGCTGATCCCGTCCGCGCCGAGGCGGTAGTCGATCCCGAAACCGGGGATCCACGGGACCGTTTCGGTGAACTGCATCACCCCCACGCCGGAGCGGAAGGCGAAGAAAAGGACCAGGCTGAGCGCGAAGGCGGCGGTCGAGAAGAGCAGGGCGATCCCCCGCAGCGCGGCGGGCTCGCGGCGGCTCCAGACTCCCACCACCGCCGCCCCCGCAAGGGGGAGGAAAACGATCCAGCTCAGAATCGGAAAGCCCAAGGGGTTCATCGTCTTCCGCTCGGTCTCCGGTTACCGCCAGACGTAGAAAAGGGCGATGGCCACGATCCCCACCACCATCGACAGAAGGTAGGTCTTCGCGTAGCCCGTTTGGATTTTCCGGAAGACCTGGGAAGAATCCCGGAAGACCCTGCCCACGCCGTTGACCAGGCCGTCCACCACCACAACGTCCACCCCTTTCCAAAGGAGCGCCGCAGCGGTCCTCAACGGAGTCACGAAAAGGCCGTCGTACAGCTCGTCCACGTAAAATTTGTTCCAAAACAGACGGTAAAGCCCCGCGAACCGGGTCGCCGCCCGATTGGCCCGCTCGGGCTGCGTCACATACATCCGGTAGGCCATCGCGATCCCGGCCACCGCAATGGCCAGTGAGGCGATCATCAGGAGGACCTCCACACCGACGCCTCCGTGGGCCGGGCCGGGCGCGCCCTTGCTCGCGGCCTCGAACACGGGCGCCAGGAAGCCCTCGAACGCATTGGCCCCGCGAATCACGGGAATCCCCACCCATCCGCCCAGGATGGAAAGAACGGCCAGGACCACCAGAGGGAAGGTCATGACGGGCGGCGACTCGTGGGGGCGGGGCGCCGCAGCCCCCCCGTAGCGGTAAGACCCGTGGAAGGCCAGGAAGATGAGCCGGAACATATAAAAGGCCGTCATGGCCGCGATCAGCACGCCCAGGACCCAGAACCCAGCGTTGCCTTGGGACCAGGCCTTCCAGAGAATCTCGTCCTTGCTGAAGAACCCCGCCAGGGGGAAGATCCCCGCCAGGGCCAATCCGCCGGCCACGAACGTCCAGTAGGTCGTGGGCATCTGGCGGCGAAGGCCCCCCATCTTCCGGATGTTCTGCTCTCCGCCCATCGCGTGAATGACGCTTCCCGCGCCCAGGAACAGCAGCGCCTTGAAGAAGGCGTGCGTCATCAGGTGGAACATCGCGGTCCCGAAGGCGGCCACCCCGCAGGCCAGGAACATGTAGCCCAACTGACTGATGGTCGAGTAGGCGAGCACCCGCTTGATGTCCGTCTGCACCAGGGCGATCAAGGCCGCCATAAGGGCCGTCGCCGTTCCGACGACCGCCACCGTCGTCAGGGCGGCGGGCGAAAGCAGGAACAGGACGTGGGTTCGGGCCACCATGTAGACGCCCGCCGTCACCATGGTGGCGGCGTGGATGAGGGCGCTGACGGGGGTGGGCCCCTCCATGGCGTCGGGAAGCCAGGTGTGCAGAGGGATCTGCGCCGACTTGCCGGTTGCCCCGAAGAAGAGCAGGAGCGCAATGGCCGACGCCGTCGCCCCGCCGGCGGTCAGTTTCTCCGGGGCGGCTTCGAAGACCCCCGCGTAGTCCAGTGTTCCGAACGTCGCGAAGATCAGGAAGATCGCCACGGCGAATCCAAAGTCCCCCACGCGGTTGACGATGAAGGCCTTCTTTCCGGCGTCGGCGGCAGTTTTCTTTCCGTACCAGAATCCGATGAGCAGGTAGGAGCAAAGGCCCACGCCCTCCCAGCCGACGTACAGGAGCAAGAAGTTGTCGGCCAGGACCAGAAGCAACATCGCGGACAGGAACAGGTTGAGGTAGGCGAAATAGCGGGCCTGTCCCGGATCCTTGTGCATGTAGCCGATGGAGTAGACGTGGATGATGAAGCCCACGCCCGTGACCACGAGGATCATCACCGCCGAGAGGGGATCGAGGAGGAAGGACGCCTTCACGACGAAGTCGCCCGAGGCGATCCAGGTGTAAAAGGTCTTGTGGACGGCGCGGGAGGCAGGCTCCAGACCGAGCAAGGCGAAGTACGCCCAAAGGGAAGCGGCGAAGCTCAGCCCGGCTGCCGCACAGGCCAGGGGACCGGCGTTGCGTTTTCCTACGTACCGGCCGAATACGCCGTTCAGGACAGCGCCCAGGGCGGGGAAGGTCGGAATCAGCCAGAGGAATTCCAGCATCGCCTTACAACTTGAGCAGGTTGACTTCGTCCACGTCGACGGATTGCTTGTGGCGGAAGATGGAGATGATGATGACCAGACCCACCGCCGCCTCCGCAGCGGCCACCGTCATGACGAAGAAGACGAAGACCTGCCCGTCCAGCGTATGGAGGAAGCGGGAAAACGCCACCAGCGTGAGGTTCACGGCGTTCAGCATCAGCTCGATGGACATGAAGATGATGATGGCGTTCCGGCGCAACAGGACGCCGATGACGCCCAGGGAGAAGAGGACGGCGCTCAGGATCAGATAGTGCGAAAGCGGGACCAAACCGATTTCTCTCCGGCCTTCGTGATTCCCTGAAATGGCTCCGCCCGCCCTCGACGGACCCGGCCCGAAGGTTCCCTGAATTTTCGCCTCAGGGAGGTCTTGCCCGCCGCTTCCAGCGCGCGAACCCGCTCGATCGAAAGTCCGCTCGTCGAGAGAATCAAGGATTCCGCCTCGCAAGCACGACGGCCCCGACGATGGCCACGAACAGCAGCACCGACGTGACCTCAAAGGGGAACAGATAATCCGTGAAAAGAAGCCAGCCGATGGACTTCACGTTGCCCATCTCGGCCACCTTTTCCGGCGAAAAAGGCCCGATGGGGTCCGGGTTGGAAACCCCGCGCGTGCCGATGAACAGGACGGCCAGCAGACCCAGAGAAAACAGAAGGGCTGCGACCTTCTGTCCTTTGAGTTTAATGGGCACCCGCCGCTCGCGTCCGACGTTGAGCAGCATGATGACGAACAGGAACAGGACCATGATGGCCCCCGCGTACACCAATACCTGGATGGCCGCGATGAATTCGGCGTGAAGCAGGAGGAAGATGCAGGCCAGGCTGAACAGCGTCCCGATGAGGTAAAGCGCGCTGTACACGGCGTTGCGGGAGCAGATCACCATGAACGCCGTGATCACCGCCGCGGCGGCGAATACGTAGAACAGGACGGTCGGCATCGCTATACCCGCCTCCCACCCAGGGGGACGGTGGCGCCCTTGGGTTCCGGCCCCGCGGGGGGATTTTCGGGGGGCGGCGCCAGAAGCATATCTTTCGTATAGATCATCGTATCTCGGCTGTACTTGGAGAACTCGTACGCCTCACCCAGGATGATGGCGTCGGTCGGGCAGGCCTCCTCGCAGAAGCCGCAGTAGATGCAGCGCAACTCGTTGATTTCGTAAACCGACGCGTATCGCTCGCCCGGCGAGACCCGGTTTTCCGGCGTGTTCTCGGCCGACTCGATGTAGATGCAGTCCACCGGACAAGCCGCCTGGCAGAGCTTGCAGCCGATACACCGCTCCATCGCCGCATAAGGGCCGTCTTCGTACCGCATCAATTTGTGAAGTCCCCGGTGGCCGGGCACCATGGGGACCTTCTCCTCGGGGTATTGGACGGTGATCGGCCTCCTGAACAGATGCCGGAAGGTGAGCGCAAGGCCCTTTCCCAGTTCCACGATCATTGCGAGTTCCTCGCCGTGATTGCGCCTTCAGCCCCAGATCGCCAAGACGCCCGCGGTGATGATGATGTTGGCCAGGGCCAGCGGAAGGAGGACCTTCCAACCGTAGCCCATCAACTGGTCGTACCTCAGCCGGGGAAACGTTGCCCGAAGCCAGATGAACAGGAAGAGGAAGAAAAACGTCTTGATCAGGAACCAGAACACCGGCAGGAGCTGGTTCACGACATTGGCCGCGGCGAGCTGGGCGGGCAGGAGCGGCCCCTGCCATCCCCCCAGGAAGAGCGTCGAGGCCAGGGCCGAGATGGTGATCATGGCCGCGTACTCGCTCATGAAGAACATGGCGAACTTCATGCTGCTGTACTCGGTGTGGTAACCCGCCACCAGTTCGGTCTCGGCCTCCGGCAGGTCGAAGGGCAAGCGGTTGGTCTCCGCGATCCCGGCTACCAGGAACAACAGAAATCCCAAGGGTTGTAGAACAATGAAGGGAACCTTCGCCTGGGCGTTCACGATGTCCACCAGGCTCAGGGAGCCGGTCATCATGATGATTCCCACGACGGAAAGCCCCAGCGTGAGCTCGTAGCTGATCATCTGCGCCGAGGACCGCAGCCCGCCGAGCAGGGAGTACTTGCTGTTGGAGGACCACCCCGCCATCACCAGTCCGAGAACCCCCAGGGAGGAGAGGGCGAAGAAGTACAAGATCCCCACGTTCACGTCGGCGATCACCAGGTCGATGGACCTCCCCATGACGGAGATCGAGTCGCCGAAGGGGATGATGGCAAACGACGCGAGGGCCGGGATGAGGGTCATCACCGGGGCCATCATGAAGACCCACCGGTTCGCGTCCCGCGGGATCACGTCCTCCTTGAAGAGCAGCTTGATCCCGTCGGCGATAGGTTGCAGCAGGCCGTGGAAACCGACCCGCATCGGCCCCAGGCGGACTTGGATGTGCCCGATGACCTTCCTCTCCAGGTACGTCATGTAGGCCACCACAAGGAGGAGGAGGTTGATGACCACGAAGACCTTCAGCACTGCCGCCAAGACAAAGGCAGTCATCCGGGCGCCTTCTCCAATCTGACCCTCGGCGCGAGGTCGCCGGCCGACAAAAGGGCGTTCGAAGGAGAGTCTCCCGCCCCGCTGGGAACGTACACGGCCCCCGCAGGGGTCTTCCGATCGACGCGGACCGCGACCGCGATGGCCCCTTTCGGCGAAGATAGGCGCGCGCGCTCCCCGCCGGAAACCCCGAGGGCCGAGGCGGTTTCCGGATGAAGTTCGGCGTAGGCCTGCGGGCCGGACGCCTGGATGGCCTTCGACTCGGCCACCATGGGTCCCGAGCAGAAAAGGTGCGGCGAGGTCAGCAGCCGGAGGCCTGGGCCGCCTGTCCCGCTTCCCTGGCTCACCGGGACCGCGCCGACGTCGCCACCGCCCGAGGTCACCCCCTCCACCCATCCCCCCGTGAGCCCGTCCACCGGCCACTGGAATCCGTCGCCCTTCAGGCCGCCGCTTCGGATGCGCGAGTAGGCCGGGACGGCCCGGCCGATCTCCCCTTGGACGCCGCCCAAGCCGCTGGGCTGCGCAGGGGCGCCCAGCCCGGAGATGAGCCCCTGCAACACCTCCCACTCGGGCCGCGTTCCCGGATGCGGGCGGACGGCGACGCGGAGCGACTGGACGCGCCGGCCGACGCCCGTAACCGATCCTTCGACCTCCGTCGCCGTCCGGGACGGGAGCAGGATGTCGGCGAACTCATAACAGAAGTTCGGCAGGCTGTCCTGAACGACGAGCAGCTCCAGATTCGCCAACGCCTCCCGAACCCCCTGAGGATCGGGAAGGTCTCGGATGGGGTCGGCCCCTAAGAGATAGAGGGCTTTGATCCGGCCCTCCCGGGCCGCCGCCAGGATCCCCCCTGTGTCAAGCCCTCTCCATCCGGGATATCGGAGGCCACCGGCCTCCGAGAGGCCATCGTCCCTCCCGAGCGGCCGGTAGCCGGGAAGGGTGTAGGGCAGGCATCCCATGTCCATGGCGCCCTGTAGGTTGGGGCCGGTATGGAGGTATCCCCCGCGGGATTGAGGGAGAGCCGCCTCGAGGGCGGCGAACAGGGAGGAGGCCGAAAAGTGCCCGACGCCCGGCCCCATCAGGAGGACGCAACCGGCATCCCCGCCGACGATCTCCGCCGCGCGGCGCAGGTCGTCCCCGCTGACGCCGGCTGCACGGGCCGCCTGGTCCAGCGGCACATCCGCGTCCGGAGGAACGGACAGGCCGATTCCCCGTTCTCTCAGCGCCGCCCAGAGCCCCAGGAGGAGCGCCCGGTCGGCCCCCGGGGAGTACTGAAGGCGCACGGCTCCGGCGGTGTTCAAAGAGACCCGCCGGGGATGCGCCAGCACCAGGTTCTTTCCGGCCTTCAGGGCCTTCCGCAGCCGCAAGGCCAATATGGGATGCTCATAGAACAGGTCCGACCCGAACACGAAGGCCCCCGGCGCTTTGTCGAATTCCTCAAAGCTCAGGCTCAGCCCCGGGTACCCGCGGCTTCGAATGAATGCATCGGTGGCGGCCACGTCCAGGACCTGCGTACGCGCATCGATGTGGTTCGTTCCCAGAACCCCCCGCATCAGCTTCTGGAAAAGATAGGCGGCTTCGTTCGTCGAGCGGGCGCCGCCGACCCCGGCGATGGCCTCCGGGCCGTGGGTGTCGCGGACGCGCTGCAGGGCCTCGGCCGTCCGGGCCATCGCCTCTTCCCACTTCACCTCGGTCCGGCCCCCGGCGCGGCCGACCGCCGGCGCCTTGAGCCTTTTGCCGCTTGTGACGAACTCCATCCCCCACCGGCCGGCGTCGCAGACCCAGCACTCGTTGACGGCCTCGTTGTTCCCGGCCGTCACGCGCATGAGGCCGTTTTCTCGCGTCCACACCTTGGTCGTACACTGCACAGGACAGAGAAGGCACGGCGTCTTCTTCTCGTCCATCTCCCACACGCGGGCCTTGAAGCGGTAGGGCTTGTTGGTGAGGGCCCCCACCGGGCAGAGGTCGATGACGTTTCCCGACACGGTGGACTTCACGGAGACGTCCAAGTCATGATTCACGTCCACCAGCGTCCGATCGCCCCGGTCCACGAAGCCGAACTCGCTTCCCCCGTCGATTTCGTCGCTGAAGCGGATGCACCGGGTGCAATGAACGCAACGGTTCATCTCCGGCTCGATGAAGGGGCTGATGTCGAGCTTGGGATAGGTCCGCCGCATGAATTCGCTGCGGGTGAGCGACTTCCCGAAGGCCATCGTAATGTCCTGGAGGGGACATTCGCCCCCCTGGTCGCAGATGGGGCAATCCAGGGGGTGGTTGATCAGGAGGAACTCGACGATCCCCTTCTGGGCCTGGACGGCGACCGGAGAATCGGTCGAGACGACCATCCCCTCACTCACAGGCGTCGAGCAAGCCGTGAAGGGCCTCGGCGGAGCGCCCGGAGGCGGCGCGGGCTTCTGAATCTCCACCATGCACATGCGGCACTGGGCCACCACCGACAGCTTGTGGTGGTAGCAGAACCGGGGAATATAGATCCCCAGGGCGTCCGCCGCCTGGATGATGGTCGAGCCGGGCTCGACCTCGATGGTCCTTTCGTCAATGGTGACGGTCGGCATTGTCCGCGCGACCCCCCTTCGGGTCCGGGCGCTAGTCGCCTGATACCTGGCTAGACAGGCACCGGCGCGCGCCGGATGTGGGCCTCGTAGTCTTCCCTGAACTTCCGGAGGCTGCTTTCGATGGGCCCGCAGGCGGCGTCCCCCAGCGGACAGAGACACCGCCCCCCTTTGATGTTGGCCGACATCTCCAGCAGAAGATCCAGGTCCTCCGGTCTCCCATCTCCGTCCAGGATTCGCTTCAAGATCCGGTGGGCCCATCCGGTTCCCTCGCGGCAAGGGGTGCACTGCCCGCAGGACTCGTGGTGGAAAAACCGCGTCAGGACGTATGTGGCCTGAACGATGTCGGTGGTCTCGTCCATGACGATGACCGCCCCGGACCCGCCCATGGTCCCGATGGCCGCCAGGGTGTCGAAGCCCATCCTCACGTCGATCTCATCGGCTGAGATCATCGGGGCGGACGCACCACCGGGGATCACGGCTTTGAGCGCCCGGTCACAGGTGATTCCCCCTGTGTGCTCGTAAATCAGCTCCCGGCAGGTCACATTCAGGGGCAGCTCATAGCAGCCGGGCTTCTTGACGTGCCCGCTGACGGCGAAGACCCGCGTCCCCGTGTTGCGCTCGAATCCGATCCCGGCGAACCACTCCGGTCCATTGAGGACGATGTCGGCCAGGGAGCAAAGCGTCTCCACGTTGTTGATCACCGTCGGGCAACCGTAAAGGCCCTTCAAAGCGGGGAATGGGGGTTTGGGACGGGGTTGGCCCCGTTTCCCCTCCAGGGATTCCAGCAGGCCCGTCTCCTCCCCGCAGATGTAGGCCCCTGCGCCCCGGTGCAGATGGACCTCGCACTTGAAGCCCTTTCCGAGGATGTTTTGGCCCAGATAACCGGCTTTGTAGGCCTCCTCCACGGCGGCCTGAAGCCGCTGGTAGGCGAAGCCGTATTCCCCCCGAACGTAGACGTACACGGTTTGAATGCCGACGGCGT
Organism: Nitrospinota bacterium; assembly: GCA_046758845.1. GTDB lineage: Bacteria > UBA8248 > UBA8248 > JACPRG01 > JBHIBA01. Next base: position 15,507 of record JBHIBA010000035.1, read on the forward strand.
AGCAGGCGATCAGGGCGCCTTCCAGGAGCAGGTGTGGGTCCTCCTCCAGGAGGAGGCGGTCTTTGAAGGTCCCCGGCTCGCTTTCGTCCGCATTCACGCAAAGGTACTTCGGGCCCGGGTGGTCCTTGGGCACGAAGCTCCACTTGACACCGGTGGGGAAGCCCGCCCCCCCGCGCCCCCGAAGTCCCGACGCCTTGACCGTCTCAATCACAGAAGCGGGATCGGGTTTCTCCTCCAGGAGTTTCTGGATGCCCCGGTAGACCCCGTTTGCGAGGGCGCCCTGCAGGGCATGACTCCCCTCCTCCTCCACGTTTTTTGTGACGATCCGAACGACCTCGGTGCTCATTTTTCTCGTCCGGCCCCCCGCGCCCCCCCGTAGGGCGGCCATCTTGGCCGCCCGCGGAAGGCGGGCTGGAAGCCCGCCCTACCGGCCCGGCGTTGCATGGCCGGGCCTGCTTGGGTTGGGTGTGGATTTGGCCTTTCCGGTGATCTTTGACCTGCCAGATGGCTTCTTCGTTTGGCCAGGTTTTGGCGAAAGGGGCGGCCCTACAGGGTCGCCCCCTTTCGCGAATGGAAAGTTTTCCGGGGGGTTCCGGGGGGGCTGGTTTTCAAAGCTTGTCCTGAGCGAAGCCGAAGGAAGGCCCCCCTGGGAATCCAGCCTTTCATCCCCATCCGCCTCACCGGAGGTGGAACCCGTTTTGCCCTCAGCCGGCCGGGACTCCGGCGTCGGCCTACCGGCGGGCGATTCGGCCCCGCCCCCTTCCATCTCCTTCTTCCACTCGGCAATGAGGGCGTCCACCTTCTCGGGCGTCAGATTCACGCAGAACGCATCATTGCACCACAACATGGGCGCCTTGTCGCACGCCCCCAGGCACTCGGCCCGCGCCAGGGAAAACCGTCCGTCTTTCGTGGTCTGGCCCACCCGGATGCCGAGCCGTTCCTCCAGGCGCCGGATGATCTCTTCGGCCCCGAAAAGGTTGCAGCTCAGGTTGTGGCAGACCCAGATGTGGCGCTTGCCCGCCGGCTCCGTGTGGAGCATCTCGTAGAAGCTGGTCACGCTCAGGACGTCCATCGCCGACAGCTCCAGCAGCTCGGCGACGTACTGAATGACCGGGGGGGAGAGATATTCGAATTCCCCTTGGGCCAGTTGAAGGGTCGGGATCAGGGCGGACCGCCGAACCGGATACCGGCCGCAGATGCGCTCGAATTCGGCGAGGCCCTCTTCCGAGAACCTCAAGGGAGATCCGCCCGTGCCGCTCACCGGTCCACCTCACCGAGGATGAAGTCCAGACTGGCGATGATGGCCACAACGTCCGCCACTATCCTGCCGACCACCACTTTCTCCAGGGCCTGCACGCTGACGAAGGACGGCGGGCGCAGCTTGGCCTTGTAGGGTTTCGGCCCCCCGTCGCTCACAATGTAGAAGCCGACCTCTCCGCGCGGCCCCTCAATGGGGACGTAGGCCTCCCCCTTGGGCACGTTGAAACCGTGGGTGAAAATCAGGAAGTGGTGGATCAGGGCCTCCATGTCGTAGGCCAACCGCTCCTTCGGGGGCGGGACAATCTTAGGCGCGTCCGCCAGGACGGGGCCGTCGGGCAGGCGGTCCAGGGCCTGCCGGATGATCTTCACGCTCTCGCGCATCTCAGCGATGCGGACCCGGTAGCGGTCGTAGACGTCGCCGTTTTGTTGTGTGGGGATCTCGAAGTCAAAATGATCGTAGCTGCTGTAGGGCTGAGCTTTGCGCATGTCCAAGGCTACGCCGCAGGCGCGCAGGTTCGGCCCGCTGAGCCCGAGGTCGATGGCTTGCTCGGCGGTGAAAGCCCCCACTCCCACCGTCCTACGTTTGAAGATGGGGTTGTCCGTGAGCAGGGTCTCGTACTCGTCGATCCGGTCCGGAAAGGCGTTGAGAAAGGCCCAGACCTCCTCTTCGAACTCGGGATAAAGCGGCCGGGCGAGGCCCCCGATGCGGAAATAGCTGGTCATCATCCGCACCCCCGAGACCCGCTCGAAGATCCGCACCACCTGCTCCCTCTCCCGGAAGCAGTAGAGGAAGACGGTCATGGCCCCCAGGTCCAGGGCGTGTGTGGCCAGCCAGATCAGGTGGCTCGCGATGCGCGTCAGCTCGGCCAGGATGACCCGCGCGTACTGGGCGCGCGGAGGGATCTCCAGGCCCAGCAGCTTTTCCACCGGCAGAACATAGGCCAGGTTGTTGGAGAGAGGGGCCAGGTAGTCCATCCGGTCGGTGACGGTGAGCGCCTGGGTGTAGGTCTTGGCCTCCATCGTCTTTTCCATGCCGGTGTGGAGGTAGCCGATGTCGGCCTTGGCCCCGAGGACGGTCTCTCCGTTGAGCTCGAGGATCAACCGCAGTACCCCGTGCGTGCTCGGATGCTGCGGACCCATACTGAGGGTCATCGTCTCGGCGCCGAGGCCGGAAACGTCCTCCCCCTTGCCAGCCTTATCTACCTCACCCCACGGGGCTGCGATGTCGTCCAGGATCTCAGTCATGGGTTGACTCCCTGGCCGGATCTTCCGGGGAGGGGCCGGGCCGCCGGTGGCTGCTCACAGACTCCTCGATGGTCGTCGGGTGACGGTAGCGCAGGAACTCCTGGGCGCCGGTGAACTCGACCGGCTCGTCCCCCACGGGGAAGTCTTTCCGGTGGGGATGCCCCTCGAACCCTTCCGGCGTCAGAATCCGCTCCAGGTTCGGATGTCCCCGAAAGTGGATGCCCACCAGGTCGTACGCCTCTCGCTCCTGCCAGTTGGCCGAGGTCCATACCGGGGTCACCGAGTCCACGGCGGGGGGGGTCCCATCGACACATGCTTTCAAACGAACGCGCCGGTTACAGGGAATGGAATACAGGGTGTACACCACGGCGAACCGGGGTCCGTCCACGTCCAGGTAGAGCCGGTCCACACCGCAGAGGTCGGCCAGAAAGTTGTACTTGAGATTTGGGTGATCCCGCAGGAACCGGCAGACTTCCATCACCCGGCCGGGCTCGACCTCGATGGTGGTCTCGTCGCGAAAATAGGCCACGCTTCGGACCGCGTCGCCGAACTCCCGGCGCAGGAGCTCCACCGTCCTCTGCGACAAGGCGACCGCCGGCTGTTCCGGCTCCGGCGGTCCCTCTGAGGGGGCCTGCTCCTTCTCCATGTTTGCCGTTCGGCCTTCGCCGGGCTCAGATGCGGACATCGTCTCTCCGGGTGCTACATGTGAAATCTGTCACAAGCCGATCCAAAAAAATCGCCCGTCAAATCCCGCTGCGCACGCGCAGACCGCTTGCGCCGGCGCGGTGGCTAGGAAATCAAACCTTCGCTTTCAGGGATTCTTTCTCGATCTTCGCCTGGAGCTTCAAGATGGAATCGATGAGGGTCTCGGGCCGCGGAGGACAACCCGGAACGTAAACGTCCACTGGGATGATTTGGTCAACCCCCTGAACCAGGGCGTAATTGTTGAAGATTCCACCCGTCGAAGCGCAGGCGCCCATGGAGATCACCCACTTGGGCTCCGGCATCTGTTCGTACAGGCGCCGGATCACCGGAGCCATCTTCTTCGAAACCCGGCCGGCCACGATCATCACATCCGCCTGGCGGGGCGAGCCCCGGAAGACTTCCGCGCCGAACCGCGCCAGGTCGAACCGCGAGGCTGAGGTCGCCATCATCTCGATGGCGCAGCAGGCCAACCCGAATAGGGCGGGCCAAAGGGAGTTCTTTCGCGCCCAGTTTACCAGGTCGTCCAGCCGGGCCAGGACCACGTTGTCTTTGAGATGCTCTTCCAGTCCCACGTTCTACGTCCAATCCAGGGCCCCGCGCCGCCAGACATAGAGCAGGCCGAGGGCCAGGATCCCGATGAAAACCCCCATTTCCACGAAGCCGAAGACCTTCAGGTCGCGGAAAACCACCGCCCAAGGAAACAGAAACACCACCTCAATATCAAAAAGGATGAAGAGCATGGCGATGATGTAAAACTTGACGGAGAAGCGGATTCGGGCGTTCCCGATGGGCTCCACCCCGCATTCATACGGACTGTCCTTCATGGTCCCCCGCCGCCTGCGGCCGAGGAGAGAGGAGAGCATGAGGTTCATGATCGCGAACGCCGTCACAAGGACCAGCATCACGAAGATGGGAAAGTAACTAGCCAGCATCGCCTACAGATCCAGGCAGTGCAAAACGAGGGGTTCTTGTTCCCGCTCGGCTGGACACCCTAGCCGTCGTCCTGGCCCCTGTCAAGGGAGTGTACTGGTTCAAGACATATGAGACACGGACGGTGAGCCCGCCCACCGGCGCGAGGGAGATTTGAGAGGAAACTTCTTTGCGGGGGACGCTTTTTGGGCACTGGCGTGCCTGCTGAATCACCTCTCGGAAGGTGTGCGCCAAAGACGCCCGGTTTGAGCCTACGCGCCTCCAACCGCAGTCCGGCCGGCACGCAAGTGCCCAAAAAGGCCCCCTGGGATTTTCTCTTATTGCGGAGGGAACGTCCCATATGCTTCTGAACCTGTTCAGGGAGCGTCTTTCGGCTTTGCCATCCGGTTTTCATTCTCTGCCGTCGCCGATTCGGGCGCTCAACTCCCCCTTGCGCCGGACGAACACCGCCGGGCAGTCTCGCCTCGCTTGCCTACCTTCTTTATAGTTTACCCTCAACGCCTGATTTTTCTAGGGCCTTTACGATAATTCTTGAGTTTGAGTTATGATGAGAAGGGTGTTGTGTTCCAAATCGAAAGGAACGGATTCCTCGTACGCTAGTACCCTTCTGATTCGCGATTCCACGGGAAGGCCGGATGCTCATCAACGATCTCAAATCCGTGCAAGAGAAGCACGGCTTTTTGCCGGAGGTCGAGCTGCGTGCGCTGGCCGAAAGAAACCGAATTCCACTGTACGAAATTCAGGGCGTTGCCTCCTTTTACCCCCATTTTCACCTGGAGCCTCCCCCGCCCGTCCGTCTGGGAATCTGCGCCGACCTGGCCTGCCACCTCCAGGGGGCGGAGTCGGCCAAAGAGCAAGTCCTTGCTCGGATACCGAATCGGGAGAAAGAGAAGATTCAGGTGAGAGAGGTTTCCTGCCTTGGCCGATGTGACCGGCCGTGCGCGGTCTCTGTAAATGATCACATCCACGACAGCATTTCACCGGAGGCCGTTGCTGCCCTGGTCGAATCCGCCCTCTCTGGAGAACACCTCGAATCGAAACCCCCCATAGCCTCTCAAAACGCCTGGAAAGCCGATCCCTACCAGGGAAAGTCCAAGTACGGGGCCGTTCGGAGGCTCGTCGCCGACGGCGCCTTCGAAAAGACCCTTGAGAAGCCCGAGATCATCGAACGGCTGAGGCAAGCGGGGCTTCGCGGGATGGGCGGGGCGGGCTTCCCCGCGGGAATCAAGTGGGAGATTGTCCGCAAAGCCCCCGGGTCGCCAAAATACGTGGTTTGCAACGCTGATGAGAGTGAACCCGGAACCTTCAAGGACCGGGCGATCCTGGAGGCCCTCCCTCACCTGGTCGTCGAGGGGATGATCCTGGGGGCGCTCACCGTCGGCTCGGAAAAGGGGGTGATTTACCTCCGGCACGAGTACGACCACGTGATCCCTGGTCTTGAACGGGAACTCGAGGAGGCCAGAACGCAGGGCCTGCTGGGCCGCAACATCCTGGGCTCCGGCCTTTCCTTCGACATCGAAGTTTTCGTCAGCCCCGGGGGGTACATCTGCGGGGAGGAAACGGCGCTTCTGGAGGCCCTGGAGGGGAAACGCGCCGAGCCCCGGAACAGACCCCCCTTCCCCGGTACGCACGGCCTCTTCGGCAAACCGACCCTCATCAACAACGTGGAGACCTTCGCCCTGGTTCCCTGCATCCTCGTGCACGGCCCCGATTGGTTCGTCTCCCAGGGGGAAGGGGATGCCGCGGGCCTGAAGTTCCTGGCCCTCTCGGGCGACGTCAACCGGCCCGGCGCTTACGAGGTCCCCTTGGGGATCTCGGCCGGGAGGTTCATTGAGGAATACGGGGGCGGAGTGTCCGGCGGCGGGCGGCTGAAGGCCTTCATGCCGGGGGGGGCTTCCTCCGGGTTTCTGCCGGCGTCGATGGCCGACATCGCGCTGGATTTCAAACCTCTGGCCGAGGCCGGGTCGATGCTGGGTTCGGGGGCTGTGGTGGCCGTCGCGGAGGGGCGCAGCATCCTGGCCCTCGCTCTGAACGCCATGAGATTTTTCAGGAACGAGTCGTGCGGCAAGTGCGTCCCGTGCCGGATGGGAACGGAGAAGATCGTCGATATCCTGCAAGACGCCTTGGCGGGGCGACGCCGGCCCGGAGCCGTCGGTGTGATCGAAGAGCTTTCGGAAGCGATGATGGATACGTCGATTTGCGGCTTGGGGCAGGCTGCGCCCAACCCCATCCTCTCGTTCATTCGTCACTTCCCGGAAGAAGTCGTTCCTCGGATAGAATGAACTTTGAGGTCCAGTAGAGGTCCACTAAGGGTTCATCCAGGGGCCGATCGGGGCTGGGGGTCTTCTTGAGGGAAGGGCGCATCCTGTGCCGGAGCGTCCATGAAGTAATGAGGAAACTCTACGATGGCCGTCGCGGAAGCCGTGAAAGCCGTCACACTGAAAATTGACGACCGGGAGATCACGGTCCCCGGAGGGACGACCCTTTACGACGCCGCCCGCTCTCTCGGCGTCCACATCCCAACCCTCTGTCACGAGCCCAAGCTGAACCCGGTAGGGGTCTGCCGGGTCTGCGTGGTCGAGGTGCAGGGCGCGCGCGTCCTTGCGCCCTCGTGCTGCCGGTTGGCCGAAGAGGGGATGGTCGTCCGCACCGATTCCGAAAGGGTTGTGAAATCCCAGCGGATGCTGGTCGAGCTCCTCATGGCGGACCACCCCGCTCCGTGCGAGAAGCACCGCAGGACTTACGACTGCGAGCTGGAGGTCCTCGCCGAACGCTACGGCGTGACGGCCTCGCGGCTTTCCCGGCGGGTCCGCCCCGACGGCCGGGACGCCTCCTCCAAGGCGATCCACGTCGACCACAACGCCTGCATCCTGTGCGACCGCTGCATCCGCGCCTGCACGGATTTACAATCCAACGACGTCATCGGACGCAGCGGGAAAGGGTTCATGGCCAAGATCGGGTTCGATTTCGACCTGCCCATGGGCCGGTCCACCTGCGTCTCCTGCGGGGAATGCGTGGCCGCCTGCCCCACCGGCGCCCTGCTGGACAAGCCCCTGGTGGCCGAAAGGACGGCCGCGGCGAAGAAGGTCAATTCGGTCTGCCCCTATTGCGGCGTCGGCTGTTCCATCGCCTATCACGTCCAGGAAGGCCGCATCGTGGGCGTCACGGGCCGCGATAGCCCGGTCAACCACGGCCGGCTCTGCGTCAAGGGCCGATACGGCTATGACTACGCCCACCACAAAGACCGCCTGACGGTCCCCCTGATCCGCAAAGAGGGCGCCCCCAAAGACCCCGAGGCCCTGGCGGACCCCCGGGAGGCCTTTCGGGAGGCATCCTGGGACGAGGCCATGGACCTGGCGGCCCGCACGTTCCTCTCCATCCGGGAGGGGCACGGTTCTTCGGCCCTGGCCGGTTTCGGCTCCGCCAAGTGCTCCAACGAGGATAACTATCTCTTCCAGAAACTCATCCGCGTCGTCTTCGGGACGAACAACGTAGACCACTGCACCCGGCTGTGCCACGCCTCGTCGGTCGCCGCGCTCATGGAGCAGATCGGCAGCGGGGCGGTGTCCAACGTCTTCGCGGACGTGGGGCTGGCCGACGTGGCCCTGGTGGCCGGCTCCAACACCGAGGCCAACCACCCCGTGGCCGC